>NZ_JBYTCN010000004.1:0-228026 GCF_058790335.1 Rhodanobacter sp. FW101-FHT13A11 | reverse complement strand
GATCCCCCTTTTTGCCCCCCCCGCGCAGGTGCATGGCGAAAGCTTCAGATGTCGAAGGCGACGCCGACCAGGGCCATCGTCTCGCCGGTATTCGGGCGGTGCAGGCCGCCGTTGGAAACATGCCGGATCGCCACGCTGAAGTGTTTCGCCTGCCAGCCCAGCGTGCTGACGAACTGGTAGTGGCTGGAGAGCGCGTGGGTGATGTGGTTGGTGGCGGCGAGCTGCTCGCTGAAGAACAGCGGCTGGTACCAGTCGCCGGCATCGCCCAGGTGGAAGCGCGCGCCGGCGGCAAGCAGGGCGACCGAATCGCGCGTCGTGTAGCGGTCGCCATTGGCATTGGCCGCGAGGCGGCGGCCGTCGATCCAGCCCAGCGAGACATCCGGCGACCAGGTCAGGCGGGTGTTGCCGAACGGTTGCGGCGCGAAGATGGCCTCGACGAAGGCGGTGTTCGCGCCGTGGACGTCCATGTAGCTGCGGCCCGCCTGCACTTCGAACCGTGTGGCGGCGGCCGGCAGGGCGGCGGTGAGCAGCGCCAGGACGATGGCGCTGCGGGTCAGATGACGTGGGGACATGCGGGGACCTCGGGGAAGGTGGTTATTTATTGCACCGCATAGTTTACGAAATAAAACCCGCCGCGAGGAGTACATCCACGGGTCGATTTCGGCAACGGATTGTTGCGCTGGCGATGTAAAAACCCCGGCACGAGGGCCGGGGTCCGGATGTCACCGCAAGGGCGGGGAACTACTTGCCGCTGGCCGGCCGCAGGGTCGGGCTGTCCAGGTCCAGCGTGGTCGACTCCAGCAGCGTGGCCTGCGGATGCGCCTTGCGAATGTCCGCGGCGAACTGCGCGGCGTCGCCGACCACCACCACCGTGCCGGCGCCGGCCGCCAGATGCCTGCCCGCGTACTTCTCGACCTGCTTCGGCGTCACCGCCTGCACCTTGGCGATGTACCGGCCGATCTCGTCCAGCGGCACGCCGTACACCGCCAACTCGCCGACCTGTTCGGCCAGCCCCGCGGTGGTCTCCAGGCTGCGGCCGTAGCCGCCGATCAGGGTGGCCTTGCGCGCGGCCAGTTCCTCGGCGGAAACCCGCGTGTCGCCCAGCCGCTTGAACTCGCCCAGCATCAGCTCGACCACCGGCGCCGCGGACGGGTTCTTGGTCTGCGCCGAGGCCAGCCACAAGCCGGCGTCGCGCAGCGGCTGCAGCCGGCTGCCGGCACCGTAGGAGAGGCCGCGCTTGATGCGGATCTCCTCGTTCAATCGCGCCGAATACGAGCCGCCGAGCACCGCGTTGGCGACCGTGCCCACGTAGTAGTCGCCATCGCCGCGCGGCGGCGCGGCATGCGCCGCGACCACGCCGGCCTGGCCGGCACCATGCTGGTCGATCAGCACCACCGCCGGCAGCTGGCTGGCGGCCTTGCCCGCCGGCCTGGCCGGCAGCGGCGTGGCCGGCTTCGACCAATCGCCGAAGCTGGCCTGCGCCAGCTGCTGCGCCTGCGCCGGGGTGACGTCGCCGGCGAGGACCAGGATCGCGTTGTCCGGCCGGTACAGCGCCGCGTGCAGCCGCTGCACGTCGGCGCGGCTGATCCGCGCCAGCGAGGCCGGCGTGCCGGCACGCGAATGGCCATACGCGCCTTCGCCGAACACGCCGCGGCTGGCCGCCAGCGAGGCCAGCGCGGTCGGTCGGCTGAGGCTGAGGCGCAGGTCGTCGATCGCCTGCGCCTGCGCCCGCTTCAGCTCGGCCGCGCTGAAGTCCGGCCGGCGCACCACCTCGGCCAGCAGCTCCAGCGCCTGCGGCAGCTTCGGCGTGGTCACGGTGATGCCCACCGCGCTCTGGTCCCAGCCAGCGGCGGCATCCAGCGAACCGCCCAGCGCCTCGGCGGCGGCGGCGATCTGCGGCGCGGTCTTGCCGGCCGCGCCCTTGGTCAGCAGGCTCGCGGTGAGGTCGGCCAGGCCGGCCAGCGGCGGCGGGTCCATCTCGCCGCCACTGCGCAGCACCAGCTGCGCGGTGACCAGCGGCAGGCCGGCGCGGCGCACGCTGACCACCTGCAGGCCGTTCGCCAGCGTCTGCGTCACCGGCGTCGGCACGCTCAGCACCGGCGCGGGACCGGGCGCGGGCGGCGTGGCGGGAAAATCAGCCGCCAGCACGCTGCCGGCGGCGACCATGACGGCCGTAAAGACGGCCAGACGGCAGGTGTTCTTCCGGCGGCTCATTTCGTCGCTCTTCATTCCGTCGCTCCCTTGGCGGCCTGCGGCAGGTAGTCGATGGTGACGCTGCGCGCGCCGGTCACGTACTTCTGCAACACCCGGTGCACGTCCTGTTCGGTGACTTTCTGCAACGCGGCCAGGTCGGTGTTGACGTGTTCCGGGCTGCCGTCGATCAGCGCCGCGCGGCCCAGCGCGAACGCCAGGCCCTGCGCGGTCTGCCGCTGCTTCAGCTCGCCGGTCAGCAGCTGGGTCTTCACCTTGTCCAGTTCGGCGGCGGGGATCGGCTGGGTCGCCAGCCAGATGATCTCCTCGTGCAGCAGCTTCTCCGCCTCGGCCGGCTGGTGGCCGCTGGCGAGGATCGCGTAGGCGGTGAACAGGCCCGGGCCGACCCGGCCGTCGGCATCGGCGCCGACCCGCTGGGCAACCTGATGGCGATACACCAGCGACTGGTACAGCCGCGAGGAATCGCCCTGCGAGAGCAGCGCGGCGGCCACCTGCAGCGGGATGCTGTCAGCCGTGTCGGACGCCGGCGGCAGCAGCCAGGTGAGCGCCACCGCGGGCAGCGGCGCGGTCTCGCTGGTGACGGTGTAGCGCAGGTTCTTCTTGCGCTTCGGTTCCTGCGCGGTGACCTGCGGGATCGGCGCGGCCGGTTTCGGGATCCAGCCGAAGTACTGGTCCACCCAGGCGTCGAGTTGCTTCGGGTCGAAGTCGCCGGCGACGATCAGGGTGGCGTTGTCGGGCCGGTAGAAGGTCCGGTGGAAATCGATCACGTCCTGCAGCGAGGCCGCATCCAGGTCCTCGATGCTGCCGATGGTCGGGCGCTTGTACGGATGCGCGGCGTACGAGTGCGGGTCGATCGCGTTGAACAGCTTGCCGTACGGGTTGGCCAGCACGCTCTGGCGGTATTCCTCCTGCACCACCGCGCGCTCGGACTTGAAGTTCGCCTCGTCCACGTTGAGGTTGGACAGCCGTTCGGCCTCGGCCCACAGCAGGGTCTGCAGGTGGTTGCTGGGCACCACCTCGAAGTAGTTGGTGACGTCGTCGCCGGTGGAGGCGTTGTTGGCGCCGCCGACGTCCTCGGTCAACCGGTCGAACTGCTCGGCGTGCATGTGCTTCGTGCTCTTGAACATCAGGTGCTCGAACAAATGCGCGAAGCCGGAACGCCCCTGCGGGTCGTCCTTCGAGCCGACGTGGTACCACACCTGCACCGCCACGTTCGGGCTGGCGTGATCCTCCACGCTGAGCACCTGCAGGCCGTTCGGCAGGGTGCGCTGGTGGTACGGGATCGGCGGGATGGTCAGTTCGGCCGCCACCGCGGGCAGCGGGGCCGGCGCGGCGGCGAGGAGGGTAAGGGTGGCCAGCAAGGCGGCCGGGCGCAGTCGCATGGGCTTCGTCCGTTCTTCGGCGGAAAGGGGCCACCATAGCAAGCCGGGGCGGCGGAGAGAGCCATGACGGGAGACAGGGACGCCATTTCACCCGGGTATTATTGACACGTTGTTTAACCCGGGTAATATCCACTCCAGATTTTTGCCCGGATAAATCATGCGGCCCGATGCCAACCGCCCTTGCACCGCGTTCGATCATCACCGCCTGCTCGCTTCCGGCCCGCTCGCCGAGGTAGCGCTGGCGGCCAGACGGGCGCTGGACGCGGGCGCTGCCGGGTCACTGCTGGTCCTCGACGACGCCAGCGGCCTGCCGGTGGAAATCGATTTTCGCGGCACACCGGACGAGATGCTGGCGCGGCTGCAGGGCGCTTCGTTGGAGACCATCCCGCGCGGTCCCGGCCGGCCGAAGCTGGGCGTGGTGTCGCGCGAAGTCACCCTGCTGCCGCGTCACTGGGACTGGCTGGCGCAGCAGCCGGATGGCGCCTCGGCGGTGCTGCGGCGGCTGGTGGAACAGGCCGCGCGCGGCGGCGACGCCAAGGGACGCGCCCGTCAGGCGGCGGAAGCGGCCGACCGCAGCATGCGCGTGCTGGCCGGCGACCTGGCAGGTTACGAGGAGGCCGCGCGCGCATTCTGGCGTGGCGAGCGTGCGGGCTTCATCCGCCTGACCGATCATTGGCCGGCGGACGTACGCGACCATCTGCGCCGACTCGCCGCGCTGGCCTGGGACGCGCAGGCGGAAGCCGACTGATCCTGCCCACGGCAACCGACCCTGTCCCGACACGATTTTCCCCTGCAACCCAGCCCGCGCGCTGCGCCCGAGGATCACCCGATGCCGTCCATCCCGCCCGGTTCATTGTTTGCCAACCACAACTTCCGCCTGCTGTTCGGCGGCAGCACGATCTCGGCGATCGGCGACCAGTTCACCCTGGTGGCGTTGCCATGGCTGGTGCTGAAACTCACCGGCGACCCGGCCGCGCTCGGCCTGGTGCTGGCGGCGATGGCGCTGCCGCGTGCCGCGTTCATGCTGATCGGCGGCGCGGTGGTGGACCGCATGTCGCCGCGGCGGGTGCTGCTCGGCGCGCGCGCGGTCAACGCGCTGCTGGTCAGCCTGCTCGCCGTGCTGGTGCTGGCCGGGGCGATCGGGATGGGCATGGTTTACGCACTCGCGCTGGGCATCGGCCTGTCCACCGCGTTCGCCTATCCGGCGGGCTCGGCGATCCTGCCGCAACTGATCCCGCCGCAGCAGCTGCAGCCGGCCAACGCGCTGTTCATGGGCACGCGCCAGCTGAGCATGATCGTCGGCCCGGCGATCGCCGGCCTGCTGATCAGCGTCGGCGCGCATGGGGGCCATGGCAACGGCGTGGCCGATGCCGCCGGGCTCGGGCTCGCCTTCGGCATCGATGCGGTGAGCTTCCTGTTTTCGCTCGGCTCGCTGATGCTGATCCGCATCCACAGCGACCATCACCCGAAGGCACCGGTCGGCAGCGTGCTGGCGAATGTCGCCAGCGGCATCCGCAACATCTGGGCCGACCTGCCGCTGCGCGCGTTCATCCTCTACGCCGCCGTGGTATCGGTGTTCGTGGGCGGCCCGATCCAGGTCGGCCTGCCGGTGCTGGCCGATACCCGGCTGGACCTGGGCGCCGCGTCGCTGGGTATCCTGATGACCGCGAACGGCGGCGGCATGCTGCTGGGCAGCGCCCTCTCCGGCATCGCCACCCGACTGGTGCGCGGCCGGCTCGGCCTGATGGTGCTGGGCATCGACAGCCTCGCCGGGCTGGCGCTGGCCACGATGGCGCTGGTGCACTCGACCTTCGCCGGTGCCGTGCTGCTGGCCTGCACCGGCGTGCTCGCCGGCATCGCGCAGATCGCCATCGTCAGCTGGATCCAGCGCCGCGTGGAGCCGGAGATGATGGGCCGCACCATGAGCGTGCTGATGTTCACCTTCATGGGGTTGGGCCCGATGGCGGCCGCCATCGCCGGCAGCCTGCTGAAGGTGGTTTCGCTGGCGACCCTGTTCACCGCGGCGGGACTGACGCTGAGCGCGATCGCCCTCGCCTGCATGACCAGTCCGGCACTGCGGAGCATCGGCGCGGCGCGGCCGGCGGCGGCCGGGGCGGGCTAAAGGGAATTGCAAAAACCTCGGCCACGACACGCCTCACGCCTTCCCGGGGGAATGAGTTCGTTGATCAGGTGGCGTTGGACTTCAACGCTTCAGGCGGCGCAGGGCGGAGACCGCCCGCCGCTCCTGCTCCGCTATTGCCATACATCCCGAGCCGGCGGGCGGTGCCCGCCCTACGAAGCGTCTGCCCAATGAACCCGGCCCGCAGGCTTACGCCGTCTGGGGCTTGCCCAACGCCTTGAGCCGTTTCTTCTCCGCGCGCCGTTCCTTGCGCGCCGCCTTGCGGATCTTGCGGTCGTGGTTCCACAGGTAGATCGCCGGCGTGCTGAGCAGGGTCAGCAGCTGCGACACCAGCAGGCCGCCGACGATGGCGATGCCGAGCGGCTGGCGCATCTCCGAGCCGATGCCGAAGCCGATCGCCAGCGGCAGCGCGGCGCCCATCGCCACCAGGGTGGTCATGGTGATCGGGCGGAAGCGCACCAGCGCCGCCTCGCGGATCGCCTCCGGCGCGGGCAACCCGCGTTCGCGCTCGGCGACCAGGGCGAAGTCGACCATCAGGATCGCGTTCTTCTTGACGATGCCGATCAGCATCAGGATCGCGATGATCGCCATCATCGAGATCTGCGTCTGGGTCACCAGCATCGCCAGGAACGCGCCGGCGCCGGCGGCCGGCAGGGTGGAGAGGATGGTCAGCGGATGGCCGAGGCTTTCGTACAGGATGCCCAGCACGATGTACATCGCCAGGATCGAGCCGAGCAGCAGCACCATGCCGTTGGACTGGGCCTGCTTGAGGCGCTGGTTGGCGCCGGTGAAATCCACCCGCATGCCGGCCGGCAGCCCCACCGCGTACGCGGCCTGCTCGACCAGCTTCACGCCGAGGTCCTGCGGCACGTCCTTGGCCAGGTTGTAGCTGATCGTGGCCGCTTCGAGCTGGTTGTGGTGGCGCACCCGCAGCGGGCTGATGTTCGGCTCGATCTTCGCCAGCGCGGACAGCGGGATCATCCGGCCCTGCTCGTTGCGCACCCGCACGTTCAGCAGCGACTCGGCGCTCACGCTCTGCGCCGCGCCGGTGCTGAGCACCACCGCGTACTGGTTGATGTCGGAATAGATCTGCGACACCTGGCGCTGGCCGAACGCGTTGTACAGCGCCGAGTCGATCGTGCCGATGCCCACGTGCAGGCGCCCGGCGGCCTCGCGGTCGATCTTCAGCAGCTGCTGCTTGCCGACCTGGTCGAAGCCGCTGCTGACGTCGCGGAACTGCTTGATCGTGCGCATCTGCCGCACCATCTTCAGCGTCCACGGCTGCAGGTCGCCGCCATTGCTGCTGACCAGCTGGAATTCGTACTGGCCGCCGCCGTCGCCGCTGCCGCCGCCGCCGAGGAACTGCACCGGGCTGACCGACACCTTCACGTCGGGCAGGCGGTCGAACTGCTTCGACAGCCGCTCGATCACCTGCTTGATGTTCTCGTGGCGCTGCTCCGGCCCGCTGCCGCGCGGCTTCAGGTCGACGAACATCTGCGCCGCGTTGCCCACCGCGCCGTCGCCGCCGCCGTTGCGGCCGAGCATGGTGAGCAGGTCCAGCACGGTCGGGTCGGCCTGCATCAGCGCCGCCACGTGCTGCACCCGCTCGGCCAGCCGGTCTGGCGAGATGTTGGCGTCGGCGCGGATGTCGACCTGCAGCTGGCCGGTGTCCTCCTGCGGCATGAAGGTGCCGCCGGCGGTCTTCGCCACCGCGAAGCCGAGCGCGAAGGTGAGCAGCAGCAGGGTCAGCGGCTGCCAGCGCATGATCCGGCGGTGGTGCATTGCCCAGTCCAGCGCCCGCTCGTAGATGCGCAGCAGGCGGCGGTCGAAGTTCTCCACCGCGCGCTCGAGCCGGCCCGGCGGCCTGCGGATCGCCGGCTCGTGCTCCAGCAGGTAGGCGCACAGCGCCGGGGTGAGCGTGAGCGAGACCAGCGCCGAGATCACCACCGCGGCGGCCAGCGTCACCGAGAACTCGCGCAGCAGCATCACCAGCATGTTGTTGCCGAACAGCAGCGGCGCGAACACCGCCACCAGCGACAGGGTGATCGAGATCACCGTGAAGCCGATCTCGCGCACGCCGGTGAGCGCCGCCTGCATCGGCGGCTCGCCGCGCTCCATGTGGCGCACGATGTTCTCGATCACCACGATCGCGTCATCCACCACGAAGCCGATGCACAGCACCAGCGCCACCAGTGACAGGGTGTTGAGCGTGTAGCCCAGCGCCCACATCACCACGAACGCGCCGGCCAGCGACAGCGGCACGCTCAAGGTGGCGATCAGGGTCGGGCGCAGCCGGCGCAGGAACACCAGCATCACCAGCACCACCATCGCGATCGAGATCAGCAGCGCCACCTGCACCTCGTGCAGCGCGGACTTGGTGGTCTGGGTGAGGTCGAACACCGCCGACATCGTCACGTTCGACGGCAGCGACGCGCCCAGCTGCGGCAGCCTGGCGCGGATCGCCTCCACCGTGGCCACCGCATTCGCCTCCGGCCGCTTGCTGATCTGCAGGCCCACTGTGCGCGCACCGTTGAACCATGCCGCCTGGTACTCGTCCTGCTGGCCGCCGTACACCCGCGCCACGTCGGACAGGCGCACCGGCGTGCCGTTCTTCACCGAGATCAGCAGGCGGGCGAACTCGGCCGGCGTCTGCAGGCCGTCGCTGGCGCTCACCGTCATCTGGGTGCGGCCGTTGCTCAGCGTGCCCTGCGGCGAGGTGACGTTGGCCGCGCGCAGCGCATTGGCCACGTCATTGGTGGTGAGCCCCTTGGCGGCCAGCGCGTTGTTGTCCAGCTCGATCCGCACCGAGTGCGGCGTGCCGCCGAACACCTGCACCTGCGCCACGCCGCCGATCTGCGCCACGGCGGGCTTGAGCATGGTGTCGGCGAGGTCGAACAACTGGTCCTGCGGCAGCCCGGTGGAGGTCAGCGTGAGGAACAGGATCGGGATCTGCGAGGTGTCGAACTTGAAGTACTGCGGCGGCGTCGGCATGCCGCTGGGCAGGTCGACCGCGGCCGCGTTGATCGCCGCCTGCACGTCGCGCGCGGCGCTGTCGGCGGTGCGGCTCATGGTGAAGCGCACCATCACCGAGGCGGAGCCCTCGCTGGCGTTGCCGTACATCTCGTCGACGCCGGGGATGCGGCCCAGGTGCCGCTCCAGCGGCGCCAGGATGGTGTTCGCCATGGTCTGCGCGCTGGCCCCGGGCTGGTTGGCCGCCACGTAGACGCCGGGGAAATCCAGCGACGGCAAGGCGGCCACGCCGAGCAACAGGTACGCCCACAGCCCGGCCAGTATCAGGCCGAGCGCGAGCAGCGAGGTGCCGACCGGGCGGCGGATCAATGGGGCGAAAATGTTCATGGCGCTTCCGTGGCTCTCAAGCATAGCCGCAGGCGCCGCACGCCGGATGCGCACGACGCGTACGCGCGTGGCGAAGGTGCGGCCGGGGCGAGAGTTCCATTCATCATGCCGGCTTTATGCCAGTCGCCGGCAAGCGGCGAATGTGCCTGAAGTCCACCCGTGCCGGAAGGCAGGGGGATCGCCCCGGCGAAGACCCGGGGTGATCGCGGTACGGCGGGAGCTCAGCGCGCGGCGGGGCTGTAGCGCAGGGTCAGGAACGCGCTGCGACCGGGCTGGTTGAAGTACCACACGGTCTCGTAGTGGTGGTCGAACACGTTGGCCAGGCGCGCCTCCACCTGCCAGTCCGGCGCGAAATGCCAGCTGGCGCGCAGGTCGGTGGTGGCATAGCCGCCGAGCCGGTGCCGGTTGGCCGCGTCGTCGAAGCCGTGCGCGGCGGCGAAGACGGTGGCGCCGACGCCGAAGGCGCCGAAGCGGCGGTCCAGGTCCACCCGTGCGGTGCGCTCGCGCCGGCGCGGCAACACCTTGCCGTCGTTCGCGCCGCCGTCCTCGTTGCGCGGCTGCAGCCAGGTCAGGTAACCCTGCAGCTGCCAGCCGGCGAGGTTGGCGCCGAGCTGGCCTTCCACGCCGCGGATGCGCGCCTTGCTGATGTTGGACGGGTAGTAGTTGGCGTCCAGCGCGATCAGCTGGCTGATGCGGGTCTGGTAGGCGTTCACCGCCCAGTTCCAGCCGGTCAGCTGCTGGCTCAGGCCCAGCTCGGCGCTGCGCGACTTCTCCGGCTTCAGGTTCGGGTTGCCGCTGCCGTACGGGTAGTACAGGTCGTTGAAGGTCGGTGCGTGGAACGCGCTGCCGTAGCTGGCGGACAGCTTCAGGCCGTCATCGAAGTGATAGCCCCACGCCGCCGCGCCGGTGTTGTGGTTGCCGAACTGGCTGTTGTGGTCGCGCCGCGCCGACAGTGCCACTTCGTTGCGGCCGAACGTGCCCTGGTACTGCGCGTAGCTGCCGGTGTCGCTGCGGTGGCTGGCGAGGAAGCCGGTGTCGCTGTCGATGTGCTCGCCCTGCCAGTCGACGCCGAGCGTGAGCAGCTGGTTGCTGGCCAGGCTGATGTCGTTCTGCCACGACGCCTGGTTGCGCCGCGAATAGATGTAGCCGACGAAGGCCTGGTTCTCGTAGTTGTCGTAGCGGTCCAGGTTCTGGCCCACGCTCAGCGTGGTCTTCCAGGCCTGCAGCGGGTTGAAGCTGAGGTGGCTGCCGGCGACCTGCTGCACGGTGCGGCTGCGGTTCTGGTAGCTGCCGTCGTAATGGATCTCGCCCAGGTTGCGCAGCCAGGTGCCGCCCAGCTCTGCGCCGTTGTCCCAGCGGTAGCCGGCGTTCGCGCTGAGGTTCTTGTTGCGGTAGCCGTCCCGGTCCGGCTCGTCGGTATAGCAGCCGGCGAACGCCTCGGCGGCGCCGATGCGGCAGGCGTTGATGCCGCGGGTGTGGAGCGCGCCCACACCGAGGTTGTACCAGGCATGCTGGTCGCCGCCGGACAGGCCGAACTGCCCGCTCAGCAGCTTGTTGCTGCCGGTGGTGACGCTGAACGAGGGTTGCAGGCCGCCATCGTGCGAGCCGCGACGGGTGAAGATCTGGATCACGCCGCCGATCGCGTCGGCGCCGTACAGGCTCGAACGCGGGCCGCGCACGATCTCGATCCGCTCGATCTGCTCCACCGGGATCTGCTCGAACGCCGCCAGCCCGGCGCTGACCGAGCCCACCCGCACGCCGTCGACCAGCAGCAAGGTATGGGTGGAGTTGGTGCCGCGCAGGAACAGCGAGGTCTGCTCGCCGAGGCCGCCGGTCTGGGCGAACGTCACCCCCGGCAGGCCGGTCATCAGGTCGGACACCGAAACCGGCTGCAGCCGCTCGATGTCGGCACGGGTGAGCACGGTCACCGAGGACAGCGCATCGTCGGCGGTGATCGCGGTGCGCGTGGCGGTGACGATCACCGGGGCCAGCGGCGCCGCCTCGTTCTGGTCGGCCGCCTGGGCGGCCATCGTGCAGCTGAGCAGGGCCGCTGCCAGCAGGGTCTTCTTCATATCCGTTCCTCTCTGTACCGCGCACCCGCGCGCGGCTCACGTGTTCGATGAGATGGCGGCGGATGCGGAGGGAAGACGGAACGACGGGCTGGCAGGATCGACCGACACGTGGTTCGGCCTCGCCCACCGCGAGCCACCAGGAATCGTTCGGGCCGGTCTCCGGGCTGGCGAGTGGCCTGCGGCGATCCGCAGGCCGCGAGCGGCGCCTTCCCGTGCATCGCACAGTGGCATTCGCCGTTCGTGGATCTCGCTTACCGTTGCGGGGGCAGCGCCGGCCTTGCAGTGCGTAGCGCACGGCGCACCGGCTTCCCGTTTCATCCCGTGAGCGTAACGCCGCCGGGACACCTGAACCGCGCAACTCTAGCGCCGGGATGCCACTCGCGCAATCGGGGCGCTGCGTTAAGGGTTCGTCCCCCGACTTGATTCCGCAACTTCAAATTATCGTCTTTATTACACGATTGCCGAGCAAAGCGCAGGATCTTGTAATTGAAATCGCAATTTATTGCTGATTATGTGGTCATCCATCGTAATTATTTACTATTAGTAAAAAACCTATAAACATTTCATTGACGCCGGCGTTTACGCCGCTTTATGTTCGGCGAGCAGGTCGCTGGACACCGCGAATACAAGCTTCGGCACGTGAGGTTGCCTGCACGACATCAGTAACCGGCTGCCAGCATGCATCGGATCGCTGTCCGATGGACTGTTCGGGTTACGCCATTTGGCCTGCGGGCTTTCAATCTGGGGAGATACGTTGCTTATGAGCCGTTCCAACAAAATCCATAATCCGAACTGGCGCCACACCGCGCTCGCCGTGGCGCTCAGCATGAGCCTCGGCGGCGTCGCCATGGCGCAGTCCACCTCGGGCTCGATCTTCGGCCAGGCGCCCGTGGCGGCCGGCGAAACCGTGACCGCCAGCAACTCGTCGGGCGTGTCGCGTGAAGTCGCGGTGGACAGCGCCGGCCGCTTCTCGCTGAACAACCTGCCGGTAGGGACCTACACCGTCACCCTGAAGAAGGGCGGCACGGTGGTCGGCACCCGCGAAAAGGTAGCGATCTCTCCCGGCGGCGGCACCTCGGTGACCTTCGAGGCGGCCTCGCAGAACGTCACCCAGCTGGGCACGCTGAGCGTCACCGCCAGCGCGCTGCCGTCCATCGACGTCAGCAGCGTCAACTCCAGCACCGTCATCACCGCCGCCGACCTGCGCAAGCTGCCGGTCACCCGCAACGCGGAGTCCATCGCGCTGCTGGCGCCGGGCACGGTCAAGGGCAGCAGCTTCTTCGGCAACGCGGTCTCCTTCGGCGGCTCCAGCGTGTCCGAGAACGCGTACTACGTGAACGGCTACAACACCGGCGAACCGTACAAGAACATCGGCGGCTTCCAGCTGCCCTACGGCGCGATCGACCAGCAGGAAACCCTGACCGGCGGCTACAGCGCCAAGTACGGCCGTTCCGACGGCGGCGTGATCAACCAGATCGGCAAGCGCGGCACCAACGAATGGCACTTCGGCGCCCAGGTGGTCTGGCAGCCGCGCTTCCTCGAGGGAACCCCGGTCAACAACCGTTATGGCCATCCGACCGTTCCCGCGTCGATCGCCAACCCCAACAGCCCTGACGGGTTGACTCATTTCCAGCTGGAAGACCCGAAGAAGCCGGGCACGCTGAACCAGTACCGCGCCGACAACAAGCAGTGGGAGACGATCTACTCGGCCTATGTCGGTGGCCCGCTGATCCAGGACAAGCTGTTCATGTTCCTGGCGGCAGAGACTGACAAGACGCAGTCCAACAACGTGGAAAGCGCAGCCGCCCAGAAGGTCCAGTACAACCGGGATCAGAACACCAAGCTCTACGGCAAGCTGGACTGGAACATCACCGACAGCAACATCCTCGAGCTGACGGCGCTGCAAAACCATTCCCGCACCGGCGCAGGGTCGACCTACAAGTTCGACTACAACACGCTGAAGTCCGGCGCCTTCGTGACGAAGAACGACGTCACCAAGGACAACGCCCAGTTCTATCTCGGCCACTTCACCAGCTACATCACCGATGCGGCCACGCTGAGCATCCTGTACGGCAAGGCCAACTTCCAGGATCCGGTGGTCTACGCCAACACCAGCCCGCTGCCCTTCATTTCCCGTCCCTACAACCAGAATCCGGCCTTCCTGCCGCCGGGTACGGGGCCAAACGGCATCGTCAACGCCCAGACCAACACCAGCTGGACCTCACCGAAGGCGAGCAACAACACCCATGGCCTGCGCGTCGACTTCGACTACAAGCTGGGTGACCACGACCTGGCGGTCGGCATCGACAACATGACCTATGCGGCCAGCCACCAGGGCCCGGACCAGACCAACCCGTTCAACCCGTCGATCAACTACTACTGGCGCTACTACCCCGGCAACATCGTGCGCAAGCGCGAGATCGGCTGGGCCACCAGCATGCGCATGACCCAGAAGGCGTACTACCTGCAGGACGACTGGCAGGTGGCATCCAACGTGCTGCTGAACATCGGCGTGCGCAATGACCACTTCACCAACTACAACGACCAGGGCAAGCCGTTCGTCGACGAGAAGAACCAGTGGGAGCCGCGCATCGGCGCCAGCTGGGACGTGAACGGCGACTCCTCGTTCAAGGTTTACGGCAACGTGGGCCGCTACTACCTCGCGCTGCCGGACAACGCGGCCGAGCGCGCGGCGAACATCTCCACCTATGTCATCACCAAGTACAAGTACACCGGTGTCAACCCGGACGGCACGCCGATTCTTGATCCGAACTACAAGCCGGTAGTGTCTTCGCCCGACGGCGAGTTCGGCCTGCCCAAGAACCCGCAGGAAGTCACCGCGCGCAACCTGAAGCCGGAATACGTGGATGAGTTCATCCTCGGCTTCGACAAGAAGTTCAACGACAGCTGGACCTACGGCGCCAAGGCGACGTGGCGCGATCTGAAGGCCGCGATCGACGACGAGTGCTCGCCGGGCCAGATCGCCACCAAGATGACCAGCATGGGCCTGAATCCGGGCGACTACTCGGATTCGCTCTACGGTGCGTCGTACTGCCGCCTGATCAACCCGGGCCAGACCAACACCATGCTGATCAACAAGAACGGCGGCGGCAGCAGTGTCCTGGTGTCGATGAACCAGAAGGACTGGGGCTACATCAACGGCGTCAAGCGCAAGATCGGTTCGCTGAACCTGTACCTGGAGCATCCGTTCGACGGCAAGTGGATGGGCCGCGTGGACTACACCTTCAGCCGCGGCTTCGGCAACACCGAGGGCCAGGTGCGTTCCGACTTCGGCCAGTCCGACGTCTCCAAGACCGAAGACTGGGATTCCTGGCAGCTGATGGACGGCCAGGACGGCGAGCTGAGCAACATCCGCAAGCACCAGATCCGCTTCCGCGGCGCCTACCAGATCACCCCGGAATGGCTGGTGTCCGGCACGCTGCTGGCGCAGTCGGGCACGCCGAAGGAGTGCCTGGGCTACTACGGCCCGACCGGTACCGGCGACCCGACCGGCTACAACGGCGGCGGCAGCGGCAACTACCACTGGTGCCACGGCGTCCGCATCCCGCCGGGCAAGGCCGGCCACACCCCGTGGACCGAGCAGGTCAACCTCGGCCTGCATTACGCGCCGGCGTTCGCCGACCACAAGCTGGGCTTCAACCTGGACGTCATCAACGCGTTGAACCAGCATAAGGCGGTGCAGACCGACCCGGCCGGCGAAGCTGCCTTCGATGGCGTCAACACCGTGTACATCAACAACAGCTACGGCGACGGGATCTTCTGGCAGCCGCCGCGCATGGTGCGTCTGTCGGTGCAGTACGACTACTGATAGCCACACCGGCTGAAATTGGCCAGTTCAAGCCACCGACCTCGCGGTCGGTGGCTTTTTCTTGGACCAGGGAAAACCTGCTGCGACGTGCATCCGCGCATTCGCGCGGTGACCACGAACGAAGGGCAGTGGGCGGACGCCCACACCGACACCCCTATGCCGCGGAAGCGCTCGCCGCCATGGCCAGCCGCAGGGGCTCCAGCTGCTTCGCGTAATGACGCCACTGGCCGACGCCGCGCGTATGGATGGACTCGCGCACCTGGGCGCTGCTCGGCGTGGCCACCGGCGCGGGATTGCGTTCGGGTTGCAGGCAGCCCGCCTCGAACGCCAGGCCGCAATGCCGAAGCACCTCGCGCAGCGTGGTTTCCGGATCGCGAACCAGCGAGTTATACGAAACATCGAGCATGGCGCCAGGCAGGCTGGCCCTCCAGTGGCGCACCAGTCGCTCATACTGCCCGTAGTAGTGGGCAAGCGCCTGCAGGTCGTAGCTGTAGGCGGAAATATTGCCGAACATCGCCTTGAAATTGGAAAAGCACGTGTCCATCGGCTCGCGGACCATGTGCAGGATCGGCGCATGCGGCAAGGCCCGACGGACGAACGCGACCATCTGTATGTTGGCCGGCAGCTTGTCGACATAGAACCGGCGTCCCTGCGCACGCCATTGCGTCTGCCTCAGGTAGCGCGCGCCCACCTCTCCGAAATCGATATCCGGGCTGCGCCGGATCGCCCTCAGCAACCCTTGTGCGCGCGCCGGGGGAACGTCCGCCACCCAGTGCAGCTGACGCCAGAAGTCGATGATCTCTCCGGCCGAAACCACGGCCGAATGACTGGACAGCATGCGGTCGAGCAAGGTGGTGCCCGAACGGGGCATCCCCACGATGAAGATCGGCGTCGGTCCTTCGTATATCGGGGACGACCCCGCGTCCGTCTTGCCGATCGCCCCGGACGCACCGATGAGCGCGTCGACGACGGCCGTCTCGGCCGCTGCATCGTATGGATTGATCTGGTGCATGAGCGCATTGCATCGTGCCAGCGCCGGCCACGCATCTTCATGCCGGCCCAGATCATCCAGCACCTTGAACCGCGCATATTCGAATTCGGCGCGCACGAACCTGTCGTGAAGATCCTTGCCGTCTTCCGGCAGGCGCCGCAGCTGCTCCTGCACGAAACCGAGAAGATTCGCATCCGGTTTCTGCTTGCGCAGGTTGGCAAGCGTCATCACGGCATCGCCGAAGTGCGGCCAGCGCTGCAGGCAGCTCTCCAGCACCCTGCAGGCCTGCTCGATGTCGCCGCTGAACTGCAGCAGCATCGCCTGCAGGTGATATTCACCCGGTGAATCGACGCCGGCCGCCATGGCCCTGTCCACCAGCTTCTTCGCCACCGGCACTTCGCCGAGGGCAAAGCGCAGGTTTGCCTGCGCGATCAGCAACTCGGGCGGCGGTTCGGGCGCCTGCGCAAGGAAATCGAGGCAGGCACGCGCGCCCAGGACTTCCCCCCGTGCCAGCAGGCGCCGCGCCAGTTCCATGAGCAGCGGGGCATCCCGGGGAAGCCGCTGCAACGCCTGCAGCAGCGGACCGGTCGAGCCGCGCACCTGCCCCTGCATGAACATGACGTCGGACAGCTCGATGCAGGTGACCGTGTCGTGCGGCACCAACCGGACAAGCGACTCCAGGGCCGTCTGCGCAGCCTCGAACTGTTCGGCCTTGATGTATTCCCGCGCCTGCTGGCGAAGACGGGCCGCTGCGGTGGAAATACCCTGGGAATTCATCTGCCGATGATATCTTGATCGCCGGATACCGTGCGCCGCCCGGAACCGTTTCCAGGCGCTGCGTTCGCAGTCCTGCTCCAACACGCCGCCGCAGTCACCCTGCCGCCAACACGCTGACTTCCACGCCATGGCGGAGCGCGATTCGGCTTCCGGTCAGCGGCCCTCCACCTCGAAACGCGCTGGCCGGCCGCGCCACACCGCGACCGGCTTCCGCGCTCAAGGCGCTGCATCGCCCACGCCGCCGATCCAGCTGCGCTGCACGCGGTATTCGTCGTCCAGCGCCACCAGGTCGGCCCGATAGCCGGGGGCGATGCGGCCGCGGCTTTCGCCGAGGCCGAGGAAATCGGCGGGATAGGTGCTGGCCATGCGTGCCGCCTCGTCCAGCGGCAGGCCGAGCAGTTGCACGGCGTTGCGCACCGCGGTGGCCATGTCCAGCGCGGAGCCGGCCAGCACGCCTTGCGCGGTCTGGCAGATGCCGTCCTTCACGGTGATGGTCTCGCCGTTGAGCACGTAGCTCGGGTCGGCCGCGCCGACCGGCGGCATCGCGTCGGTGACCAGCAGCACCCTGCCGCGCGGCTTGGCGGCGATCGCCACGCGCAGGCTGGCCGGATGCACGTGGTGGCCGTCGACGATGATGCCGCACCAGCTGCCGGCATCCTCCAGCGCGGCGCCGACCACGCCCGGTTCGCGGCTGCCGAACGGGGTCATCGCGTTGAACAGGTGAGTGAAGCCGCGCACGCCGGCATCGAGCGCGGCGCGGGTGGTGGCGTAGTCGGCCGCGGTGTGGCCGGCGCAGACGATCAGCCCCGCGTCCACCAGCGCGCCGATGCCGGCCAGCGGCACCTGGTCCGGCGCCAGCGTGATCAACCGCACGCCGCGGTGCGGCGCGCACAGCAGCGCCAGCTCGTCGCGGCCCGGCGCGTGGAAATATTTCGCGTCGTGCACGCCCTTGCGCGCCGGCGCCAGGTACGGACCCTCCAGGTGGATGCCGAGCACGCCGGGCACGCCTTCGGCCAGTGCCCGCTCCACCGCGGCCAGCGCCGCACGCATCACCTCCACGCGGTCGCTGATCAGCGTGGGCAGGAAGCCGGTGGTGCCGAAGCGCCGGTGCGCCGCGCCGATCCGGCGCAGCGCCTCGACCGTGGGGGCCTCGTTGAACAGCACGCCGCCGCCGCCGTTGACCTGCACATCGATGAAGCCGGGCAGCAGCATGGCGCCACGCAGATCGTGCTGCGGCGCTGAGCGCACGCGCGGGTCGGACAACGGCAGCAGATCAGCGATGCACCCGCCGTCGAGCAGCACGGCGAGGTCACTGCGCCAACCATCAGGGGTGAGTACGCGGGCGTTGGTGAGCGAGTGAAGCATGGCGATGACCCATGGAAGCGATGAACTGTAGGAGCGCACCCTGTGCGCGATGCTCTTCGTCACGTGGCGAAAGAGCATCGCGCACAGGGTGCGCTCCTACATGATCAGACCGTTTCAGTGACCTTGTTGAGATGCGGCGGCACGTCGGGGTTGAAGCCGCGGCGCAGCGACAAGGCGCTGGCGGCGCGGTAGAAGCTCTGGATGGTCAGCAGTGGCGTGCACAGCGCGGGCAGGCCGCCGGCCACCGGCAAGGTGCCGGCGCCCTGCAGCCCGGGCGCGGCCACGAATACCTGCGCGCCACGGCCGCGGAATTCGCGCGCCACCGCCAGCGTGCCGTCCAGGGTGTCGTCGTCCTGGGCGAAACACAGCACCGGGAAATCCGGGCCGACCAGCGCCATCGGGCCGTGCTTCACCTCGGCCGCGCTGAACGCCTCGGCGTGCAGGCCGCAGGTTTCCTTGAACTTCAGCGCCGCCTCCAGCGCGATGCCGAGGCCGTAGCCGCGGCCGACCACGAACAGGTTGTGCGCAGCAGCCAGGCCGTCGACCAGCGCCGACCAGTCGGCGTCCCAACCGGCACGCAACGCATCCGGCAACGCGCGCAGTGCCGCGCCCAGTTCCCCGTCGCCGCGCCAGCGGGCGCACAGGTGCAGCACCGCGGCCAGTGCGGCGATGTAGCTCTTGGTCGCCGCCACGCTGCGCTCCGGCCCGGCGTGCAGCGGGATCACCGTGTCGGCCAGCGCCGCCAGCGGCGAATCCTCCACGTTCACCAGCGCCAGCACGCGCGCGCCGGCGATCTTCGCGGCCTGCGCATTGCGCAGCAGGTCGGGGCTCTTGCCCGACTGCGAGATCGCGATGAACAGCGCGCCCTGCCACTGCTGCTCGGCCGCGTACACCGAGGTGACCGACGGCGAGGCCGACGCGGTGACGATGCCGAGCTGGGTTTCGAACACGTACTTCGCGTACGCCGCGGCATGGTCCGAGCTGCCGCGCGCGCAGGTGACGATGAAGCGCGGCGGCCGCGCGCGCAGCTCGCGCGCCAGCGCACCCACCACCGCCTCGTTGGCGGCGAACTGGCGCGCGACCACCGCGGCCGATTCGTGCGCTTCCTGGTACATCAGGGTGTCGCGGGCGTCCATCGGGATCCTTCAGTCGGTCTGCAGTTCGGCCACGAAATCGTAGATGTCGCCGCGGTACCAGGAACAGGTGAACTCGACCACGCGGCCGTCGTCGAGGAAGCTGCGCCGCTCGATGTTCAGCCCGGCGCTGCCCACCCCGACGTGGAGCAGCCGCGCCTGCTGCGCGTTCAGCGACACCGCGCGCAGCCGCTGCAGCGCGCGGCGCGGGCGGGCGTCGAGTTTTTCCAGCGCCTCGTACAGGGAATCGCGCACCAGGTGCGGGTCCGGCAGCACGCTGGCCGGCACCACGCTGCGCTCGATCGCCAGCGGCTCGTCCTGGCCGTAGCGCACGCGGTGCAGCCGCACCACCAGCGAGCCGGGCGACAGGTTCAGCGCCATCGACTCCTCCGGCGTCACCTCGCCGATGCCGCGTTCGAAGAATTCCGAGCGCGGCGACAGGCCGCGGTCACGCAGGTCCTCGGTGAAGCTGGTCAGCCGCGACATCGGCTTGACGATGCGCTCGGCAATGAAGGTGCCGGCGCCGTGGCGCTGGGTCAGCAGGCCCTCCTCGACCAGGCCGGCGATCGCCTTGCGCACGGTCACCCGCGACAGCTTCAGCGCCTGCGACAGGTCGCGCTCGCTGGGCAGGGCGTGGCCCGGTTCGATGTCGCGGTGCTCGACGATGTTGCGGATCGCCTGCCGCAGGCGCAGGTAGGCAAGCGGCTGGTGCGCGGCCGGATCGTGGCAGATGCGGCGGTATTCGGTGGCCAGGGCGGTTTCCATCCGGCGAACATACCAATACAGAACCAGTGACCGCAAGCCCCATCGTCTGCCACCGGCGCTCCGGCGCCCGAACCCGGGCCGGGTCGTGGGGATATCGGCCCCCGGCATCGGCCTGCCGCCCGGTAATGACGTAAAACCGGCCGATCATCGGGGCAACTCGCACGGCCGGGCGAAGGCTTTCGATGAATTCGTATGCATAACGGTGGCCGGTCTGGTATTTCACTGGTACGATCAATAGCGACCCCGGGCAAGACCGGCCATCCGCCACTGCCCGCCATCCGGCATCGTGTCGAGGTGACTGCGTGACTGCTTCCCCCCAATCGGTCGAACCGTTCGACCTGGTGATCTTCGGCGGCACCGGCGACCTCGCCGTGCGCAAGCTGCTGCCGGCCCTGTTCCACCGCTTCCTCGACGGCCAGATCCCGGCCAGCAGCCGTATCGTCGGCATCGCCCGCGAGGCGCTGGACGACGCCGGCTACCGCGCGCACCTGCGCGAGGCGCTGGTCGGCGTGTGCGCGGCGGCGCAACTGGACGTGTTCCTGCAGCAGGTGTTCTACCGCCCGCTGGACGCGCGCAAGGACGAGGGCTGGGACGACTTCGCCGCGCTCATCGGCGCACAACCCGGACATATACGGGTTTTCTACCTGTCCACCTCGCCGGAGCTGTTCGTCGACATCTGCACCCGGCTGGGCCAGTACAAGCTCAACCAGGGCGCCTCGCGCGTGGTGCTGGAGAAGCCGATCGGCCGCGACCTGGCCAGCGCGAACCAGATCAACGACGCGGTCGGCAAGGTGTTCAGCGAGTCGCAGACCTTCCGCATCGACCACTACCTCGGCAAGGAGACGGTGCAGAACCTGCTGGTGCTGCGCTTCGGCAACGCCTTGTTCGAGCCGCTGTGGAATTCCGCGCACATCGACCACGTGCAGATCACCGTGGCCGAGACGCTGGGCGTCGGCCATCGCGGCGCCTACTACGACCGCGCCGGCGCGCTGCGCGACATGGTGCAGAACCACATGCTGCAGCTGCTGTGCATGGTGGCGATGGAGCCGCCGTCCTCGCTGGCGCCCGACGCGGTGCGCGACGAGAAGCTGAAGGTGCTGCATTCGCTGAAGCCCATCGACGACGGCAACGCCGCCCAGCTCACCGTGCGCGGCCAGTACCGCGCCGGCGTGGCCGAGGGCGCCAGCGTGCCCGGCTACCCGGAAGAACTGGGCAACAGCAAGTCCAACACCGAGACCTTCGTGGCGCTGAAGGCGGAGATCGCGAACTGGCGCTGGGCCGGCGTGCCGTTCTACCTGCGCACCGGCAAGCGGTTGCCGAGCCGGGTGTCGGAGATCGCGGTGACCTTCAAGCCGGTGCCGCATTCGATCTTCAACCCCGACGCCGGCACCTTGTCGCAGAACCGGCTGGTGCTGCGGCTGCAGCCGGACGAGGGCGTGAAGCTGTGGCTGACCATCAAGCACCCCGGCCCCGGCGGCCTGCGCCTGCGCCACGTGCCGCTGGACATGAGCTTCGCCGAGGCATTCGGCGTGCAGCAGCCCGATGCGTACGAACGCCTGCTGCTCGACGTGGTGCGCGGCAACCCCACCTTGTTCATGCGCCGCGACGAAGTCGAGGCGGCGTGGCGCTGGGCCGGCCCGATCCTCGCCGCCTGGGCCGACAGCGGCGAACCGCCGCGGCCGTACACCGCCGGCAGCTGGGGGCCGAGCGCGGCCGTGGCGCTGATCGAGCGCGACGGCCGCACCTGGAACGAAGACAGCGAATGACCCGGTTCACCTGCCGCTGCAGCGGCCTGCGGCAGACTGAACTTCCCCTGGCCACCAGAGCTGCGCCGGCCCCTCGACCGACCGGCGCGCCATCACCACCATGCATCCCCCCTTGAACGTCACCACGCACAGCTTCACCGATTGTCGCACGCAGGCCACGGCGCTGGCCGAGCGCGTCGCCGAACGTCTGCGCAGCGGCTTGGCCGAACGCGGCCACGCCGTGCTGGCCGTCTCCGGCGGCAGCACGCCAAAGGATTTCTTCGACCGCCTCTCGCACGAGAAACTCGACTGGGCCCGGGTGCAGGTGACCCTGGTCGACGAACGCTGGGTGGCGGACACCGACGAGCGCTCGAACGCGCGGCTGGTGAAATCGCGGCTGCTGCAGCATGCCGCCGCCGTGGCGTCCTTCGTGCCGCTGTACACCGGCGACGCCACCCCCGAGGCCGGGCTGGCCACCGCCGACGCACGCATCGACGCGCTGCCGCTGCCGTTCGACGCGGTGGTGCTGGGCATGGGCGACGACGGCCACACCGCCTCGTTCTTCCCCGGCGGCGACCGCCTCGCCGAGGCGCTGGACCCGGACGGCCAGGCCCGCGTGCTGCCGATGCATGCGCCCGGCGCGGGCGAGCCGCGCATCACATTGACCCTGCCGACCCTGCTGGAAACGCGCGCGCTGTACCTGCTGGTGGCCGGCGAGAAGAAACGCGACCTGCTCGCCGACGCGCGCCTCGGCCTGGGCGCGGCGCAGCACTACCCGGTGCGCGCGGTACTGACCCAGCAACGCGTGCCGGTAGCGGTGTACTGGTGTCCTTGACCACCACAACCAGCGTCGCTGTAGGAGCGCACCCTGTGCGCGAAAAGCCAGCGAAGCAGCGGCGCCGCAACTCTGATCGCGCACAAGGTGCGCTCCTACACACCCGGAATGAATCATGAGCACGTTGCATCCGATCGTCGCCGAAGTCACCGAACGCCTGCGCGAGCGCAGCCGCGAGACGCGCGCGGCCTACCTCCAGCGGATCGACGCGGTGGGCCGCAGCGGGCCGCAGCGCGGGCACCTGTCCTGCGGCAACCTCGCGCACGGTTTCGCCGCCTGCGGCACGGAGGACAAGGCCGCGCTGCGCAACGGCCACCGCGCCAACCTCGCCATCGTCACCGCCTACAACGACATGCTCTCGGCGCACCAGCCGTACGAGCGCTATCCCGCGCTGATCCGCCAGATCGCCCGCGACGCCGGCGTCACCGCCCAGGTCGCCGGCGGCGTGCCGGCGATGTGCGACGGCATCACCCAGGGCCGCGCCGGCATGCAGCTGTCGCTGTTCTCGCGCGACGTGGTGGCGCTGGCCACCGCGGTCGCGCTGTCGCACGACATGTTCGACGGCGCGCTGTTCCTCGGCATCTGCGACAAGATCGTGCCGGGCCTGTTGATCGGCGCGCTGAGCTTCGGCCACCTGGCCGGCGCGTTCGTGCCGTCGGGGCCGATGCCCAGCGGCATCCCGAACGAACAGAAGTCGAAGGTGCGCCAGGCCTTCGCCGACGGCAAGGCGAGCAAGGCCGAGCTGCTGGAAGCGGAGGCGGCCTCGTACCACGCGCCCGGCACCTGCACCTTCTACGGCACCGCCAACTCCAACCAGATGCTGATGGAGATCATGGGCCTGCACCTGCCCGGCGCCAGCTTCACTGCGCCGGACACGCCGCTGCGCGACGCGCTCACCGCCGAGGTGGTGCACCGGGTCGCCGGGCTCAGTGCGCTGGGCAGCCATTACCTGCCGCTGGGCCACATCATCGACGAGCGCGCGATCATCAACGGCGTGATCGGCCTGCATGCCACCGGCGGCTCCACCAACCACCTGCTGCACCTGGTGGCGATCGCGCACGCCGCCGGCATCCAGCTGCGCTGGGACGATTTCGATGCGCTGTCCGGCGTGATCCCGCTGCTGGCGCGGGTCTATCCGAACGGCTATGCCGACGTGAACCAGTTCCACGAGGCCGGCGGCATGGCGTTCCTGATCGACCAGCTGCTCGGCGCCGGCCTGCTGCATGCCGACGTGAAAACCATCTTCGGCACCGGCCTGGACGGCTATGCGCGCGTGCCGCAGCTGGACGAGGCCGGCGCGATCCAATGGGTGCCGGTGGGCAAGCAGAGCGGCAACCGCGGCGTGCTGCGCGGCGTCGACGAACCGTTCCGCGCCGACGGCGGCCTGCGCATGCTCGAGGGCAACCTCGGCCGCGCGGTGATCAAGGTCTCCTCGGTGCCGGACGACCGCCTGCTGATCGAGGCGCCGGCGATCGTGTTCAACGACCAGGACGAGGTGGCCGGCGCGTTCAAGCGCGGCGAACTGAACCGCGATTTCGTGGCGGTGGTGCGCTTCCAGGGCCCGCGCGCGAACGGCATGCCCGAGCTGCACAAGCTCACCCCCACGCTGGCGCTGCTGCAGGATCGCGGCCACCGCATCGCCCTGCTCACCGACGGCCGCATGTCCGGCGCCTCCGGCCGCGTGCCGGCGGCGATCCACGTCACCCCCGAAGCGGTGGCCGGCGGCAACATCGCCAAGATCCGCGACGGCGACATGATTCGCCTGGACGCGGCGAACGGACGTCTGGACGTCCTGATGGAAGCGCACGAACTGGATGCCCGCCTGCCGCACGTCGCCGACCTGTCCGGCGAGCACAGCGGCATGGGCCGCGAACTGTTCGGCCTGTTCCGCCAGGCCGCCGCCAACGCCGACCTCGGTGCGGGCGTGCTGTAGCTTTTCCCCCTCCCCTGCTCCGCAGGGGAGGGTCGGGGTGGGGTCGCTCTTGATCTTCACCTCCACGCCAGCCTGAGCAACCCCCTCCCAACCTCCCCCTGCGCTGCAGGGGGAGGGGCCAAACCCCAGGAGCCAGACGTGAGCCCCATCGAACAAAAGCAGCAGCAAGTCGAAACCCTCATGCGGCTGGCGCCGGTGATCCCGGTGGTGATCATCGATGACGCGAAGGCCGCGGTGCCGATGGCGCGTGCGCTGGTCGCCGGCGGCATCCCGACGATCGAGGTCACCCTGCGCACGCCGGCGGCACTGGAGGCGATCCGCGCGATCGCCGCCGAGGTGGAAGGCGCGGTGGTCGGCTGCGGCACCGCGCTTGGCGCGCGCGACCTCGAGGCCGCGCGGCAGGCCGGCGCCCGCTTCGCGGTATCGCCCGGCACCTCGCCGCGCCTGCTCGACGCCGCCGACGACAGCGAACTGCCGCTGCTGCCCGGCGTGGCCACCGCCAGCGAGGCGATGGCCCTGCTCGAGCGCGGCTACCGCCACCTGAAGTTCTTCCCGGCGGTGCCGGCCGGCGGCCACAAGCTGCTCGGCGCCTGGGCCAGCCCGCTGCCGCAGATCCGCTTCTGCCCCACCGGCGGCATCGGCCTGGCCAGCGCGCCGGATTTCCTCGCCCTGCCCAACGTGCTGTGCGTGGGCGGCTCCTGGCTCACTCCCGCCGACAAGCTCGCCGCCGGCGACTGGGCCGGCATCGAGCGGCTGGCGCGCGAGGCGGCGGCGCTGCGCCGGGCCGCCTGAATCCGGCGCCGGCTACGCGGACTCGGCCTCCAGCCTTGCCATCACCGCGTCGGCGACGCGGGCGCAGCGCTGGCCCATGAACGGGAACGCCTCGCCCATGGTCCCGGCCAGGGTGCCCTGCAACGACGCGCGCAGCAGCCGGCGCGCGCGGTACAGGCGGGTCTTCACGGTTTCCGGCTTGATCGCCAGCAGGCTGGCGGTCTCCTCCACCGAGCACTCCTCCACCTCGCGCATCATGTAGACGGTGCGGAACGATTCCGGCAGCTCGTCGATGGCATGTTCGAGCAGGTGGCGGATCTGCGTGCGCGCCGCCGACACCGCCGGGTCCTCGCTGCCGAATTTCGAGGGGAACTGGATGATCTGGTGGCTATCGTCCGGCGCGGCGTCGATCTGCTCCAGGCCGACCATGGTGTGGCGCTTGCGCAGGCGGCCGCGCGCCTCGTTCAGCACGATGCTGGTGAGCCAGGTCAGCAGGGTCGAGTCGCCGCGGAACGAATCCAGCTTGTGATAGGCACGCATATACGATTCCTGCAGCACGTCTTCCGCTTCCGAATCCTCGCCGATCACGGCGCGCGCGACGCGGAACAGCCGCTGGTTGCAGCGCTGCATGATGTGGCGGAACGCCTCGCGGTGGCCGTCGCGGACCTGCGCCACCAGCGCGTGGTCGTCCAGCGCGGCGTAATCGACGGAGGCAACATGGGCATGGGCTGACATGGCTTTCTCCTTGTACACCCGATCCGATGCGCCGGGGTGGCCCGAGGTTCCCGTTCAGCCGGCCAGCATGGCCAGGATCTCGCGCCGCCACGGTTCCTCGGCGAACTCGCCGAGCAGGCGCCGGGTCCGCATCGACACGCCGTGCAGGCGCACCCCGCGCGAGGACAGGCATTCGTGGCTGGCCTGCACGATCACCGCCACGCCGCGCGGCTGCAGCGCGCGGGCCAGCGTGTCGGCGATCTCCGCGGTCAGCCGCTCCTGGATCTGCAGGCGCCGGCCGAGTGCCTCGACCAGCCGCGCCAACTTGGAAATGCCCACCACCCGCCGCCGCGGCAGGTAGGCGATGTGCACCACGCCACGGATCGCCGCCATGTGGTGCTCGCAGGTGGACTGCAACGGGATGTCGCGCAGCAGCACCGGCTCGTCGTAACCGCCGACCTCCCCGAAGGTGCGGCTGAGCAGGCCGGCCGGGTCCTGCCGGTAGCCGGCGAACCATTCCTCGTAGGCGCGCACCACCCGCGCCGGCGTGGCCAGCAGGCCTTCGCGCATGGGGTCGTCGCCGGCCCAGCGGATCAGCGTGCGCACGGCGGCTTCCGCCTCGGCGCGCGTGGGCTGCGGTGTTTCGGCAGGCGACGGCGACGACGCCATCGGGGCGAGGGCCTGGTCGGTAACGAGCATGCGGGTGCCTTCGTGGGGGTGACAGCCGATCGGATGCGCACGCGGCGAATGAGGTTCCCGCGCATCAGCCGGAACCTGTGCGCCGCTGCTGCATCTCATGGGCACCGGCGGGCATCGTCCGGCCCTCATCCATCCCAAGGAGACACCGCTCATGAACAAGTCCCTGCTCGCCCTCGCCCTCACGCTCGGCCTCGGCTCGCTCGCCGGCGTGCATGCCGCCACCCCGGCGCCGGCCATCAACGATGCGCAGATCGCGCACATCGCCTACACCGCCGGCGTGATCGACGTCACCGCGGCCAAGCAGGCGCTGCAGAAATCCCACAGCGCCGACGTGCGCGCGTTCGCCGAGGAAATGGCGCGCGACCACGCGGCCGTGAACGACCAGGCTTTGGCGCTGGCCAAGAAACTGGGCGTCACCCCGGCCGACAACGCCACCAGCCAGTCGCTGGCCAAGGGCGCCGCCGCTGAACAGAAGAAGCTCGCTGCGCTGAGCGGTGCCGCCTACGACAAGGCCTACGCCGACAACGAAGTGGCGTTCCACAAGGCCGTGCTGACCGCACTCGACGGCACGCTGATCCCGTCCACGCAGAACGCGGAACTGAAGTCGCTGCTCGAGACCGGCTCCAAGCTGTTCCATTCGCACGAAATGCACGCCGAGCATCTCGCCCAGAGCCTGAAGTAAGGAGGGCGCCATGCTTCGCACGATGATCCTGCTCGTCGCCGTGCTGGCATTCGTCGGCGGCTTCATGCCGGCCGTCGCCGCCGACACCGCGGCGACGGCACCAGGCCGGCGCGTGCACGTGATCCTGGTCGACAAGATGGCGTACGGCCCGATGCCGACCGGCGTGCGCGCCGGCGACATCATCGAGTGGGCCAATCACGACATCCTCGAACACAGCGCCACCGCCCGCGACGGCCGTTTCGACGTCGACCTGAAGCCGGGCGCCAGCGCGCGCATCACCGCCACCGCCGGCACGCTCGCGTTCTTCTGCAAGTTCCACCCCACCATGACCGGCAGCGTGGTGGTCAAGTAACCCGGCAAGGACTCCGAAGCCCGCTTCGGAGGTTGCGGCGCCGCGCCCCGCATGCGGCGCCGCGACGCTGGCCGTGGAGCGGCGGAGGCCGGCTCGCGACTCCTTCCCGGCAAGGGCAAGGCCTGCCGCGGGGATGGCTGGATGGCATGGGCAACACGCGGACCATCCCGTGATCTTGTCCGACGACGACGGCCTCCACGGCGACCCGCGGCGACCATGAAAAAACCACGGGCACCGAAATGCCCGTGGTTTCCGTGCGTCACGCCACGACGATGCCGTCAGTGGCCGGGCGATGCATCCCTCACCGGCTTCACGTACGTGTCGAACAGCTCGTCGATGCGGCGGTACTCGTCGTACCACGAATCGGCGTGCACGAAGCCGTGCCGCTCCAGCGGGTACAGCGACATCCAGAAGTTCTTCTTGTGCAGCTCGATGAAGCGCTGGTAGAGGCGGATCGAATCCTCGGCCAGCACGTTGTCGTCGATCAGGCCGTGCTGGATCAGCAGCGGGTCGCGCAGCTGGTCGGCGTACTCGATCGGCGAACTGGCCTTGTACGCCTCGGGGTCGAGCTGCGGGTCGTTGAGGATGTTCGAGGTGTATTCGTGGCTGTACAGCGTCCAGTCGCTAACCGGGCGCTGCGCGGAGCCGGCGGCGAATTCGCCCGGTGCGCGCAGCAGCGCCATCTCGGTCATGAAGCCGCCGTAGCTGCCGCCATAGATGCCCACGCGCTTCGGATCGACGCCGTGGTTTTTCACCAGCCACGCCTTGCCGTCGAGCAGGTCCTCCAGTTCCGGATGCCCCATCTGGCGGTAGATCGCGGTGCGCCAGGCGCGGCCGTAGCCTTCCGAGGCGCGGTAGTCCATATCCAGCACCACGTAGCCTTGCTGCACCAGCAGGTTGTGGAACATCTGCTCGCGGAAGTAGTTCGACCACGACAGCGTGACGTTCTGCAGGTAGCCGGCGCCGTGCACGAAGATCGCCGCCGGGCGCAAGGCCGGCGCATCGGTCTCGCCGGCGGGCCCGTAGTACTTCGCGTAGATGCTGCCGGCACCGTGCGAGGACGGTACCTCGACGATCTTCGGCGCGATCCAGTCGTGCGCGGTGAACGCGGGTTTCATGGTGCTGGTGAGCTCGCGCGGCGTACCGCCGTCGGCGCTCTGCACGGCCAGTTGCGCCCGCACGTACGGCGAGGAGTGCAGCACGGCCAGCTGGCTGCCGTCCGGCGACAACCTGAAATCGTCCATGCCCTGGTAGCTGGTGACGCGGCTCAGCGCACCGCCGCCGACGGGCAGCCGGTAGACGTCGTAGCTGTATGGCGCCACCTGGTTCGCGCGCAGGTAGAACCAGCGGCCGTCGTCACTGAGCAGCGGGTGGCTGACCTCGAACCGGCCGGAGGTCAGCGCCCTCGCCTTGCCGTCGAGCGGCTTGACGTAGAGCTGCGACCAGCCGCTCTGCTCGCTCAGGTACCACAGCGTGCGGTTGTCCCTGAGCCAGCCGAAATCGTTGAAGTTCCAGTTGATCCACGCCTCGTCGGTGAGGCGATGCTGGCCGACCAGCACGTGGCGGCCGAAATCGACGCTGGCGATCCAGCGGTCCTTGTTGTCGATCGCGCGCAGCTGGATCGCGAGCTGGCTGCCGTCGTCGCTCCACGCGATGCCGCCGCCACCACCGTCCTCGGTGCCGGCGATGATGCGCACCGGGCGCACGTCGGGCGCCTTCAGCGCCTTCGCCTCGTCCTGCTTGCCAGCCTTTTCCAGCGCGGCCACGGCCCGCGCGCGCAGCGCCTTGAGCGGATCGTCCTTGATGCCCGGCAGGCCGTCGGTCTTCAGCGGGTACTGCTGGTGCCCGCGCAGGTCCAGCAGCAGCAGCGACTGCGGCGCGGGATCGTTGCGCCCGACGTAGGTGCGCGCGTCCTTCGGCTCGGTATAGCCGCCCTCGGTGACGTAGTGGTTGACCTTGGGCGCCTCGCCCTTGGCATGGTCCTTCGGGACGGTGACCACCAGCATCCAGCGGCCGTCCGGCGACAGTTCGGTATCCACCGCGCGGGACTTGTCGCCCAGCCAGAACGGCTGCGGCGCACGGCCCGGGTCGGCCGCGTCCAGCGCCTTGTCCTCGTCGCGCACGGCCTGCTTGTCGGCCTTGACCTCGCGCAGCGTCCTGAACAGCTCCAGCTGCCGCCGGCCGAACGCGTCGGGCTGCTTCGCCTGCGGATCGTCGGCGAATTTCAGTATCGCCGCGGGCGCCGCGACGCCGCTGGCCAGGTCGTAGCTGTACCAGTCGTTGCCGTCGCGGTACTGCAGCGCGCGGCCATCGGCGGAGAACCGCGGCGCGGACTCCATCTGCGGCGTGCGCGTCACCTGCTGGCGGCGGCCGCTGGCCAGGTCGACCACGAACACGTCACCGTGCAGGATGAACGCGGCGTGCCGGTGCGCGCGATCGAACACCGCCGGGCCGTCGGCCTGGGCCATCGCGGCCGGGTCCAGCTTCACGCCCTGCCCGCTGGCCGGGTCGACCCGGTACAGGTCGCGCACCGGGCTGCCGTCGCGCTTCAACGCGTAGTACAGGCTGCGCCCGTCCACGCTCCAGTACGGCGTCTCCACCGCCTGGCCGATCCAGTCGGGATCGGCCATCACGGTTTTCAGGTCCAGCGGCGCCACGGCCGGCACGGCGGCAACCGCCGGCAACACGGTGAGGCCGACAAGGCCGGCAAGCAGCAATCGACGCATGGATGTTCCCCCGTCAAAAGGGAGAGCATAGCCGAGCGCGACGGCGCCACCGGGTCAACCGTGCCGAAAGTCAGCCCCCGGCGGGCTGCGATCGCCGCACCGGGGCGCTACTCTGCCAAGCCTCGCTCCTGTCCATGGAACCCCTGCCATGCGTCTCGCCTTCGTTTTCGCCGCCACGTTGCTCGCCGCCGGCGCCACCCGCGCCGCCCAGTTGCCGCCCACGGCACCGGAAAAGCCGCCGCGCAACGTCGCGCTGATCGGTACGCCGCAGCCGTTGCCGCCGCCCACACCGCAGCATGCCGCCGCCAGCACGTTCCACGGCGTCACGGTGAACGACCCCTACCGCTGGCTGGAAAACCCGGACGACCCGGCGGTGCGGCAGTGGATCGCCGCGCAGAACGCGTACGCCGAGGCCGTGCTGGCGGCGATGCCGCAGGGCAAGGCGCTCACCGCGCGGGTGCAGCAGCTGGCGATCACCTCGACCACGCGCTCCGGCCCGATGCTGGCCGGCGGCACCCTGTTCTACCTGCAGCAGACCCCGCCGCAGCCGCAGCCGGTGCTGATCGCGCAGGCGTGGCCGGGCGGTGCGGCGAAAACCCTGGTGGATCCGAACGCCGGCCACGGCAGCACCGCGATCACCGCCTACTGGCCCTCGCCGCGCGGGCGCTATCTCGCCTACGGCACCGCCGAGGGCGGCAGCGAGCTGACCACCATCCACGTGCTCGACGTGCACAGCGGCAAGACCCTGCCCGACACCCTGCCCTGGGCCGGCGGCGGCACCACGCCGCAGGGCCTGGCCTGGGACGCCGACGAGCGCGGCTTCAGCTACGTGCGCTTCGCGCCGCCGGCGGCGGGGCAGGAAGTGGAACAGTTCCACGCCACCCTCGTGCACCACGCGCTGGGCCAGCCGACCGCGGCGGACCGCGTGGTGTTCGGCCGGGGCTACTCGCCGACCGCCGAGTACGTGCTGGTGAACGCGCCGGGCAAGGCACAGGCCGCGGTACTCGCCTACGACGGCGACGGCGGCCCGGCCGAGGTGTATCTGCAGCACGGCGACACCTTCCAGCGCGTGCTCGACCGCAGCGCGAACGTGCGTGCGGCCGCCTGGGTGTCCGGACGCCTCTACGCGGCCTCGTTCCGGGGCGCCCCGCGCGGCCGGATCGTGGCCATCGGCAAGGACGGCAAGGCCGTGCCGGTGCTGGCCGAGCGCGAGGGCGCGATCCAGCGCATCGCCCCGCTCGGCGACGGCTTCCTGGTGGTGCGCAGCTGGGGGCCGGACTGGTGGATCGAGCAGTACCGCGCCGATGCAGCCTTCGTGCGCCGCGTGCCGCTGCCCGCGCACGGCACCGGCATCGGCGAGATCGCCTCCGAATCCGGCCAGGACAAGGCGCTGATCGGCTACAGCGGCTGGACCGTGCCCGCGCGCTGGGCCGAGTACGACGGCAAGAACGGCACGCTGAAGACCGTGTTCGAGGTGAAGCCGGCGGCGGACTATTCCCGCGTCGTCGTGCAGCGCATCGACGGCACCTCGAAAGACGGCACGACGATTCCGGTGACCGTGCTGTCGCTGCCGGGCGTCACCCCGAACGGCGCGCGCCCCACCATCCTGTACAGCTACGGCGGCTTCGACCTGCCGGTAAAGCCCGGCTTCATCGGCCCCAACCTGGCCTGGCTGGAACACGGCGGCGTACTCGCCTACGCCAACATCCGCGGCGGCAACGAGAACGGCCAGGCCTGGCATGCGCAGGGGCAGCGGCTCGACAAGCAGAACGTGTTCGACGACTTCCACGCCGCCGCGCTGGCGCTGGTCGACGCACGCTGGACCGACCGCGCGCACCTGGGCATCCTGGGCGGCAGCAACGGCGGCCTGCTGATGGGCGCGCAGGTCGTGCAGCATCCGGCCGACTACCGCGCCGTGGTGGCGCGGGTGGGCATCTACGACATGCTGCGCCACGAGACCGTGTTCGCCAACGGCCCGTACAACATCCCCGAATACGGCAGCATCAAGGATCCGGCGCAGTTCAAGGCCACCCTGGCCTACTCGCCGCTGCAGCACGTGCAGGCGAACACGGCCTACCCGGCGGTGCTGCTCACCACCGGCGCCAACGACCCGCGCGTGGCGCCGTGGCAATCGCGCAAGTTCGCCGCCGCGCTGCAGGACGCCAGCAACTCGCAGCAGCCGATCCTGCTGCTGACCCGCATGAACGCCGGCCACGGCGTCGGCGCCCCGTTCAGCCAGCGCGTCGGCGACACCGCGATCGGGCTGGCCTTCTTCGCGCATGAGCTGGGGCTGGACGTCGAAAAATAAATCGCCCACCTCGTTGTAGGAGCCCGCTGGCGCGGCGATGCTCTTGTTTCGATGTACCCATGACATCAGAGCAAAAGCATCGCCCGCCAGCGGGCTCCTACGAGATCAGCGATACGTCGCGATCGAGCCATACGGCATCCCAATAGGGATAGGCAAGCACGCTGTCGACCAGGCCAGCACGCATCGGGTTGGCGACGATATATCGCGCCACCGCCATGATGTCCTCATCGACCCGCAGCGCATGGTCATGAAAACTGCGATCCCACGGCGACCCGTCCAGCCCGCATGACTCATGCAAGGCACGCGACGCGCGGGCCTTGAATCGATTCATGATCCTGCCCAGTGGCTCATTGCCGAGCTGCAACAGGCCATGCCAGTGATCGGGCATCAACACCCAAGCGAGCAGGTGGGAATCCGCCCAGGTCGATGCCGCGTGGATGACCCGGCTGGCCACCCGCGCACAGGCCGGATCCGCAAAGACGCATGCACGATGGCGGGTCACCGTCGTCAGCAGATACATCTGGCCGGGAATGGACACGCGGCCCTGGCGCAAGGCGCGACGGCCAATGGCTGGGAAAGCAGGCATGCGTGCAGACTGCCGCGGATATCGGCAAGACACATCACGCGCCAGCATCAAACTCCTGTCCGCCTGATCCCCCGCGCCTGGTAGGAGCCCGCTGGCGGGCGATGCTTTTGCTCTGATGCCACGGACGTACATCGAAACAAGAGCATCGCCCGCCAGCGGGCTCCTACGCATCGAGGCGAGGATCGGGACTGTTACGATGGCATCCTTCCCCCGCCTTCGATCCATCTCATGACCCTGCCCACCGTCGAACACGAAACCGCCGTCGATCCGCGCTACAGCATCCTCTGGCTGCACGGCCTCGGCGCGGACGGCCACGACTTCGCGCCGATCGTGCCGGAGCTGGTGGATCCGGCGTGGCCGGCGCTGCGCTTCGTGTTCCCGCATGCACCGGTGCGGCCGGTGACGATCAACAACGGCATGTCGATGCGCGCGTGGTACGACATCATCGGTTTCGATGCGCGCGCGCGCCAGGACGAGGCCGGCATCCGCGCCTCGATCGCCGCGGTCGAGGCGCTGATCGCCCGCGAGAACGCGCGCGGCATACCGAGCGGGCGGATCTTCCTGGCCGGCTTCTCGCAGGGCGGCGCGATCGCGCTGGCCGCGGGCCTGGGCCATGCGCAGCCACTGGCCGGCATCATCGCGCTGTCCACCTACCTGCCGATCTCCGCCACGCTCGCCGCCGAACGCAGCATCGCGAACGCGGCCACGCCGATCTTCCAGGGCCACGGCACGGCCGACCCGGTGGTGGTGCTGCAGCGTGGCATCGACTCGCGCAACGCGCTGCAGGCGCTGGGCTACAGCGTGGACTGGCACACCTACCCGATGGCCCACGCGGTCTGCGCCGAGGAAATCGGCGACCTGCGTGCCTGGCTGGGCCGGCGGCTGGCGTAAGCGCGGCCACGCTGCGGCATACTTGCCCGCATGCGCGAATCCACGCCCTCTCCCGGCCCGCGCGGCCACGCCGAGCAAAGCCCGCTGCCGGACTTCTGCCGGCTGCCCGCGCTGTTCGCGCTGCTGGTGGTGGGCGCGCTGACGGTGACCGTGATGTGGCTGGCGCGCGACGATCCGCGCGACTGGTCCGCCTACAGCGTCGGCATGCTGTTCGCGACCCTGCTGGGCATGGTGGTGGCGGTGACGCTGTGCACGCTGCGGCCGTGGCTGCAGCGCCTGCCGGGGCACCTGCCGTATGTGGGCGCATGGCTGCTGATCCTGCTGCTGGTGCTGCTCGCCAGCATCGTGGCGCACTGGTTCGACGGCGCGCTGCAGATGCACCTGGTGCGCGGCAGCCTGCCCGTGTTCGTGCGCGACAACGTGGCGATCGCCGCCCTGCTCGGCGCCGCGATGCTGCGCTACTTCTACGTGCTGGCGCAGTGGCAGGCGCGGCTGGCCGCGGTGAGCCGCGCGCAGGTCGAGGCGCTGCAGGCGCGCATCCGCCCGCACTTCCTGTTCAACAGCATGAATACCGTGGCCGCGCTGGTCCGGGTCGATCCCGACGCCGCCGAGCGCACGGTGGAAGACCTCTCCGAACTGTTCCGCGCCGCGCTGGGCCAGCACGACAGCGCCGACGGCACGCTGGGCGAGGAGCTGGCCCTGGTCGAACGCTACCTGGCGATCGAGCAGCTGCGCCTGGGCGCGCGCCTGCGCGTGCGGCGCGAGCTGGACGACCTGCCCGGGGACTTCCCGCTGCCGCGCCTGCTGCTGCAGCCGCTGGTGGAGAACGCGGTGCGCCACGGCATCCAGCCGCTGCGCGAGGGCGGCGAGGTGACCCTGCGCGGCGAGCGCGCCGGCAAGGGCATCCGCATCGAGATCGGCAACCCGCTGCCCGCCACTCCGCCCGCCGCCGGCAACGGCCATGGCCATGGCCTGGACAGCGTGCGCCAACGCGTGGCCTATCGCTACGGACCGCTGGCGAAGGTGCAGGCCGGCGCGCAGGGCGAGCGCTTCGTGGTGCTGCTGCAGCTGCCGGCAGGGTCGGCCTGATGCGCGTGCTGGTGGTCGACGACGAACCGCTGGCGCGCGCGCGCATGGCCGCCCTGCTCGGCGAATGCGCCGGCGTGGAGGTCGTCGGCAGCGTCGGCGACGGCGAGTCCGCGCTGGCCGCGCTGGACGAACTGCAGCCGGACGCGCTGCTGCTCGACATCAACATGCCCGGCACCGACGGCGTGGCGCTGGCGCAACGCCTGGCCGGCCGTGCGCGGCCGCAGGTGATCTTCTGCACCGCCTACGAAGCGCACGCGCTGAAGGCGTTCGAGCTGGGCGCGGTCGACTACCTGCTCAAGCCGGTGCGGCTCGACCGCCTGCGCGACGCGCTGCAGCGCGCGCAGCGCCGTCTCGCCGACGCCCCGCGCGAACCGGCTGCGTACCTGCGCGGCCGCCTGCGCGGCGAACAGGTGCGCATCGCGCTTGACGAGGTGATCTGCCTGCTCGCCGACGAGAAATACGTGGTCGTTCAGCACCGCCGCGGCGAACTGCTGATCGAGGACTCGCTGCGCCAGCTGGAAGAAGCCTACCCCGACCAGCTGATCCGCCTGCACCGCAACTGCCTCGTCCCGCCGCCGCGCCTGCTCGGCCTCAAGACCCTCGCCGACGGCCGCGTATTGGCACGGCTGGACGGCACCGAACTCAACCCCGAGATTAGCCGGCGCAACCTGCCGGCGGTGCGCAAGCTGCTGCGGCTGGGGTGAGCGATAGCGGAGCCTCTCCACCCGGCGTGGACACGGCACATGCGTCAATGGCCGGCAGACACGAACCGAGGAGCCACCATGCACCACCCCTTCAAAGTCGGCGACCATGTGCGCTGGAATTCGGAAGCCGGCCAAGTGACCGGCCGGATCATCAAGGTGCACACGCACGACACCGAGTACAAGGGCCACATGCACCGCTGCAGCGAAGCCGATCCGCAGTACGAGATCCAGAGCGACAAGACCGACCACATCGCCATGCACAAGGGCGCGGCGCTGCACAAGATCGACTGAGCGATGTCCACCGACCCAGCCACGATCTGGACGATAGGCCACTCCACCCACACGCTGCAGGAGTTCCTCGACCTGCTCGCCGAGTACCGGATCGAGGCGATCGCCGACGTACGCCGCTTCCCCGGCTCGCGCCGCCATCCGCATTTCGCCAGCGACGCGCTGGCCGCCACGCTGCCCGCGCACGGCATCGCCTACCAGTGGATCCCCAGGCTCGGCGGCCGACGCAAGGTGCAGCCCGACTCGCCGAACACCGCGTGGCGCAACGCTGCGTTCCAGGGCTACGCCGATTACACCGCGAGCGCCGAATTCGCCGAAGGCCTCGCCGAGCTGTTGAAGCTGGCCGCCAGCAAGCGCACCGCGCTGATGTGCGCGGAAGCGGTCTGGTGGCGTTGCCACCGCTCGATCATTTCCGACGTGCTGAAGCTGCGCGGCATCGAAGTCATCCACATCATCGATGCGACGCACACGACGGTGCATCCGTACACGTCGGCGGCACGGATTGTGGATGGGAGGTTGAGTTATGTGGCGCCGCAGGGGGAGTTGTTGTAGCGCCCCGGAGCGTACCTCGGCGTCGCACGTCGACCCGAAGCGGACCTTAGAAATCTACGACTCTGTGGAGTCTATCCATTCAGAGACGCGACCATTCCTTTCCCATCGAATACGCCTCTTCGTATGCGTTCCCTCAGCCTTGAGGTGCTCGCGTACGGACCAGACGTGACCCTGTGTCACCGCGATCTTCGCGCCAGCGAATAGATTCGCAGAATACCCAAGGATGCCGAGAACGTCCCAAATTGCCTCACGCAGAGCCGGCAACTCGCCTTGCCCTCCGGGAAGTACGATCACTCCGTGAGTGCGGTGAAAAGGGAACCGGCGATCGTTTAAGAAGTCATCGTCATGGGTAAGGATCCACCGTTTATGCTTCCAAGCCCAAGCGAAGACGGCTTTGTCATCCTTACCCGCTAGGCCCACGTCCCGCACGTGGTCAGCCTTCCAGATACCAGACTGATTGATCCAGTCCGCAAGTTCTGGGCCGACGTTTTCGTCGACAAGAAAGTGCGCAACCCCCGATATCTCACGGTTAATCTCCGTGGTTTTCTTCCGGGGGGCTGGGTCGAGAAGCACCCATGGCATACGACAGCCTCATTGTTAGGTGACCAGATGTCCGAGGCTAGGCAGTTCATGCTGCTAAGCAATCAGCATTACCGCTTCTGCCTACCGGCCTTCTGTTCGCCTCCCTCAGTCCTATCACCGCGCAGGCGCATTTTGTTAACCAACTTCATCGCCTCTGAAAGTTCACTCGGCTTCTTTCCCTGCTCTACAGCAGAGTAATACCCTTGGCTTACCTTCAGTCTTTCGGCCACCTCTGCCTGAGTCAGCCGCTTCTGCAACCGCATCTCTCGCAGTGTCTCTGCTTTCGTTGCCATCGCCATCATCCAGCCGTGAGTGAATGAAATACAAAATATTACAGAATGCTGCTAAATGCAATAGACAGGGCCGGCGGAGATGTTGGCTGTTGATTAAAGGCTGACGGCCTCGCCACTGGTTAGCTCCAGCTTTGAACGGCAGCTCCTGGCCGATGACTGCTCTTGCAGTCGCGATGATTGCTGAGCAAGCTGCAAAGGTCTGGTAATTCAACCTCGATAAGTCGGGAGCCCCCATGCCGATCGTGCGCGACATTGCCATCGCCCTTCTGTTCACATGGACTTTCATTGATGGCTTCGTGGTCTTTCGGCGCAAAACCCGGCAGACGGAGAACCGTGATCGTTCGTCGCTGAGGCTGCTGATGATCGCTAGCCCCTTGGTATGGGCGGTCAGCATTGGTCTGGCCTTCACCTCGATCGGCCCATTGCAGGATCCTGCGTTACAGATGGTCGGCCTACTGGTCATGGCAATTGGCATCGTGGTGCGCTCGACCGCAATTGCGCAGCTGGGTCGCTTCCACACGCCTAACGTTGCGGTACTCACGGACCATCAGGTGAAGGGCACCGGGTTGTACCGGGTTGTGCGGCACCCGAGTTACCTCGGGGCGCTAATCGCCTTTGCCGGCTTCGGCCTCGCCTTGGGAAACTGGCTGAGCCTGCTGTCGATCATGATAGTTATCCCGGCGATCTATATGCATCGCATCCGCGAGGAAGAGTGCGCGCTGACTGAGGCCCTGGGAGACTCCTATAGCGAATACTGCAGGCATACCAAGCGGCTGATCCCCTGGATCTACTAGGGGGCTGTCGGGCTTTGGCCGTTAGCAGACCGTCGTAGCAGCGCGAGACCAAACTCTCGATTGGGCGTCTGGCATCTCGGCTCTTCCGCTCTCGCAACCGCGCAGCGGTTGCGCACCGAGTGCGGGCCGGGATGGCCCGCGGCTCTACCCGGGGTCCCTTGCGCGGCGGTGAGTCGGGGTCGACAGGCCGCGTAGCGGGCATCGGCAGGGATGCCGATGCCTTTTCGCCCGGACAGGAGTCCGGTCGAAAAGCCCGGCCTCGGCTCACGGACTTGCCGGGCAGGATGCCCGGCAAGCGCCAAGCGGGGTGTCGTTTTCTCTTGGTTACTTCTCTTTTGGACAAGCAAAAGAGAAGTAACTCGGCCTCCGAAGGAGGGCGAAAGCTCTTTGCTCTGAGGCCGCAACAACGCGACAGAAGCATCGCCCGCAAGCGGGCTCCTACAAGAGCATCGAGGCATACGCGCGCAGCGCCAGTTATTCCTTCTTGACCGCATGCCCACCAAACTCATTCCGCAACGACGCCAGCAGCTTGTCGGCGAACGAGTCGCTGTCGCGCGAGCGGAAGCGTTCCATCAGCGACAGCGTGATCACCGGAGCGGAGACGTTGAGTTCCAGCGCGGCGTTCACGGTCCAGCGGCCTTCGCCGGAATCGACCACGTAGGGCGCGATGCCGTCCAGGTTCGGGTTCTTGCCGAGCGCGTCGGTGGCCAGGTCGAGCAGCCACGAGCGCACCACGCTGCCGGTGCGCCAGATCTCGCCCACCTGGTGCAGGTCGAGGCCGAACTCCTCCTTGTGCTTGAGGATCGAGAAGCCTTCGGCGTAGGCCTGCATCATGCCGTACTCGATGCCGTTGTGGACCATCTTGGTGTAGTGGCCGGAACCGGCCGGGCCGACCCGGCCCCAGCCCTGGTCCTTCGCCGGCGCCAGCGTCTCGAAGATCGGCCGCAGCGCCTCGACGGTTTTTTCGTCGCCACCGATCATCATGCTGTAGCCCTCCTTGAGGCCCCACACGCCGCCGCTGGTGCCGCAGTCGACGTAACCCAGGCCGCGCTCGGCATACAGCTGCGCGCGGCGCAGGCTGTCCTTGTAGTTGGAGTTGCCGCCGTCGATTACGGTGTCGCCTTTCGCCAGCAGCGGCAGCAGCGCCTCGACGGTGTCGTCGGTGATCTTGCCGGCGGGCACCATCAGCCATACCGCGCGCGGTGCCGGCAGCGCCTCGACCAGTGCCGCCAGCGAGGTCGCCGGGGCGATGCCGTTCGCCGCCGCGGCCTGGCGCGCCTCGGCGCTGGGGTCGAAACCCGCGACCTTGTGGCCACCCTTCACCAGACGTTCCGCCATGTTCGCGCCCATGCGCCCCAGACCCACCATGCCAAGTTCCATCGTCTGCTCCATTCAGGGAAACAAAATTTGTCGGTCGTGCTGTGTCGATACCATGGATCGGCCTGCAAACCCTTCTCGCGCGTGTCCTTCGACTTCGCTGCGCTACGCTCAGGACGAACGGCTTGCGTGTCGTCCGTGCTCCGCGTCGAGCCAGCCGCCGTCGAAGCCGGCGCGGCGCAGGCCGTCGACGACCCAGCGGCAGCCGCGCATCAGCCGCCACGGCATGCCGCTGCGGTGGTTCTCCACCATCAGCACGATCGGGCCGAGGTTGAGGCCGAAGAAGTACGGCGATACCCAGCCGCCCGGCGGCTGGCCGGGCTGGCCGACCCAGGTCTGGTTGAAGCTGGCCTTGAAGCCGTAGGGATGCGCATCGTGCAGCTGCAGCGTGTGGATGAAATGGTGCACGGTCGGCAGCACGATCTCCGGCGCGAACGGCAGCGAGGCCACCACCGCCCACGGCGACAGCGTGCCGTCGTCGATGCCGTACGGCACGCCGCGGCCCACATAGTCCTCGAACCGACGCTCGATGCCGTCGATCTTCAGCGTCGCCGGGCCGGGGCCGTCGCAGGCGGTGATGCCCCAGCAATGGTCGCCGTAGCCCTTGAAGCCGAGCGGGTTGTCGCTGGCGTAGCGCTGCTGGACACGGGTGGCGCGCCGGCTGTTCTCGAAGTAGTCGATGCCCTTGTCGCGCATGAACGCGTCGCGGATGCCGCGGAAGTCGATCCATGCCTGCGACAGCTGGTGGGTGAACAGCGGGCCGCAATACAGGTAGTCGATGTCGTAGCAATGCTTCCACTCGTAGGTGGACGACCAGGCCGCATAGGCCGCGGGCGGCAGCGCATGGGTGGGCGAGCCGAGCGCCAGCACGTACAGCAGCAGGCCCTCGTCGTAGCCCTGCCAGCGATGCGGGATGAAGCCGCTCTCTGGGTGCCAGCCGTGGCCGATGGTGCCGTCGGCGGCCTGCGCCCACGGCCACTCCGCGCGCTGGTAGAGGAAGTTCGCGGTGTCGCGGATTTCCTTTTGCTCGGTGGTGTCGTCATTGAAATACGCGGCGGCGGTCAGCATGCCGGCGAACAGCAGGGCGCTGTCCACGGTGGACAGCTCGCACTGCCACGCACGCCTGCCGGTCTGCATGTCGAGGAAGTGATAGTAGAAACCGCGATGGCCGGTGGCGTCCGGCGCGGTGCCTTGCACGCTGTCGCGGAAGAAGCGCAGCGTGGCCAGCGTGCGCTTGATCGCGGCGGCGCGGCTCATCAGGCCACGCTCGACCGCCACCGGATAGCAGCTCAGTGCCAGCCCGGTGGCGGCGATGCTGGCCGGCCAGTCCGGCGCGGTCTTGTCCGCGACCAGGCCGTTTCCTGGGTTCGTCTCGTACTGGAAGTAGGCGAACGCCTTGCTCTGCAGGTGCTGCAGCTGGGTGTCGGGTGAGGGCAAATGGCTGGGGGGGTGGGAGCGCATGGATCTCGTCGTGGTCTGCGCGGGCGGCGTGCCGGAACGTGCCGGTCGCCCCGCAGCGGTCGATCGGCGGATCGACGGCCCGGCCATCCTACTCCGCGGCCCGGTGAAGCGAAGGTTGACGCTGCACCGCGCCGGCCGACGCCGCTTCAGCGCCGCCGCGTGCGCGAGGCGCCGAGCTTGCGGGTCAGCGTGTTGCGGCCCACGCCCAGCGCCTGCGCGGCGTTCTGGCGATGGCCGTCGCTCGCCTGCAGCGCCACGTTGAGCAAGGTCTGGTCGAGCGCCTCGCGGGCGCGCGCGTGGATGTCCGCCTCGCCGTCGGCCAGCGCCTGCGTGGCCCAGTCGCGCAAGGCATCGGTCCACTCGCCGCCACGCACGCTGTCCGCGCTGCTGCCGAGGTCGCCCGGCAGGATCTCGCTGCCGGGCGCGATCACCGCCAGCCGGCGGCACAGGTTTTCCAGCTCGCGCACGTTGCCGGGGTAGTCGCGCTGCGCGACCAGTTTCAGCGCGGCCTTGGAGAAGCGCTTCGGCGGCAGCTTCAGCTCCTGCGCGGTGGCGGCGAGGAAGTGCCGGGCCAGCAGCGGGATGTCGCTGCGGCGCGTGCGCAGCGGCGGCAGTTCGATGCGCACCACGTCGAGCCGGTGCATCAGGTCGGCGCGGAACTGGCCGGCGGCGACGCGCGCGGCCAGGTCCTGGTGGGTGGCGGCGACGATGCGCACATCGCAACGGACCAGCTCGCGCCCGCCCACGCGGTAGAACTCGCCACCGGCCAGCACGCGCAGCAGCCGTGTCTGCAACACCAGCGGCATGTCGCCGATCTCGTCGAGGAACAGCGTGCCTCCCTCGGCCTGCTCGAAGCGGCCGGCGACGCGGCGGGTGGCGCCGGTGAACGCGCCGGCCTCGTGGCCGAACAGCTCGCTCTCCAGCAGCTCGCTGGGGATCGCCGCGGTGTTCAGCGCCACGAAGGGCCTGTCGCGGCGCGTGCTTTCCTCGTGCAGCGCGCGCGCCACCAGCTCCTTGCCGGTGCCGGTTTCGCCGGTGACCAGCACGTTGAGGTCGCTGGCGGCGACGCGGCCGATCAGCCGGAACACCTCGCGCATCGGAGCGCTCTCGCCGAGCAGCGCATGGTTCGACGCGACCACGTGACCAGCGGCCAGCGTCGGCGCGGCCACGCTGGCCAGCGCGCGCTGCACCGCGGCCACCGCCTGGTCGAGGTCGAACGGCTTGGCCAGGTAGTCGACCGCACCAAAGCGATACGCCGCCGCCGTGGTGGCCACGTCGGTGTACGCGCTCATCACGATCACCGGGCCGATGCCCTGCGCCTGCAGCTCGCCGAGCAGGCCCAGCCCGCCCTCGCCCGGCATGCGCACGTCGGTGAGCAGCAACGCGGGCCGCGTTTCGCGCAGCGCGGCACGCACTTCGGCGACCTCGCCGAATTCGCGCACCGCGAGCCCGGCGTCACGCAGCGCCTCGGCCAGCACGAAGCGCACGCCGCGATCGTCGTCGACGATCCAGATTTCTTCCGTCATGGCTTTGCTCCGCCGCTTTGCTCCTCCCCCTGCACGCAGGGGGAGGTTGGGAGGGGGTTGCCCCGGATGGCGAGGAAGCTCAAGAGCTGACCCCTCCCCAACCCTCCCCTGCTGCGCAGGGGAGGGAGCACATCATGCGGATTGGAATCAGTCATGCGCGCGCTCCAGGGGCAGGTACAGCGAGAACACCGTGTGGCCGGGCCGGCTGGTGTAGCGCAGCTCGCCGCCGTGTTCGTGGGCGATCTCGCGCGACAGCGCCAGGCCCAGGCCGGTGCCGTCGGCGCGGCCGGAGACCAGCGGCTGGAACAGCGTGTCGCGCAGCGCGGCGGACACGCCGGCGCCGTCGTCGATCACGTCCACCCGCAGCGCCATGCGCAGCATCCGCTCGCCCACGCGCACGCCGTGTTCGACCCGCGTGCGCAAGGCAAGCGTGTGCGCGCCGGCTTCCAGCGCGTTGCGCGCGAGGTTCAGCAGGATCTGCTGCAAGCGGTCCGCGTCGCCGTGGAGGTCCGGCGCGCTGGGGTCGTAGTCGTGGCGAAGCTGCGGCGGCGCAGGTTCGGCCAGCAGCAGGTCGCACAGCCGCTCCAGCAGGCGATGGATGTTCACCGGGCCGAGCTGCGCCGCGGCGTCGTGGCGCAGCAGGCGGTTCGCCAGCGTGCCGAGCCGGTCCGCCTCGTCGATGATCATGCCGGCCAGCGCTCGCAGGTCCTCGTGGTCGACCCGCCGCTGCAGCAGCTGCGCCGCGCCGCGCAGGCCGGCCAGCGGATTCTTCACCTCGTGCGCGAAGCCGCGCAGGGTGGCCGACAGCGGCGAGGCGGTCGACGGCGGTTCGGCCAGCACGTGCACTTCCAGCAGCAGGCCGTCGCCGAACGGCTGCAGCGCGATGTCCGCGCTGATCTCTCGATCATCGGCCGCGGCCAGCGCCACCCCGCGCCATTGCGCGGGCCGCTGCTCCGCCAGCACCTTCGCTGCCTGCGCCATGCCCTCGTCGGCATCGTCCAGCAGCAAGCCGAGCGGCTGCCCCACCGCGTTGCGGAAGCCCAGCTCCAGACACTCGACCAGGGCGGGGTTGAGCCAGCGCAGGCGCAGATCCGCGTCGACCAGGGCCAGCCCGGTCGCCATCTGCTCCGCCCACGTCCGCCACGCCAGGTCGTTCATTGCACCATAATGGACAATGTTTCTTCTTGGTGCAAATAGACGGTAAATCCGGCAGGAGCAAACGACATTCGCGTTCACAACACCAATGTCTGTACATGAAGTACGAACTTTGGTGTTACGCGTCCACGTCGTGCCAGGTGGTTGCTTCGTGATACCTGACCGCTTCCTCGGCCGCGGCGGTTTTCTGCAACAGCTGGTGATGGGCGGCATAGACGTCTAGCAGATTGGAGCGGCCAAATTTTGGCGCTTTGGCCATCGCGGCTGCCTCAAGGCGATAAGCCTGGTCGATCTGGATAGCGTCTAAGCAATTAGCTGTGCGATATAGCTTTGATAAAGCCTTTGCAGGACGCCGGATCCGGCAACGCCCGAGTTGACCCCTGGGACGGTTGCCAACGCGCGTCCTCGTAGCAGCACGTATCCGAGCCAAAGTGTGTGCCCATGGATACGCAGGCGCACAAACCATGGCTCACAAATCAGTACAGACTTTGGGGTTCAGAACATGCCGTGGACAGAACTCTATAGTTTGTAGGCCGAACACAAACTATGGAGAACGAGCTGCCTACAAACTATGGAGTTTGGGCCAGGACCGAGTTACCTCAGGGCCGTCCTAACCTGATGATGGGCGCCGGGATCAGCATTCCGCCGCAAGCCGCACCTAGCAGCTGCCAATTGGACCGGCCAAGCTCCCTCGGCCGTCCGCAACCGTCGCAAACCGACCCTTTTCAGCTGGTCGCGAGAGTCTGCTTGGGGGCCCATTTTCCCGTGTAGGGCGGCAAAATAGTGGCTCTGCGATCAGACCCGATGCGGTGGATGCCTTTCTCTGGACGTGCCGCGGGGGCCCCTTGACCAGGAGCCAGTTCGCCAACCTCGTCGGCAACGAGCGCTTCTAGAGGGATGGCCGAGATTTCTGCGAAAACGCTCACATGGCGTCTAAGCCCAGGCTCCTAGGTCGCTACAAATTGCACAAAAATCAAGACGCCCCGAAATGGGATGCCGGCGAATTCCCTTAACGAAAATTCATTTTATTTTCAGGTTGCTTTTAGGTCGAGCGGCTATTAGGTGGCGACTGGTTTCGTGTAGTCGAAGTTACCGGGGGAGCGGATTGTCGTTGTCGGGCGACCGGAATCTTTGATCGTAGTGTCCCGTCTGGAACCATTCGGACATACCGTGGAAGGGGTTAAATCATGAAAAGCAAGCATACCGTCGCATCTGCGATGCTGCCGGTTGTGACGGCATTTTCGTCACGGTCTGTCTCGGTGCCTAAGTTCGTGGATGATCCAGAGTCGCTATCGGGTATGGGTACCCACACCCGACCATTCCTACAACGGCCGCTCGCGCGCGCCATATTCATGATCGTGGCGGGGCTCATGGCCACCGCCGCCGCTGCGCACGCCGCGGACCTCACCAGCGATTCCCTGGCCGCCGCGGCCGCGGGCGGGACGGTCCCTCAGGCTGCCGATGCCGCGCAGCCGCCCGCTGCGGCGGGCTCGGTCGCGCCGCCCGTCGAGCAGCCAAAAGTCAAGCGGCTAGAAGCCGTCACGGTCACCGGTAGCCTGATCCAGGTCCACAGCCGCAGCGAAGAATCTTCCAGCCCGCTGGCGACGATCGGCATCGACCAGATCGCCGCCGCCGGCCAGGTCTCGCTCGATTCGGCGATCGGCCGGATGCCGCAGTTCGCAGCCGCACAGGGCCAGAGCGAGGTCGGCGACGTACAGGGTGCCACCGGCTTTCAGGGCGGCCAGTCCTACGCCGACCTGCGCGGCCTCGGCGCCGAGCGCACCTTGGTACTGCTCGACGGGCAGCGCCTGGTGCCGACCAACCCGAACGGCGCCGTCGACCTGAACTTGATTCCGATGGCGCTGCTCGAGAACGTCGACGTGATCACCGGCGGCGCCTCGGCCACGTACGGCTCGGACGCCGTAGCAGGTGTCGTCAACTTCCGCCTGCGTCAGGACTTCCAGGGCATCCAGCTCTCCGCCCAGACTGGGGGGAGCACCAAAGGCGGTGGCCAGGAAAACAGCGCCAGCGTCCTCATGGGCAGCAAGTTCGCGGACAACAAGGGCAACGCGGTCATCGACCTCGAGTACAACCAGCGCGATGCGATCACCGGTGCGGACCGCACCTTCTTTTCCGACCCCTTGAATTTCAATCGTGCCGTGCCGCGCGCGCCGGAAGGTATCTTCAGCGCCGGCGAGCTTGGTGGAAATATTCCGGTTTCCGCGGTCAACGCCATCCTGGCCGGCTACCCGGGCACGACGCCGATCGCCGGCACCGGCAACTACGGTGGCTACATCGGTCTGAATAGTAACGGCACCCTGTTCACCACGCGCGCCCCGGGCAACTGCGTGCAGAACTACCAAGGGCCGGTGGGCAAGATCCCGGGGCTCGCGATTTCCCCGAACTGCACGACGATCAAGAACTACCTCGGGAAATACTTCTTCGTGCAGGTCCCGTCGCATCGCCTCAATCTGTTCTCGAAGGTCACCTACAAAATCAACGAAGGCCTTGAGGCCTATGCGCAGATAAACTTCATGAGATCGACTGCCACGGATAACAACGGCCCCGCGTTCGCCGGTCCTGGCAAGTTCGTCTACGTGCCGCAGAACAATCCATTCGTGACGGGCAATGCGGCGCTGATGTCCCTGCTCAATGCCCGCACTGCGACGACCGCTGGCAGCTCCCCGAGCACCGGGCCGCTCGAGATGGAAGCCTGGTTGACCGGGCTCGGGCCGCGCATCGAGAGCTTCCGTTACAACAACTACCAGCTGACCGCCGGACTTAATGGCTGGTTCGGCTGGTCGAGCTGGAAGTGGAACGCATTCGCGTCGTACGGCCAGACCAACTTCAACAACGATCAGCAGAACAACGTCAATCTGCCGGCGCTCGAGAATGTCTTGTACGGCACGGCGAACTACGTTGGTTCCAATGGCAACAACTGCGTCGGTTACGCCTGGAATCCACTCGGTAACCACCAGCTGAGTCCCGGCTGTCTGGCGTACGTCACGGGCACCGCGCATAACAACATGGTGCTCACGCAGGATTACTTCCAGGGCACCGTCAGCGGGGACCTCGGGGACCTGTGGGCAGGGACTGTTGAGGCCGCATTCGGCGTCGATTACCGCGCTGACCGGTTCAACTACCAGGCCGATTCGGCTCTGAATCCGGCGTTCAACGTGATGCCTTCGCCGATCCCTCCGGACATCATTTCCCCGTCATACGACCTGATCGGTTCGACGAGTGGCTCGATGAATGTGGGCGAGGTGTTCGGCGAGCTGAGTGTGCCGCTGCTGAGCGAAAAGCCGTTCGTGAAGAACCTTTCGCTCGACCTCGGCGAACGTTATTCGCATTACGATCTGTTCGGCGGCGAGAACACCTGGAAGGCGAGTCTGCGCTGGCAGGTTGACGATGCGTTGATGTTTCGTGGAGGGTTCAACCGCGCGATTCGCGCGCCGAGCCTGCAGGAGCTGTACAACCCGACCGTGCAGGCGCAAGACAGCATCAATGGCGATCCATGCGAAGTCGGCAGTCTGCAGCGCAGCGGTCCGAACGCCAGCCGGGTGGCGGCACTGTGCCAGGCGCAGGGCGTGCCCGCGTCGGTGTATCCGTCGTTCACCTACGGTCTCAATTCGGCGAACGGCATCATCACCGGCAACACGGGCCTGCAGCCGGAGAAGTCCGATACCTACACGTTGGGCTGGGTGCTGACGCCGCACTTCGAGGCGCCGATGGCGCGTGACATCGGCATGTCCCTTGACTACTACCACACCTCGATCAAGGGCGCGATCGCGGGCGTGACCCTCGATACGGTCCTGCAGAACTGCTACAACGCAAACAACTCCAATCCGAACTACTCGGAGAGCAACGCCTTCTGCCAGCGGATCACGCGTGATCCGAACACCGGAGCTATCACGCTTGGCCGGGAGTCCTCGGAGAACATCGGTTCGTATGTCACGACAGGCGTGGACATGGAGGCTCACTGGGGATTCCCGCTGCATGATCTGGGGCTACCCCTCGGTGGCCGGGTGAAGCTGCAGACGTTCCTCTCGTACGTGCACTCGCTGACGATCTCCGGCGTGCCCGGCGTTGCGGCCAGCAACTACGCGGGCTCGATCGCCGATACCAGTACGGCGTTGGCCGCCGATGGCTCGAGCATCTCCGATCTGTCGCATCCGAGGTGGAAGGCGAACACGACGTTCGGTTACTCCATTGGGCCGGTATCGGCGGCGCTGCACTGGCGCTACATCTCTGGGATGGCCGACCTGATGGGCGGTGCAGGTAGCGGCTATCCGGGCGTGCCGGCCTACAACTACTTCGACCTGGATGCTCACTGGCAGGCGACGCACAACATCATGCTCACAGCGGGCGTTACAAACCTGACCGACAAGGCCCCGCCGCGGATCGCGGGCGCACCACTGCTGACGGATGCAGCGACCTACGATGTCGTGGGACGCACGTACTTCATCGGCCTCAAGGCCAAGATATGAAGTAGGGCGCATGTCCCGGTTCCGGCTGTGTGTCCCCACGCGCAGTCGGAGCCGAGCGACAGCCGCTTCATGGCAACGCTGAAAGCGTCTCCCGCGACCGACGCGCCGAGTGCGTTTATCGCACCCACATATAGAGGAGCGCGCCGAACAGGGCTCCACTCGGCAAGGTGACCACCCATGCGAGCGCGATACCGGCAACCACCTTGCGATTCACCCCGCTCGGCCCGCTGGCCCCCGCGCCGGCCAATGCACCAACGGCGACATGCGTGGTTGATACCGGCAGGCCATTGAAGCTCGCCGTGCTGACCAGCAGGCTGGTCGTCATGCTCGCCGCGAGCGAAGCGCCAAGGTCCAGATGGGTGATCTTGTCGCTCATGGTACGAGCCACCCTGCGTGCGCCGAGCAGGCCCCCGAACAGCATCGCGATCGCCACGGCAAACACTGCCGTGTGGCTGTCGAGCAATGCGATGGGCAGCAACAGGGCGGCAATCTTCGGTGTGTCGTTGAGCCCGCGAGCAAAGCCTACGGCGCCCGCGAGAAGGAAATGCAGCGCGTTGACCACCCCGGTGGCATCGAAGCGCACGAAGACGCGCGCGCCGTCGTTGACGCATTCCGTCGTGCTTCCGGCACGCAGAACGACTGTGTCCCGCACCATCACGCCTTCGGGTGTGGTGATCGCGCCCTGCTCGACGCACAGGCAATCGACACGTTTCTTCGCCGCGTGTGCCGCCAGCCAGCGCGTCAGCGGAGCGATGAGGAACGCGGGAACGATCGCGATCAGCGGACTGGCCAGCAACGGGAGCAGGAAACTCTTGCCCAACGAGGCGAAATGCACGTCCATCCCGGCGGCGACCAGGCCGGCACCGCTCATCGCACCGATCAACGCATGCGTGGTCGAGATGGGCAGTCCGCGCCAGGATGCCAGTGTGATGGTCAGGCCGGCACCGCCTGCCACCGCGAAGGCGAAGCCGGTTTGCGCGGCGATGTCGGGGGATACCAAGCCGACACCCGTAAATGTCTTGAGCAGCGTCTGGGCGAGATAGAGCGAACCCAACGAGCCAGCCAGCGTGGTGATACTGGCCCAACCAAGACTGGCCCAGTAACCCACGGTGCGGCTGCCATACAAGGTGGCTACGCCCTTGAAGTTGTCGTTGGCGCCGTTGGTCGCAGCCAGCAGCAGTACGGTAATGAACAGGGCAACGGTCATGCATGGACTCCCGCCAACGAAGTTTCATCTGTGATGGTGAGCAGCCAGGCGTGCAGCGTGCGCTGTGCCGGCAGCAGGTCGGGCAGCGCCGCCAGTGCCTGGATCAGTACGGGCAAATCCGCTGCGTCGTCGGTATCCGCGAGCATGGGCAAAGTGCCGGGATGGCCGCGCGCCGCCAATGCATCGCGCAACTGCATGGCGGTATCCGGCCGTGAATAGAGCACGCTGAGCCAGGCGTTGCGGTCGACTGGTTCGCGGCCGCCGAATAGCCAGAAACCGCCGTCAGCGGCATCGCCCAGCACGAACGGACTGTCCCCGGCATTCAGTACGGCCAGCGCACGCCCGAGCAAGGCCGGCGTCAGCTGCGGCGCATCGGCGCCAATCAGCAGTACGCGCCCGTGGCGAGCCTGGAGCTCGCTATAGACATGGTGCAGGCGTTCGCCAAGGCCGCCCTCTCCCTGCCAGACATGCGCAAAACCCGACCACATCCGGTGCGCCGCCGGTTCGATTTCGGCAACCGCCCAATACGGAACCAGCGCCGGCCGGCAACTGCGCGCCACGGCAGCCGTGGCTGCAGCAGCCAGCCGATGAAAACGCGTGGCTTGCGCCGCGCCGATCGTGGCGGCCAGGCGCGTCTTCACCGGCGAGAACCCAGGCGTCTTGACGAAAATGGCCAGCGCCGGTGTCATGCCCGCCTTCTGCGCAGCTCGCGCCATGCCGGCCATGCCTGGGCCGCAGTCAGCCGCCAGTGCCTGAGGGTGGTGGACAGCCAACCTTGCCGGGCGTATTTGCGCGCGCTGGTTTCCAGTGAGGCGGGAATCCGGCGCAACGGGATGGCAGCATGGCGTGCTGCCCATACCAGCAGGTGATCTTCGCCATAGCGGGCCAGCTCATCGAACCCATGCAGGGCCTGAAACCGATGCCGGGGCAATACCAGCCCCTGGTCGCCGAACGGGAGTCCGAGCCAGCGGGCACGACAATTCGCGCCGATGGCGTTCAATACGGTCCACCGTGGGCCATCGCGGCGAAAGGCCAACTTGAACCAGCCCAGCGCGTCGGCATCCTCGGCCATGAACCGTTGCAGTTCGCATAGCGTGTCGGGGCGCAGGCGAGAATCGGCATGCAGGAACCATAACCAGTAGCCACTGGCCAGGCACGCGCCCAGATTCTGCTGCCGCGCGCGGCCCGGTGCGGTACGACACTCGCGATAGCGTAGCCGTGCAGGCCAACTTTTCGGCGGCGGCCGGGATTCGTCGTCGGCGCACACCACGATCACTTCGCTGCCGGCCGGCAAGGCCACCAGCTGCTGCTGCAGGCCCTGCCACTCGGTCTCCCCGGGGGCCAACGGCACCACCACCGACAGCGAGCGTCGATCACCCCGATGACGAGTGTTCATCGGCATCGCGTCAGCAGCAGGTCGATGTGCGCGCTGACGCGGCCGGTGCGCAGTCGAACAGGCCGAAGTGCCGGCGCTTGTTGCCGTCCATGCGGAAATGGGCCGCGTAACGACTGCCGGCCAGCATGTCGGCACTGTTGCCGCAGACCCGCAACGGCTTGCCGCTTTCGAACAGGTGATGGTCGTCCAGCGCGAACCGGTGCGGATGCGCCGGTATTGTGCCGAGGTAGGTCGCAGACTGGCCGTAGTCCTCGCAGCGATCCTCCAGCGGCAGCTTGAAAGCCCGCCAGGTGACCGACTCGAAATGGGCAAAACCGATCTTTTGCTCGATCGCCTCGTCGGTCAGTGTGATCGGGCTGCGCACGCACACCCGTGCGTCGGCCACGCCGAGTTCGCCCAGCAGGCGGCGAAAATCCTCCACGTACAGCGCGCCGGCCAGGCATTCACCGAGCAATACCGGATCGGCCAGCAGCTCGCGCGGCAGCCGGCGGTCGCTGTAGACGTCGGAGAAATATAGCTCGCCGCCGGGTTTGAGCACACGCAGGATCTCGGCAAATGCGCGGCGCTTGTCCGGCACCAGGTTCAGCACGCAATTGGATACCACCACATCGACCGACGCGTCAGCAACGCCGATTGCCGCGAGGTCGGCCAGATCGCCCAGACGAAACGTGACATTGGAACGGGCATGTCCAAAGGCCTGCGCGTGAAAGTCGCGATGCCGTTCGGCGACGGCCAGCTGCTGCGCCGTCATGTCGACGCCGATGACATGACCCCGCTCGCCGACCAGCTTCGACATCAGGTAAGCATCGCGGCCACTGCCGCAGCCCAGATCCAGCACCGCCATGCCGTCCAGCGCCGGCGGCAGTGGCGAGCCGCAACCGTAGAAACGGTCGCGCACTTCCGGGTGCAACTGGGCCAGGATCGCGCGCAGGTGTACGGGTATCGCATCGATGCTGCAGCACGCCGTGGTGCGCAAGTCGTTGCTGGACTGCAGGGTTTCGCCGTAATAGCGGCGCACCGCCGATTGCTGCTCTTCGGCAGCGCCGCCGATTTCGTGTTCCAGGTCCATGTTCATGTCAACGATCCTCCACAGGAGCTGCCCGCACCTGCGGTGCAGCCATAACAGTGATTGGCAAAAGCGATCGGCTCGCGTTCTATGTCCGTCAGCCCCGCGATGTCCCAGATGCTGCGCCGCCGGCCACCCTGCGGCAGGTCCAGCGCCTGGTTGAAATCGCAGTCGTACAACTGGCCGTCCCAGCTCACCGACAGCAGGTTGCGGCACATCACGCCCGGCGCGGCCTGCGGGTTGAACGCATCGAGCAGGGTGTGCATGTAGGTTTCGTAACGACCCTCGCGTTCCAGCAGATGCAGGAAACGCTTGATCGGCATATTGGTGATGGTGAACAGGCGGTTGAACACGATGCCGAAGTGCTCGGCCAGCTCGCGCCGGTAGGTTGTCTCCAGTGCCGCCTGCGCCGGGGGCAGGGTGGCGCCCAACGGGTTGTAGACCAGATCCAGTTCCAGCCCGGAGCCGGCGTGGCCGTAGCCGAGCGCATTGAGCTGGCGCAGGGCGCGCAGGCTGGGATCGAACACATGCTGACCGCGCTGCTTTTCAACGTTGGCCTTGCTGTAGCACGGCAGCGAAGCGACCACCTTGACGCCCTGCGCGGCCAGGAATTCCGCGGTGCCCTCCTGTCCCGGCCGGAACAGCACGGTCAGGTTGCAGCGGTCGATCACGGCCCTGCTCAGCGCGCGCGCCTCGCGCACCAGGGTGCGGAAATGCGGGTTGAGCTCGGGTGCGCCGCCAGTCAGATCCAGCGTGTGCACCGCGGGCGCATGAGCCAGCAGTTCGAGGATGCGATCAACGGTTGCCGCCTGCATGATTTCAGTGCGTTTGGGGCCTGCCTCGACGTGGCAGTGCTGGCAGGCCAGGTCGCACAGCTTGCCGACGTTGACCTGCAGGATTTCCAGCGACAGGCGCGGCAACGCCAGCCCATGCTCCCGCAGGGTGCGGGCAAACGATGGCAGTGACAAAGCAAGAACAGCGTTCACGTTAGATATGCCTCACTGAGTATGCTTGGGCCATTCGCCAACGATCCGGGTCGATGGTGTCCTGCACGAGTCGCGTCGACGCCGCCACAAGACGCTGGAGCAACGATGTCGACGCGCTCGACGGCATCGGCTCAGTCACCGCCACTACGCCGGGCAGCATCGGAACGGCGAACATGTGGAGGTGGACCCTTCGACACATCACGGCAGGCTCACTTCAGCCGCCAGGCGTGATAGCGCGCCAGCCAGCCCAGTACCCGCTCGGGCGCATGCGCCTTCTTCCAGTTGCCGGCGGCGTACTTGTTCGCCTCCGCCCAGGTCGGATAGGCGTGGATGGTGCCCAGGATCTTGTTCAGGCCGAGCCCGTGGCGCATGGCCAGCACGAACTCGGCCAGCATCTCGCCGGCATGCTGGCCGACGATGGTCGCGCCGAGGATGCGGTCCTTGCCGGGCGGGGTCAGGATTTTCACGAAGCCGTGCGCCTGATCCTCGGTAATGGCGCGATCCAGCTCGTCCAGTTCGTAGCGGGTGACTTCGTAAGCGGTCGCCTGTTCCCGCGCCTCGCGCTCGTTGATGCCGACGCGCGCCACCTCGGGATCGACGAAGGTGACGGCCGGAATGACCGAGTAGTCGGCGCGGAAGCGGCGAAACTGGCCAAATAGCGCGTTGACGGTGGCATACCAGGCCTGATGCGCGGCGGTGTGCGTGAACTGGTACGGGCCGGCGACATCGCCGCAGGCATAGATGTTGGGATACAGCGTGGCCAGGTACGCGTCAGTCGGCACCGTGGGCGCGGCAGCGATGCCCAGTGCCTCCAGGCCGAGGCCAGCCGTGCGTGGTTTGCGACCCACCGCCACCAGCAACGTGTCGAAATACAGTTGTGCGCGCTGGTCTCCGGCCTCACACACCAGCACATGCCCATCGCCGAGGGGCTCGACGGCTACGGCCTTGTGGCCGATGCGCACGTCCACCCCATCAGCGTTCAGTCGGGCCTGCACGAAGGCGGAGACTTCGTCGTCCTCGCGCAGCAGCAGACGGTCGAAGGCCTCGACCTGGATCACGGCCGAACCCAGCCGCGCAAAGGCCTGTGCCAGCTCGCAACCGATGGGCCCGCCACCGAGTACCAGCAGATGCCGGGGCAGCTCGCGCAACTGCCACAGCGTCTCCGAGGTCAGATAGCCCGAAGTGGCCAGGCCTGGAATCGGAGGCACCAGCGGCTCGGCACCGGAAGCGATCACGATGGCGCGCGTGCTGATCGGCTCGCCGTCGATTTCCACCACCCAGGGCGACACGATGCGCGCGTGGCCGCGCCGCACGTCGACACCCAGTGCACGGTACCGCTCGATCGAATCGTGCGGCGCCACCGTGGCCACCGCCTTCCGCACGCGCTCCATGACCGCCGGGAAATCGATCCGCACCTGGCCCGTCTCCACACCGGCCCGCGCGGCATCACGTGCCTGCGCCGCCATCCGGGCGGCATGGATCAACGCTTTGGACGGCACGCAGCCGGTGTTGAGGCAATCGCCCCCCATCGCCTGCTCTTCGACCAGCGTGACCTTCGCGCGCACCGTCGCGGCAATGTAGGCACTGACCAGCCCCGCCGAACCCGCGCCGATCACTACCAGGTTGCGGTCGAACCGCTTCGGTTTCGGCCAGCGCCCATAGGCCCGGCAGGCTTTCATGCGGGCGACGATCCATCGTGACAGCAGCGGAAATACGCCAAGCAGCGCAAGCGATCCGAGCATCCGGGGCGACAGGACACCCGATATGGATTGCAGCGCGGCCAACTGCGTACCTGCATTGACGAAGACCACCGTCGCCGCCAGCATGCCGACCTGACTGGCCAGGTAGAACGTGCGCGTTGGCAGCATGGTCAGCCCCATCAGCAGGTTGACCGCGAAGAAAGGAATCACCGGAACCAGCCGCAGCGCGAACAGGTACAACACGCCTTCGCGCCGGATGCCTTCGTTGATCGCATGCAGGCGTTTGCCGAAGTGCTGCTGCACGGCATCGCGGAATACGAGGCGGCTGGCCAGAAACGCCAGTGTCGCCCCGATGCTGGAGGCAAAAGATACGAGCAACGTGCCCTCCAGCAGCCCGAACAAGGCGCCGCCCGCGAGCGTCAGCAACGTCGCAGCGGGGAGCGAAAAGGCCGCAAACGCCACATACACAAGAAAGAAGGCCGCCGCGAGGGACACCGGATGGGCCTGGCGATAGCCGTCCAGCGCGTGCTGCAGGCCCTTCAGCGCCTCCAGACTGAACTGATGCTGCAGGCCCAGCGCGAAGAAGGCGACTACCACGCCAAGCAGCCCGACGAGAATCAGTGACCGGATGAGCGTGGTCTTGTTTTTCATGCGTCGAGTGACCGAGGGAAACCGAATGGCATCAACACGACCGACCGGCGCTCATGGAGTTCTCCGCCATGCGCTGGGGCGGCGCAGGGCAACTCAATCCTTCAGATACTCCTGGACCATCTGGCGACCGCGGTGAATGCGGCTCTTCACTGCCTGGCGCGTCAGCAGCAGCCGGTCGGCGATCTCGGTAATCGAAAATTCCTCGAAATCGCGCAGGATGATCGCCTCGCGATACTTGTCCGGCAGCGACTGGATGGCGGCCGCCAGATCGCGGCGCAGATCGAAGTGGTCGGTGTAAGTGAAAATGGGGTGATCCGACTCCGGCAGCTCGACCTGCCCGCGCATTGAACGCAGCAACCGTTGGCATTCCCGTCGTACGATCGAAAACGTCCACGCGGGGAACGCAGCGATCGTGCGCAACGCGCCAATGCGTCGGTAGATCAACAGCAGTGATTCCTGCACCGCATCGTCCGGATCCACGCTGCTCGCGCATTGCGACTGGGCGATACGGCGCAGGCCGGGACGGCACAAAATCAACAGCTTCTCCACGGCAGCGAGGTCGCCCTGACGTGCGGATTCCAGCAGTATGGGGTCATGTTGCATGGGGCACCTCGCGATGGCAGCTCGATGATGTGGTGCGGGAATGGTCCTACCACATTCACCCTAATAGAGGGAACCAACGCCCGAAAGGATTCAAAATCGACGTCGGGGCACCACGCCGCGGTGAAACGCATCCGGGCCTGGCCTAAAGGGCCGGGCGGCGATCGATGGGCCAGAACCTCACCAGCCACCGGTCGAGCGACAGGGTGCCCGGCCCCCATGCCACGAGGGCTAGCAGCATCAGGGCCCATATCTTGTGGTCGTTGAAATCGCTACCTATCAGCCCGGTCCAGAAACCGTGCGGCCACAGATCGGGATAGGAAGTCACCGCCATGATGTTGTAGATGAACAAAAACGCGGCGGTGAGCCGCCCGCCCAGCCCCAACAGGAGGAACCAGGGCAGGATCAACTCGATCCAGGTGCCGAGGAACGCCGCAGCGTCGCCGGACAGCAGCGGCACGTGATACTCGTTGTTGAACAGGTAGGACGTTCCGGAGGGATCTTCGAACTTCGCCACACCGGCCCGCCAGAACGCCAACGCCACCCAGACCCGGAACAGCAGCAGGGCGAGCGGCCCCAGCCCCGAAAACACGCGGACGAGTCGCTCATAGCGATCCCCTGTCCAGGCAAGAAACTTGTTCATGTCCCGCTCTCCTCGCCGATAAATGCCACGATCAACCCCTGCGCAAGCAGATCCCGCAGGCAGGATTCCGGATCGAAGCCGTCGTCCACCTCGGATGCCACCCGACAAGCCGACGCCATATCACGCCCATCGGCCAGCGCCTCGATGCAGCGGAAGGTGGCCGGATCGACGGTCGTCATCGCCACGTCGCCGCCGTCGCGCCATAGCAGCACATGTTCGCGGTCGCCCTCGAGTTTCAGTGCTGGTCCATCCGGCATCCGGCACCAGTGCCAGATCGTCAGTACGGCGTGATCGCTGCACAGCCTCTGCAGGCTCGGATGCAGGCGGACGCGCAGCCGGCCCGGCGCCACCGCGGCCGCGTCGGCACCCATGGCGGGACTGACGGGCACGGCATCGGGTGCCAGGGCAGCGACCTGGCGCAACCAGTCCAGGCGCGCCACATCCGCCAGATAGCCCAGCGCCCGCACCTCCGGCATGGTGGCGATGAACCCGGCCAGCGAGCCGCCGAAGTGCTGCAGGTTGCCGCAGGTCGAAGGGTGCTGCAGTCGATAGCGCTCTGCCATGACCTCGAAAAACGCCTCGCCGACCAGGGCCTGCACGGTGGGATAGCTGTCGCGCAAGGCCGCCGTCAGGGTTCCGGCCACCGCGTGCCGGTAGATACGCAATCGCGCCGAAGGCTCGAGTCCGGCACCATCGACCCACGTTGCCGCGGCGTCGCCTCGCCCCAGCAGGGCGTCGACGAAACCTCGCTGCAGCTCATGCAATCGCGGTGCGGCAGGCATGCAGCCTCTCCTCGGCTCGGCCGGCTTCGGCCAGCAGAACTTCCAGCTCGGGAATGTCCTGATCCCATTCGATCAACGTAGGCTGCGCACCGCACAGCTCCAGCGCCTCGCCATAGAGGGCCCAGACTTCGTCGGCCACCGGCCGGCTATGGCTGTCGATCAGCAAGGGAACGGGCAGATGTCCCTTCCGGATGAAACCGGCCAGGTGCATTTCACGCACTGATGCATGCGGCATGGCACGCAGGTAGTCGTGCGGGTCGAACCCGTGGTTGATACTGTTGACGTAGATGTTGTTCACGTCCAGCAGCAGCCCGCAACCGCTGCGACGAACCAATTCCGCCACAAACGCGGACTCCGGCATGTCCGCGTCGCGAAAGCCCAGATAGCTCGACACGTTCTCTACCAGGAACTCGCGCCCCAGCGCCTCCTGTACCTGCGACACCCGCGAAACCATCAGCGCCAGCGCTTCCTCGGTGAAGGGCAATGGCAGCAATTCGTTCATGTGCGCGCCGCCAAACGCCCCCCAGCAAATATGGTCGGAAACCAGCGCCGGTTCGTAGCGATCAACCAGTCTGCGCAAGGTGGCGAGATGCGCCTGGTCGAGGGCATCGGCCGAGCCCAATGACAAGCCGACGCCGTGCAGGCTCAGCGGATAGTCGGCACGAATGCGCTCCAACGCGGCGTGCATGGCGCCACCTGCGCCGAAATAGTTCTCGCTGTGCACCTCGAACCAGGGTACGGGCGGTCGCTCGGCCAGCACGCGTTCAATGTGCGGGGCGCGCAACCCGATCCCGGCAGCCGCCGGGATCGGTCGCTGCACGAAGGACAGCAAAGGGTTCATCGCGTTGCTCAGCCCTTGTCGGCCGGACTGGTCGAGCCGCCGTCGATCTTCTCGCACAGACCGGCCGGTACCGCGACGAACGCGTTCGGGTCGCGCGCCTTGCTATCCTGGCCGGCGCAGGAATGCCCCGGCGACTTGCAGTCGTTCTTGTGGGCCGCATTGATGCCGTAGCACTTGGTCATGCCCATGTCGCCGGCTTTCGCGCCGCCGGCACCGGCAGGTGCCGGCGCAGCAGTGGCCATCGCGGCGACGCCGAGCGTCAGGGCGCCGACCAGGGCCGTTTTCAGCAGGTTCTGGCTGTTCATGATGCGCATCTCCGTAGAGTGAACCGGATCTTTCCGGCAACCCATAGAGCACCTGATCAGGCGAAAGGATTCATTCGCCCGGAACCCGGTTCGCCACGCATTCGCGAATCGGGTGCATCGGTCCGAATGCCGCGCACTTTGCGGGAGCCGCAAGTCGACCCATGGGGGTCCATCGCGACGGTCTCCGCGGACGCCGCAAACGATCGAAGCGATTCCGCCGCCCGCGGCGACCCGCCCTCGTCGCCCTGGTCCGACGGCGCTACGCGTTGAGCTTCGCGTCAAGCGCGATGGCCTGGTGAGAGAGGATTTCCAGCCGGGTGTCCTCGAGTACCGCGCGCCCTTTCCAGGCGGACAGCATCGTGTCACGCGCTCCGAGGATCATGCGGATCTCGTCCATGCAGAGCGCGACGACGCACTCCAGCACGGTGTCGATCGCATCATGGCCGGTGCGCAGGCGCATGTCGGCGAGGATCCGCGCGGTGCCGGATGCGCTGAGCATCAGGTCGCCGGTGACCCAGCTATTGACCGTGAACAGGCTGACCGGAAGCCCCTTGGCATCCATCCCGATGGCCAGCAAGTGCCGCGTGGTCACCTGCCTGCCGGGGTTGCCTGTCAAGGCCGCAAAGGCCCGCTCCGCCTTTGACTGCATGCGCCGGGACCAGAGTGGGCGGCGGGCGAACAGGTGGAAATGGCCGTGCTCGGCAGCCTCCGGCCGATCCTCCGGCGAATGCGAGTGGTAGAACCACTGGTAGCCGCCGTCCGGGTCGATCGAATCATCCTCGGGATAATGCTGCCACTGGCGAGGCGCCTGGCCCCCGAGCAGATCGTGCAGCAGGTGTTCGCCGCGCGTCGCGAGTACCGCGTACGTGTCGAGCAAGCGCTGGCCGGCGAACCCCGTCCGGCGCGCGGCCGGGTTCGGCGATCGCCGGCCAGGCGCGGAGGCCATCAGTGCTGGGCCGCGCACTTTGGCGCACACTTTTGGGCACCGCACTTCGGCGCACATTTTTGGGCACCGCACTTCGCGTGCATGGAGGCATGCTTCTTCATGGCGTGGCGCTTGTTCGGAACACACTTGCCTGCGCACTTCGCGCCGCAAGCGGCCATGCCAGACGCGGGATGGCAGGTTTCCTGGGCGCCGCCCATGCTGGTCGCCGCAACAGGAAGGGCGACGATGGCGGCGGTCAGGGCGACCAGCGAAGCCAGCTTCAAGGAATTTTTCATTGGAATCTCCAGGTTGAGGTGTCGGAACAAGGCAGAGACTTTTTGGTCTCGAAGGAGAGAGGCAGCCTTGCGACGAAAAGATTCAAACCTCGAACGAACGTCAATGCTCATCGCGCCGCATATCCCGCAGGAACGACTGGAATTCCGGTGACTCTCCGAGCAACTGCCCCGCCAGGACGCGCAGGGCATCCACCTGGGCGGAGCGCAGATGAAAGGCGGTCGGCATTGCATTGAAGCGCTGCCGCTCGGCGGGGTCGGCGATCTGGTTGAACGTCAGTACGGCGAAATCGACCTTGACCCCGGGCTCGCCCGGTGGGCGCATGGCACTGACGTGCCGGGCCCACATCAGGAAGCCATTCTTGGCGAGGGAGACGGTTTCGGTGTTGAGAATGCCCAGTGACGCATCGAATGAGGCGCGCAGCGTATCGGCCAGGCCCGGTGTGTGGCCTTCCATCGACCATGCATAGGGCGCATAGACCTGCGCGTTGGCGACGATGACCAGGACGTGCCGCACGCGGCGCAGCTGTTCCGGCGTGAACGCACCTGCCATGTTCGGCACATCGCCATATTGCGCGACGGGGCTCATCATCGAACCACGCACGCCGAGGTTGTCGGTCACGCCGCCATCGACGAGGCGCAGGATCGGCATCTGCTGCGGATCGTCGTAGCGCGAAAGCGCGCGGGCTACGGCGTAGCGGCGGTCCAGCATGTCGTCATGCGCCAGTGACTGGGCCACCCATGACTGGTGGCGTTGCGGGCAATCGGGGTAATTGCGCAGGGCGATCGGCGCAAACGGCCCCGGTACGGCGGCCGACGCCATCACCGCGTTGGCCACCGGATAGGTGGACAGATCCGAGCACAGGAAATCGAACTGCTGCTGGATGAACGAAAACGTCGTGGCGTTGTTCAGGTCGCTCGCGTTGAGGATGATCATCGGCAATCCGGCCGGCGACATATCAGCGAAGGTCTTCCCTTCGAGCAAAGTGCGATCGAGGTAGGCGGCCACCAGGTCGCTGCGACTGTAATGGCGACCGGCGATCGATAGCAGGTGATCGGGGCGCCACAGCAGGCCCAGCAGCTCGCCCTGCCAGTCGCGGTACAGAAACCGGAACCGGAAGTCACGGAAGATGCGGTCGCCAAACAGTCCGTAGTAAGCCGCCGTATAGCTCCCGCCGGAAACCGACGTGATCACGTCCACCAGATTCAGCAGGGGCGTCCGCTGCCCTCCTGCCATCACCTCGGTATCGCGCAATTTTTCCAGCACGCCATAGCTGAAGGCGGCCGCACGGGTACCGCCGCCGGAAAAGGCGAGTACGACGAAGGTATCCCGGATGGCGTGCGGAAAGCGCGTCCCGAACTCGTAGCGATCCTCCACTCCGACCGGCTTGATCCGGGTATTCCACGCGCGCGTCGCGCAACCCGTCAGTGCGGCCAGGAGCAAGCCGAGCAACAAGAGCCGGGACAGGTTGCGCAACAGGCTGTGCGTCGCGTCCCCCGTGGCAGGCCCTTCACCCGCATCCGCCATGATGCCTCCTTGCGCATGTTCCCTTTCAGGACTCCACCTTGACCCCTCGCCAGAACGCGACGTGACCGCGGATTTCGGCAGCCGCCGGTTTCGGGTCCGGGTAGTACCAGGCGGCGTCGGAGTTGACGTCACCCTCGACGATGACATCCAGGTAACTGGCCGTGCCTTTCCAGTGGCACACCGAATGGTGGTCGCTTTCGCGAAAGTTCTCCCGCTTGAGCGATTCGCGCGGGAAGTAGTGGTTGCCCTCGACCACGATCGTATGGGCGCTTTCTGCAACGACGGTGTTTTTCCACACGGCACGCATGACACTTCTCCTCGATGACGGCGCACCATTCGGCGTCCACGGTCCACTGCCGGATGGCATACGCGCCTTGATCCTTCCCGGCGGCGCTCGGCGCACTCGTACTTCCGACGGACGCAATCACCCTCAAATCAGTCAATACCCGATCGGAAGATCCTGCGCAGGCAGCATACCGGCCGGCGGACGAGTAGTCCCAGGGATGGCCCTCGCCACCCGACCATCGAGCGAAGCCTGCTTCGTAGAGTCGACGGGCAACCCAAAGGATTCACCGCGGCGGGCACATCGCGAAGAATCTTCACGCATCGGCATCACGGCGGTTCATGTGTTTCGTCATGGCGTCTTCATGCCCACGCCGACCAGCAGCATGGTCTCGCCGAGATTCGGCTTCCGCGTGCCGCCGTTGGAGACATGCCTTATCAGGATGGCGAAGCCGTGCCGGGACCAGCCCAGCGAGCTCACAAACTGCTGGGTGCTGCTCAAGGCTTTCGTTCGTGGCGCCGCCGCCCCCAGCTGAAAGCTGAAAAACATGTGGTGCCAGAGCTCCGGCAGACGAATGCCTGCCGCAGCGACCCAGACACTGCGGTCGAAATCTCCTCCCTGGTGCCGGCGGGCCGCCACGTAGTCGGGCTGCATTCGAAGCCTTTCCATGAGCGCGTGGTACCCAGTCCATCGTGCATCGAGTGTCCGGCCCCGCCAGCGCGATCAGACGACCCACGATGAGCGAGGGCGCGCACAGCGGGTCCGGTAGGCTCGGAATTCACAGTCCGTGAGCACGGGGGGATGGCGGTGAACTCCCTCTGCCGCTGTGCAACGCCCTCACCCGCATAGAGCAGGCAAACCGCCCATCGGATTCATTGGCGCCTCACGACGACCGCGAGGCGCCCGGCGAACGCCCGTGAATGCGCTTGAAGGCGCGACTGAACGCGGCCTCCGTCGCATAGCCGGCGATCACCGCCGCCTCGGCCACGCTGACGCCACGCTCGGCCAGCGCCGACTGTGCCTGCTGCATGCGCAGGCCGGTGACGTAGTCCATGGGAGTGACCCCGACCGCCTGGACAAACCGTCGCGCGAACGCGGCTCGCGACAAATGTGCGGTGTCGGCGAGGGCGGCAACCGTCCAGGGATGCTGCGGATCATGATGCACGGCCAGCAGCGACGCACCCAGGGAAGGATCGGACATCGCGCTCAACAACCCCCGTTCCACGGTGCCCGAGGTCACGCACTGTCGCAGTGCGTACATGAACAGCGCATCGGACAGCTTGTCCATCAGCAGCATGGCGCCGGGGCCGTTCTGCTCGGCCTCGGCGATGATCAACTGCAGCAGCGCCGCCGGCGCTCCGGACGCCATATTCTCCGGCGTCGGGTTGTGTCGAAGCAGCATCTGCGCCGGCAATGAAGCCAGCAACACTTCGGCCAGTGGCGAGTCAAACTCGAAGTAACCGCACAACAGCAGCGTGGCGACGGTATCGTCAGCGTCACGCGGAGCGATCAGGCAGTGGTCCTGCGGGCGGATGAACAACACCGCGTCGCCGGCCTGCAGCGCCACCTCGGCCGCGCCATCGTCCGTGCGCAGCACACAGGAGCCACCAGCCACCAGATGGAACATCGCCTTGCGCTCGTACTCACCGTCGAGGGTCCACTGCCCGCAGTGGGCAGTCCGATGAAACACGCGTGTCTGCAGGCGCAGATGGCGCATCAATTCGCTCAGTTCGTCCACGGCAGCTCCAGATCAAGACGCAGAGACAAGCATGCGCGCGCTGCGGGCATGGCTGCCGCCCCGGCCGGTTGTCAAAGTATGCCCGGGGCCGACGCGACGTCCGATCGGCCGCACATCCAACCACCAAGGAGTATGACCCATGAGCGAATTCACCTTGCAAACTCCCGACACGGCTCCCGGGGCGGCGCGCGCGCTGCTGCAGGGCGTACAAAAGCAGATGGGCTTCGTGCCCAACCTGTATGCCAACCTCGCCAATGCGCCAGCGGCGCTGGAGGCCTATTTCGGCCTGTCTTCGCAGTTCGACAAGACGTCATTCAACCCGGTGGAACGCCAGGTGGTGCTGTTGACCGCCAGCGTGGAGAACGGCTGTGAATTCTGCGTCGCCGCCCACTCGATGATCGCGCGCAAGGTGGCCAAGGCTCCCGATGACGTCGTCGATGCGTTGCGAAACCGCACCATGGTGCCGGACGCGCGGCTGCAGGCGCTGTCCTCGTTCACCCGCAGCATGGTGAAGGAGCGCGGCTGGGTCGCGGGGGCGCCGCTGGAAGCCTTTCTCAAGGCCGGGTTCACCCATCAGCAGGCGCTGGAAGTCGTGCTGGGCGTCAGCATGAAGACGCTGAGCAACTACGCCAACCACTTGACCGGGACCTTGACCAACAAGGAATTCTCCAGCGAAGCCTGGCATCGCCCAGCGTAAGCGCGGTACCCGAACGCCGTTATGTGGACAGGTCGGTCAACCCGATCGCCACCACTCCGATTGGGCAGTGCCATCCGCGCGTGCCGCACTGCCCGCCCTTCCTAGGAAGCACGAATGATCAAAGCAAGCGTGATGTACCCGTACGCCCCTGGAGCCAGGTTCGACCATGCGTACTACCGCGAGACACACATGCCCCTCGTGAAGCGCCGCATGGGCGAGAGCTGCAGGTACTACTCGATCGACAAAGGGCTGGCCGGCGGATCGCCCGATACGGCACCGACCTATCTCGGCATGAGCCACATCTTCTGCGACTCGGTGGAGGCGTTCCAGGACGGCTTCGGGCCGCACGCCGCCGAACTGCTGGAAGATCTGCGCAACTTCACCGATGTTGCCCCGGTGATCCAGATCAGCGAAGTCCTGGTGGAGCGGGGCTAGGAGGACCGTTCCACCCGGTGGAATCAGGCATGACGCGCAAAAACGGTTATTCGAGGTGCCCGGCAACGAAGCCGTGCTCCGCCGCACTCTACCGATACATCTACCTGCCGAGGAGCCATCCCATGAACTTCACGAATCGTCTGAGCCTGTCCCTGCTTGGGTTGCGGCTGACGGTGTTCCTGGTGATGCTGATGTGGGCCCTGGACAAGTTCATCCGGCCCGGGCACGCCGCCGGTGTATTCGAGCGCTTCTACGCCGTGGCAGGACTAGGTGCCTCGGCGTTCACCATCCTGGGCGCGCTTGAACTGTTGCTCCTGCTGGCCTTCGTCATGGGGATTTTGCGCCGTTTCTCCTATGGCGCCGTAGTGCTCTTGCACGCGGGCTCCACGCTGTCGTCGTGGCACCAGTACCTGCATCCCCACGAAGGCGCCAACCTGCTGTTCTTCACGGCATGGCCCATGCTGGCAGCGTGCGTGGCGCTGTACCTGCTGCGCGACAGCGATGGGTTTACCGTCGACGGTGTCCGCCATGCCCATCCATGACCACGATATTCCTGACGTACAGAGGGTGAACACAGCACCTCCGGCCATCGCGGTCTTCGACGCCTACGGAACCCTGTTCGACGTGCATTCGGCCATGGCCCGCCTGGCCGGGATCGTTGGCCCGGACGCCGAACGCATATCAACGTTGTGGCGACAGAAGCAGCTTGAATACAGCTGGACGCGTAGCCTGATGGGGCGGTACGCCGATTTCTGGCAGGTCACCGAGGAGGCGCTCGACCATGCATTGGCCTCGTTCGGTCGCCGCGACAGCGTGGTTCGGCAAGCTTTGCTCGACGCCTACCGGAAGCTGGATGCTTATCCGGACGTGCGCGAGGCGCTTGGCGCCTGTCGTCGCCTGGGGTTGCCCGTGGCGGTATTTTCCAATGCCACCACGGCCATGCTGAACACGGCGCTGACTGCGGCCGGTCTCGATGATCTGGTCGACATCGTTTACTCGGTGCATGCACTGGAGATGTTCAAGCCCGATGTACGGGTCTACGCCGCAGCCGCGAAGGCGTTCGGGGCAGTCCCGTCATCCATCGCGTTCCATTCGTCCAACGGCTGGGACGCGGCCGGTGCCGCATCGTGCGGATGGCGCACACTCTGGATCAACCGCGCCGGACTGCCGCGGGAATACCCCTGGATGGATGTACCGGCGGTGTCCGGCCTTGGTCAGGCATTGGCACGTATCGAAGCCTCGACCGCCGTCGATGCCATCCGCAACACCGGACAAAAGGGCGCCTGAATGGGCTGGATCAGCGAAATCCCCGACAGCGAAGCGCAAGGCCCGCTGCGGCAGATCCATGATGCCGTGAAGGCGCAGCGCGGCAAGGTGGCACGTATCCTCGGCGCGCACAGCCTCGACCCGGGTGGGCTGCAGCATCATCTCGATCTCTACATGCACCTGATGTTCTCGGCCGGTCCGTTGAGCCGGCGCGAGCGTGAGGCCATCGCGGTCACGGTTTCGGCCGCCAACGGCTGCGCCTACTGCGTGGCGCACCATCTGGAGGCGCTTCGATGCTACGAGAAGGACGAAGGGATGCTGGCTACGGTGCGCGACGCGCCGGACCGGCTCGCTGCGCCGCGGCTGCGCGCGATGCTGCTTTACGCGCGCAGGCTCACCGTCTCTCCCTCGACGATGGACGAGGAACAGGTAGGCGCGTTGCGCGCCGAAGGTCTAACCGACGCGGAAATACTGCGCATCAACCTGGTCACCGCCTATTTCAATTTCGTCAACCGGATCGCGTTGGGTTTGGGCGTCGAAGCCGACGCGCAAGAGGTTGCAGGTTACGCCAGATGAGAGAATCGCCCGCCGCCGGTGCACGGACCCATGATGCCCCGCGGGGCGCACCGCTCCCCGATCGGCACGCCCCGCCCTGAGCTGGCGGCTGTGGCCCGGAACACGGAAAATGTTCCGCAAACGACATGTCGATCCGGAGGAATACTGCATGATGTCCGACCGCCTTCCGGTTCCGTCGCCGCCATGGCCGCTCGCCCACGTCGTGCCATCGCGCATCGTTCCATGTCGGATCGCCGGATGAACAGGATCATGATCACCCTGCGCCGAACCCGGGCAATCGTGCTGCATCCGCCCCATCTGAAACGAACCTGCATGGTGGCTCTGCTCGTGGGGATCTGGCTGAGCGCTTTCAATGTCGGTGGGCAGCTGCTGGCCGGGCCTTGGGATCTGCCGTTGGCGATCAAGATCGCCATGAATGTATTGACCCCGTTTACCGTGGCCAACCTCGGCCTGATCTCTCGACAGGTCGGATCAGACTCTGACGAGGCCGGGTGACCTCGTCGCGAAAATCGGGATCCACATGCACAGGGCTGGCCGCACGGCACATGCCATCCACCCTATCCAGCCGGCAGGCGAGACGCCGGATCCAATCGGGGCGAAACCGATTCGCCGGACCTTCTGATCGGAGCTCCCAACCATGACCCGGTTTCTACTCATCCACGAACCCGCGATCCGGCTCGGCGCCTTTTCCGGCATTTTCGCCGTGATGGCGCTATGGGAAGTGCTGGCGCCAAGGCGACGCCAAGCCATCGGCCGATGGAAGCGCTGGCCCGGCAATCTGGGCATCGTCGTGCTCGACAGCGTGCTCGTGCGGCTGATTTTCCCCACCGCGGCGGTCGGTGTCGCCTTGTTTGCCGCCGCCCATGGCGGAGGGTTGCTTCAGGCGCTGGGAGTAACCGACGGGCTGGCTCTGGTCTCGTCCGTACTGCTGTTGGATCTGGCCGTCTATCTGCAGCACGTGATGTTTCACGCAGTGCCGCTGTTGTGGCGACTGCACCGGGTGCACCACACCGACCTCGAATTCGACCTGACCACCGGCGCACGTTTCCACCCGTTCGAGATCGTGCTTTCCTTGGTCATCAAGCTAGGTGTGATCGCGGCGCTGGGCGCGCCGGCAGTAGCCGTGCTGGCTTTTGAAGTGCTGCTCAATGCCACCTCCATGTTCAACCACGGCAATGTTCGCCTGCCGCAGCGGCTGGACGGCGTGCTGCGCTGGCTTCTCGTCACGCCGGACATGCACCGCGTGCACCATTCCTGGTATCCGCACGAGACCAACTCCAACTTCGGCTTCAACCTGCCCTGGTGGGATCGCCTCTTCGGCACCTACTGCGCCCAGCCGCGGGACGGCCAGATCGGTATGACGATAGGTATCAATCAGTTCCGCGACCCGTGCGAGCTGCGGTTGGACCGCATGCTTTGGCAGCCATTTCGCGGGCCGGTGCACAGCTATCCGATCAATGCCCGGCCAGAGCGCACCGACGGTACGGACAAGCCGTGAATGACCACCCCGCTGATCGCCGGCATTGCTGGTGCGCCAGGCAACTGTATGGACCGCGCGCAAGAGCCGCTGCACATCCGCCGCCACGGCCTGTCCGTACCGTGCGACTTTGAGGTTTCGCCCGGCTTCGCCGTCATCAAGCCCGTCACGGTCAATGGCTTCGATCGATACACGTCGCAGCGGGACGCTGCCGTGGTCGGCCCCGTCATGGGCTCAATGGTGCACGGGCAGGATCTGCCGCCGCCGCTCCAGCGTTGATCCGCCATGGCTGTCCGATCCTCGAACCGATGGACGACGACCGTGGCGGACTGCGTCGGTGCCGAGCCCGCTGCGCATGGCGAAACCGAACGGGTACCGGGCCGCCCGGGGAGGCCCTTCGTGGCAGGCCTCCATCAACCTGCACAGCACGAAAGCTGCCTGACGTCCTTGCTGAAGGTCTGCGCGGCCAGTTTCAGTCCTTCCACCATGGTCAGGTACGGGAACAGCTGGTCGGCCAGCTGGGCCGCCGTCATGCCTGCGCGCAACGCGATGGCCGCGGTCTGGATCAGCTCGCCGGCCCCGTCGGCCACCGCCTGCACGCCGATCAGCCGGCCGCTGGCCGCCTCCACCACGATCTTGATGAAGCCTCGCGTGTCGAAGTTGGCCAGCGCCCGCGGCACGTTGTCCAGGCTCAGCGTGCGGCTATCGGTTTCGATACCCTTGAGGCGCGCCTCGGCCTCGCTCAGCCCCACCGTGGCGATCTGCGGTTCGGTGAACACCACGGCCGGCATGGCGGAAAGATCCAGACGGGCATCGCCCCCCGTCATGTTGATGGCAGCGCGGGTGCCGGCGGCGGCGGCGACATAGACGAACTGCGGCTGGTTTGTACAGTCGCCGGCGGCGTAGATGTGCGCCACCGAAGTGCGCAGCTGCGCATCGACTTCGATGGCACCGCTTTCCGCCGCGCGCACGCCGGCCTTGGCCAACTCCAGCGTGTCGCCGTTGGGCGTGCGGCCGGTTGCCACCAGCAGCGCATCGCCGCGCAGCTGGCCGGCGCTGGTGTCGAGGATGAACTCGCCGTTTTCATGGCGCACCGCGCGGGTCTGGGTCTGACGCAGCACGCGGATACCCTCGTCGGCAAAGATCCGGCCGATCGCCTCGCCGACGGCCGGGTCCTCGCGGAAGAACAGCTCGCTGCGGGCGATCACCGTCACGTCACTGCCCAGCCGCGCATAAGCCTGGCCCAGCTCCGCGGCGACCACCGCCGAGCCGAGTACCAGCAGGCGCCTGGGAATGTGATCGGCGGCCAGCGCGTCGGTGGAGGTCCAGTACGGCGTACCGGCCAGGCCCGGGATCGGCGGCACGGCCGGCCGCGCGCCGACGGCGATCAGGCAACGGTCGAACGCCAGCGTACGCTCGCCGCCTTCGGCCAGGCGCACGCCCAACGTGTGGCCGTCGACGAAGCGCGCTTCGCCGCGCAACAGAGTGATGTCCGGATTGCCGTCGAGGATGCGCTCGTACTTGGCGTGGCGCAGCTCCTCCACCCGCGCCTGCTGCTGGGCCAGCAGCACGTCGCGGCGGATCGCCGGTGCATGGGCGTCGATGCCGCCGTCAAACGCGCTGTGACGGCGGGTATGAGCGACGTGAGCAGCGCGGATCATGATCTTGGAAGGCACACAGCCGATGTTGACGCAGGTGCCGCCGACGATGCCGCGTTCGATCACCGTCACCTGCGCGCCGCGCTCGGCGGCCGTGAGCGCCGCAGCCATTGCTGCGCCGCCGGTGCCGATCACCGCCACACGCAGACGAGCGTCATGGCCGGCCACGGGCCCGCCATGCCTTGCCGCGTGATCCACGGCCGGCGACGGTGCCAGCGCTCGTACGCGATAGGGTGGCGGCAGTGCGGCATTGAGCGCGGCGACGGACAGAGCCGCACCGGCCACCACCTGGGCGGTAGCCGCCGGATAGTCCACGCTTGCGCTGGTCACGCCATCCACGCTGGACAGCGCCTCCTGCACGTGGCGAGCGCACGCCTGGCAGGTCATGCCACTGACCTCGAGCGCCTGTTTGTTCAAACCGTATGTTTCAGTCATGCAAATTCAGCTCTGGTGGGTCGCTCCCGTGTTTGGGGGCCGCACATGGAAATCAGCACTTGCCGGCCCGGGGTACCACGCAGACTCTTGCTGGCCGCAACAGGTCGAAGATCGATACCCCCGCCATCAGCGCCAGCCCCGGATACAGCAGCCAGCCGGAGCGGTGGCCCGATGGACGCAGCGAACCCAGTCCCGCCGCCACCCCCAGGCTTGCCACTGCCCGGAAGCAGCTCACGCAGGATGCCGCCGAAACGACGCTGCCGACCAGGCCAGCCTTGTCGGCCACGCGCGCGAGCTAAGGCCATCAGCGCACCTGCGTCGACGGGTAGCCGGCATCCGTGGTCGCCCTGGTCAAGTCGGCGAGGCTGGTCTTGGCATCGTCATAGGTAACGACGGCCTGGCGCTGTTCGAGAAGGATCTGGGTCTTTTCGACACCGGGTACCTTGGACAGCGCCTTCTTGACCGTGACCGGACAGGCGGGGCACGTCATGCCGGGCACCGACAGGGTGGCGGTCCGCGTGGCCGCCCATGCAGGCGCACTGACGGCGGCGGCAAGGACGATGAGCATAGAAAGCATTTTCATGAGATGTCTCCTTCAGTAGAACAGTGGCAGAACGTAGGGAAACGCCAGCGCGACCAGCACCAGCGCGACGACGACCCAGAAGACGATCTTGTAGGTTGCCCGTACTTGGGGGATGGCACACACCTCACCGGGCCGGCAGGCAGCGGTGGGACGAAAGATGCGGCGGTACGCAAAGAACAACAGCCCCACCGCCACGACAATGAAGAGCGGCCGATACGGCTCCAGTACGGTCAAATTGCCGATCCATGCGCCCGAAAAGCCCAGCAGGACCAGGATCAGGGGACCAAGGCAGCATGTGGAGGCCAGGATCGCGGCCAGGCCGCCCAAGGCCAGTGCGCCCTTGCGGTGTGCGGATTCGGACATGCAGCTCCCTCCTTTCGGGTTTGTCGTCGATGCGATACCGTATTCCCGTAGTCAAGTACGGAGTCAAGCGCATGAAATCGGAGCGGAACAACCTGCCGATCGGCGCCTTCGCCAAGTCCGCCGGGGTCACCGTCGAGACAATCCGGTTCTACCAGCGCAAGGGCCTGCTGCTTGAGCCGGACCGGCCGCTGGGCGGCATTCGCCGCTACGGGAGCGCGGACGTAGCCCGGGTGAAGTTCATCAAATCAGCGCAACGCCTCGGGTTCAACCTGGAGGAAGTGTCGCAGTTGCTGAAGCTGGACGACGGCACCCACTGCAGCGAAGCTGCCGAACTGGCTGCATTGCGGCTGGCTGACGTGCGTGCACGCCTGGCCGACCTCACCCGCATGAAGACAGCACTATCGGCCCTGGTCGAGCAGTGCTGCACACAGCGTGGCAGCGTTTCATGCCCGTTGATCGCTTCGCTGCATGCTGACTGATACGCCGATATCGCCACTAGCCCATCCATTCATGGCTGGCATTCCGAGACCCCCGTCGAATCAACAGGCGCCCGTGTCACGCTGATGGATAAACTTCGCTGCGCGCCCCAGTTCTGCATGTATGACAGGTAGCTCCAGTAGCCTTTTCCTCGGGTTTTGTACCAACGTTTGGCCTTTCTTCATCCCCCTCGAGCAGATCGATGCCTGACCGCACCGACTGCATGGGTGATTTCCCTGCGCGGTCTTCGAGTTCGGGATCACCGGCGGCGCTCATTCGCTGCGACCCAATGAGCCGGCCGCCACTGCGGCACAGGCCGGCCTTCCGGCCACCGTGGTGACGAGGTCGGTGCCGATGGTCAGGCACTGGTCGGCGATCGCCGCCACGCCGGGCCGGTGCGACACGACGATCAGGATCGTCTGCGGCAGGCGGCGGCGCATCGCCGCGAGCACCGCGGTCTCGGAGGCCGCGTCGAGTGCGCTGGTGGCCTCGTCCAGCACGGCCAGGAACGGCCGGCGCAGGATGACCTGGGCCAGCAGCAGGCGCTGCAGTTCGCCGCCGGAAAGCCGGCTCGACGCACTGTGCAGTGCGGTGTCGAGGCCGCGCGGCGAATCGGCCAGCCGCCGGTCGAGACCGACGTCGGCCAGCGCGCTGCGCAACATCGTGTCGGTGGCTTCGGGCGCCGCCCACCGCAGGCATTCGCGCACGGACTGCTGCCACGGCCGCACGTTCTGGCTGACGTAGGCGCCGTGGCGCACCAGCTCGCGGTACGCGTCGAAACCGATCGACCGGCCGTCGCGGCGCGCCAAGAAAACTTCGGGCGCCATCATGCCGGCCAGCACGTCGACCAGGCTGCTCTTGCCGATGCCGGAGTCGCCGCTGATCAGGGTCAGTTCGCCGGGCGCCAGCACCAGCTCGCCGACCTCGAGCCCGCTGGGCGGCGGCGTCAGCCGCATCCGCTCGATGTGCAGCGCAGCGCTTGACGTGCCCGTGGACGAGGGCACTGCAGACGGGCGAACGGACTCCAGGCTCACGTAGCGCTGCCACAGTTCGAAGGCCGGCGCGGCCGAGCGCAGTTGCTGGAAGCTCTGCCGCGTGGTCACCAGGTAGGGCAGCAGGCGCCCGAGCAGCAGGCACACCGCGATCAGCGCGGACTGCTCGACCCCGTGCCAGCGATGCGCAAGCACGAACAGCGCGGCGATCCCGGCCGCCGCCAGCAGTTCGAGCATCAGTCGCCCGGAAGCCACCAGCTCCAGCTGGCGCCGGTAGCCATCGCACAGCCGGGCGGAGATGGCGCCGTAACTCGCCTGCTCCGCCGCCTCGCGCTCGAACGAGCGGACGTGGCGCAGGCGCCGCGGAAAGTCCTCGCTGTGCCAGAACAATCGGGTCATGTCGGCGACGTACTGCCGACCGACCAGCGCTTGCTCGCGGCCGTAGGCGCGTGACGCCAGCAGCCCCAAGCCCACCAGCACCGGCGTCGCCAGCATCAGCGGCGGCGAGACCCAGAACGCGAAGCCCAGGCTGACGGCAGCGCTGACGCCGGCGATCAGCAACTGCTGCAAGGCGCTGAAGCCCTGCACGATGAGTTCGACGTTGTGGGTGAGCACGTTGGCGATTTCCGCCGACGTCGCATCCGCCAGCGAGGTCAGCGGTGCCTCGATCAGGCGCGCGTGCACCGCGCGGCGCAGGTGCATGCCGTAGCGGCCGACCAGGCACGCGCCCATCCGCGCCGCCTGCCAGCGCAGCAGCGCGAAGGCGCCGGTCGCGGCGGCGAAGGCGGCGGCCTGCGTCTCGACGCTGCGGCGCGGGTCGAGCAGCACGCCGCCGAACGGCAACGCCTGTCCCGGCTGCACCAGCGGCACCAGCAGCAGGGCCGCGAGGCTGCCGGCGAACGCCGCGCTCAGCGACAGCACGACGTACGCGACCGTTTCCACCCGCTCGACGCCGGTGAGCGTGCGCGCCAGCGAACGCAGCAGACCCTGCGCACCATCACCTGCCGCTTCTGCCGACCCGGAATTTGGCATATCGGTAAGTGCGATGCGCGGCCGAAAAGGTTGTGCCTGCACCGTCGCCGCGGGCACGCGAATGCCTCAGTCGAGCAACTGCCGCAGCGCGTCTACGGCGGCCCGCGGATGGCGCCCGCGGCGCAATTGATGAACCCCCTGCCGGGCCAGCTGCTGTTCGAAGCGATGCCAGCCCGGCTGGCCGGCCGCATACGGCTGATCGGCCGCCAGCCGTGCGGCGATTTCGCCCCGCGGGACCGGGCTCAACAAGATGTCGGGATCGTCGGCCGGCCGGCCGGAAACGAACACTGCGCCAGCCAGCTGCAGCGGCGCCGCGGCCAGCCGGCCAGGGCCCTGGCGCAGGTCGGCCTCGAACTTCTCGACGCCGCTGCGGCGGCGGATGCGCGGTGCCCCGCCGATCCAGCGGCGGACCGCCTCGTCGTCGACGAAGCGCAGCGCATCGGCCTGCACGTGCACGTAGTTGGCGACGCCGGTGGCGAGCAGGCTGTCCGGCTGCACGAAGACCGCGTCTTCGGCGAGGAAATCCAGGCCCTGCAACAGGCTGTGCAAGGCGAGGGTCGACTTGCCCGAACCGCTGCCCCCCAGCAGCAGGAGGCCGCGTCCCTGCCGGCCGACGCAGGCGCCGTGCAGCGGCACCAGGCCCAGCCCGCGCGTGGCCAGGGTGAACACGGCGAACTCGATGAGTTCGTAGCGCAGGTGGTAGGGGCGATCGAGCATGTCTTCGGAAGCCACCACCAGGGCCTGGCGCTGCGCGGGCGCCAGCACCACGTAGTTCGACGCGTCCATCACGCCGCAAAGCAGTCCGGCGCCGGACTGCATCCGCACCGGCGGCGGCTCGGCGGCAGGCGGCATCGCCCGGCGCGGCAGCAGGCGCAGTTCGATGTGGAACTCCGGCGGAACCATCGGGAAGCGATGCGACGGCAGGCCGGCATAGGCGGCCTCGACCAGGTCAAGCAGCGCCGCGCTGGCGCTCTCGAAGCGGAAGCGGCCGCCCATGATCTGCCGGCACAGCGAAATCTGCTCGCGCGAGCGCTCGCCGAACGGATCGGCAGCGGCGTCCAGGGCACCACGGGGTGGGTTCAGGGTCATCGTCACCGATTGCGGGTTCCGCCGTGGTTGATCGCAGGGCGCCGTGCGTGCGAACACGCCTGTTGGTGAGTGCGGCCCCCAGCGACAAAGGTTGTGCCCGCGCGGCCGCCGTCGTGCGCGCGGCCCGAATATTTTTGCCGCACGAGGCAACCGAAGGTCGGCGTCGGGGCACTTACGTCAGGCAGCGTCGGGCAAGGGCGCCGCATGTCGGCCCCATGGCTACGATCGAGGCTATTCCGAGATGCTGAGGATTCACGTCGGCCACTCCTACTTCCTGCGGTTCGACCCGAAGCAGTGGGAGCGCGGCAAGCCGTATCCGCCGCTCGCCACGATCCAGGTCGCCGCGCTGCTGCGGCAGATGGGGCACGCGGTCAGCCTGTTCGACGCGATGCTCGCCGACGGCGTCGGCGACTTCGAGGCCTCCCTGCAGGCCACCCGGCCGGACGTGGTGGTTCTGTACGAGGACAACTTCAACTTCCTGACCAAGATGTGCCTGGGCCGCATGCGCGAGGCGGCCTGCCAGATGATCGCCGCGGCACGCGCCGGCGGCGCGCGGGTGATCGTCGCCGGCTCCGACGCTTCCGACCATCCGGATGCGTTCCTCGCCGCAGGCGCGCACGCCGTGCTGGTGGGCGAAGGCATCGCCGCCCTGGTCGAACTGATCGGGCGGCTGCAGCGCAACGAGGCCGACGGCGACGGCTGGGCAGCCGGCCTCGGCGGCGTCGCCACCCTGGTCGACGGGCAGACCCAACTGACCCGGCCCGGCGCGCTGCCGCCGGACCCGCGACTGGTCGGCCACCCCGCCTGGGACCTGGTCGACGTCGAACGCTACCGCGCGATGTGGCACGAACGGCACGGCTACTTCAGCCTCAACATGGCGGCGTCGCGCGGCTGTCCGTTCCGCTGCCACTGGTGCGCCAAACCGATCTGGGGCAACCACTACAACCAGCGCAGCGCCGAGGACGTGGCCGCGGAAATGAGCTACCTGAAACGGACGTTCAAGCCGGACCACATCTGGCTGGCCGACGACATCTTCGGCTTCCGCGTCGACTGGGTGGCGGAGTTCGCCGCGCACCTGCACGCCGCCGACGGACCGGTGCCGTTCACCATCCAGACTCGCGCCGACCTGATCAGCGAGCGCATGGCCGCCGCGCTCGGCCAGGCCGGCTGCGCGGAGGCGTGGATCGGCGCGGAGAGCGGCAGCCAGCGCGTGCTGGACGCGATGAACAAGGGCACCAAGGTCGCCGACCTCGTCACCGCCCGCACCCGACTGGGCGAACACGGCATTCGCGTGGGCTTCTTCATCCAGCTCGGTTATCTCGGCGAACAGCTGGCCGACCTGCTGGCAACCCGCGAGCTGATCGCGCGGGCCGCGCCGGACGACATCGGCGTCAGCGTGTCCTATCCGCTGCCGGGCACGAAGTTCTACGAGCAGGTGAAGGCCCAGCTGGGTCAGAAGACGCACTGGCAGGACAGCGGCGACCTGGCCATGATGTTTCGCGGCGCCTACGACACGGACTTCTACCGCCACGTGCGCGACCTGCTGCACGATCAGGTCGCCATCCAGCAGGCGGAGCCCACCGAACAGGCAGCGCGCCGCGCCGCGCTCGATGCGCAATGGGATTCGCTGATCGCGCGCGAAGGCGTGCACCGCAACAAGGACGCCACCTCGCCGCCAGCGGAGTCGACGCGGCACATCGCCCTGCAGCTGCACTGACCGCGCCATGCTGCCGCCACTCAGGATCGTCCGGCACGGCTTGCGCCGCACCACCGAGGCACTCGCCGTGGAGCTGGCGCAGCCGGGCGGCGCCACGCCGGCGTGGAGCGAACTCGACTGGCGGCTGGCCACCGCCGTCGCCGTCGCGCATGGCGTGTCGCCACTGCTGTGCCGATGCTGCGAGTGGGAGAACCTGTCGTGGCGGCGCTTCCTGGCGGGCCAGCGCGAGCACGTCGAGCTGCGTCATCGGCGCATTGCGGCGCTGCTGCAGCGCATCGACGCCGACGCCCGCGCCGCCGGGCTGGCGCTGGTGCCGCTGAAGGGTGCCGCGCTGCACGCGCGGGGGATCTACGCACCGGGCGAACGGCCGATGGCCGACATCGACCTGCTGGTGCGCGAGGACGATGCCGCCGCGGCGATCCGGTTGCTGCTGCAGCTCGGCTACGTGGAGTCGTTCGCGCAGTGGAAGCACCGGGTGTTCAAGCCGGCCACCGGCCAACCCTACGCCGGACTGGGCGAGCACCGCGATACGCCGGTCAACATCGAGCTGCATACCCGCATTCAGGAGCGGCTGCCGGTATCCGCCGTCGACATCACCGCGCGGGTCTATCCGCGCGAGCCGCGACCCGGCCTGAACGACTATCCATCGAACGGCGCCCTGATGAGCCACCTGCTGCTGCATGCGGCGGGCAATATCTGCGGGCGCAGCCTGCGCCTGTTGCACCTGCACGACATCGCGCTGCTGGCGGCGCGCATGGCCGACGACGACTGGAACGTGCTGTGGGACGGCGATGCCGCCGAGCCGCCGTGGTGGGCGCTGCCGCCACTGCGGCTGGTCGCGCGCCACTATCCGAAAGCGATTCCCGCCACCGTACTGGCCCGGCTCGAACGCGACTGCCCGCCGTTGCTGCGGACGATCTCGCACCGGCAAACCCTGACCCGGGTTTCGTGCTCGGAACTGTGGCTGCATGCATTCGCCGGGATCGAGTGGTCGCGCTCCGTCCGTGAAGCGGGACGCTACCTCAGAAATCGTGTCAGCCCGCCGCAGGAAGCACGCCAGGAGCGCGCCGACATGGTGCGCACCCAGCTCTGGCTGCAGGGGCAAAGCTGGGTCACCTCGCCGCACCACCGGCGCATCCTGACCTGGCTTACCCGGCCGGTGCCGCGGATGGACACCATGTACGTGGTACGCGCGGCATTGGAACCTCTCGCTCCAAAGACGAGCAAGAAACTCACCCTGGTCATTTCGAGATAGGGTCTGGCGCCTGCCCGACGCGCGGGCTTCGGCGACGGGCATCAGCCAGCGGGTTGGTCAGCAAGGCGGTCGGCGACGTGCACAGCGGAGAGCAGTACCACCAAGTCATCCTGGCCTCGCAGCGGGACCGGGCGGTGCGCGGCCGGTTCCAGAAGCTGGCGCTGGACCTGCTGCCCGCGGGAGCCGACGTGCTGGATTTCGGTGCCGGCACCGGCATCGACGCCAAGGCGTATGCCGCCAGCGGACACCTGACTTTCGTGTACGAACCTGCGGAAGCGATGCACGAGTACCTGGCGCAGTACTGCCACGGCGAACTCGCCCGCAGGAGCATCATCGCGGTGGCGTCGCCGCTCGCGTGCAAGGTGCACGCGGTCACGGCGGACTTCGCGGTACTCAACCATTTCGCGGATCACGCAGCGCTTTTCGAAGAGTTGTCGCGCGTGGTCCGCCCGGGCGGTTTCGTCCTGGCCAGCATGCTCAACCCCTACTACCTCGGTGATGCGCGCTACCGCTGGTGGCGGGCGAACGTCATGAACCTCGCGCGAACCGGTCGCTACGCCATCCCCAGCGAAAGCCGCATCCACCGTTTTGCGCCGCGTGTCGTGGCGCAGGCGGCGGCGCCGTATTTCCGGCTGGAACGGCTCGTGCCGCGCGGTTTCGGATGGATCACCCAGCTCTACATGTTCCTGCTCTTTCGGCGGATCTGAAATGTGGAAGGATTGGATAAGGCCGTTCGTGCGTCCCCTGCCGCAATGGTCGGTGGTGGCCGTTGCGCCCCCGCAGCAGGCGGTCAGCGCCAGCTTGCGCTGGGGCGGCAACGCGGCAGACGTCACGGCGGACCATACCGTGGCCTCGCTCAAGCCGCTCATGATCGCGACCAGTGTCGAGGCCGGCCCGCACCCCCTGCTCGAGTACGTCGACAGCGCCACGGGAAGGCTGCTCGGCGTCTTGCACCTGGAGCAGACAGTCTCCGTCGCGGCCGGAACGGCCTCGCTCGCCCTCTACCGCGTCGCCGCCGGCGAACACCGCTGTCTGGGCTGGCCGCGGCGCCCGTGGAACGCATGGCTGCAGAACCGCCTGATGCGGAAAAACCGCTCGTCGCCCCACTCCGCGCTGGAGCCAGCGGCGGTGCAGCAGCTGATGATCGCCTACCTGTGCCCGCGGCCGGTCGTCCTGGTCTCGGTCGACGCGCCGGGCCACCGGAACATCTTCCCGATGGACCTGATCGGCCCGCTGCAGCGGAGCGGATTTTTTTCGCTCGCGTTGCGCAGCACCAACGTCTCCGTACCGGTCATGCGCGACGTGCGCAGGGTTGCCCTGTCCGGCGTCCCCGCGACGATGAAGGCGGCCGTGTACAAGCTCAGCGAGCATCACAAGCAGCCGCTGCCGGACTGGAACGAGCTTCCGTTCCCGGTACGACTGTCGCGGGAGTTCGGCATTCCCGCGGTGGCCGCGGCGTTGCGCATCCGGGAATTGGCCATCGTGCACAGCCAGGAGATCGGCCCGCACACGTTTTTCCTTTGCCGTATTGCTTCCGACGAAAACTCGGCGGCGGGCATGCAACTTCACCACACGGCCGGCTTCCATCAAGCCTATCGCCGCCGGCAGGGCATGCCGTTTACGGAGGTCTAGCCCGCGCCGCCCGGGAGGAGCGATGGCGGCGAATGGGGAGGTACGGCTTCCTATTTCGTCGCCACCGCGATCGTGAGGCTTTGCAGGAAATGGAAATCCCGGCGTCGCAGCGCGTAGCGTTCATCGTCGGGCGTGCACAGGCGCACCAGCTCGTCGAAATCCTCCGCGTCCATGTACTTTTGCAGGCGTTCCCCCCACGAATCGCGGAAGATGCACTCCAACAGATAACGCTCGTCCGCGTCCGTGAGCGGATGCATGCGCTCGATCATCCGCGTTCGCACGGTCGCATCCCGCAGTCCGGCCTGCTGCAACCATCCGACGAGCGAACGTACCGCGGCGAATTCGCGCTCGCTGCGGCCGTAACGCTCCCGGTAATACGCCCGTACCGCCTCGTTGACGCATTTTTCGAGGCGCGCGTCCCACGCGAAGTACATGTCCGGCACCAGCGAGCTTTGCCCCAGCACGAGGCGCCCGCCCGGGCGCAGCAGCTTCGAGAGGACCCGCACGCCGGCGACGGGATCGCGCAGATGATTGATGGCATTGACGGCCCAGACGAGATCGAAGCTGCCGTCCGCCAGGGGCGGCTGCATCATGTCCGCCTGCAGGATCGGCGCGCCGGCCGGCGCGCTACGGCGAGCGGCAAGGACATGCGCGGTCGCCAGATCCATCCCCACCACCATCGCGCGGCCCCGCATCGACGCGTGGAACCAGGCGACCGCCTCGCCCGTGCCGCAACCGGCGTCGAGCACGCGCGAACCCGCCGGCAGCGACAACGCGTCGATCGCCTCGCACAGCTCGGGTCGGGCGAAAGCGTTGAACAGCCGCAGCTTCTCCGCGTAATCGCGTTGCGGGGTATCGCCGAGCATTCCGGCCATGGCCTGTGTCTTTCCGTCCATCATTCACCCGTGCCCACGGCTTGCGGCCGGCACCGCCGATTCAAGTGCCGTCTTCTCCCCATCGACGATGCCTCGCGCGCGTGCAGGCAGCCCGGTGCCGCGCCGCAATCTTCCGCGCAGGCGGACGAATGGGCGCTCGATCAGGAAATACGATGCCAGCGCCGCGAGGAAAACGAACATCAGGTTCTGCGGAAACGCATTCACCCATGCGCTGGAGCGGTGATCCAGGAAAGGCAATTGCCACAGGTACAGCGAGTAGCTCAGCACGCCGAGAAACACCATCGGTTTCCAGTTGAGGAAGCGTCCGGCCAACGAACTCGCATGGCGCGTGCTCGACTCGATCAGCAACGCGACGCACACGTTCAGCACCGGCGACCCCAGCAGGATCGCCACGGGATGGCTGCCCATGCGATTGATCAGCAGCACCAGAGGTATCGCCAGCACCAGCCAGGGACTGGCGGTCAGGCGCAGGTACCACGTCCGGGTCAGCAACCACGGTCGCAGCAGCGCCAAGGCGCAACCCGCGGCCAGGTAATCGAACATCGCCGGGAAGATCGTCAGCATGCCGCCGGGCAAATGGGGATCAACATGGAACATCCATTCGCGGATGGCCACGCGCACCAACGGGCCCGTGAAGATCGCCGCGACCGCGACGATCAAGGCGCGCCGTTCACGCAAGACCAGCAGCATCAACGGCCACAGCAGATAAAACTGCTCCTCGATCGACAGCGACCAAAGGTGTCCCATTTGCATGGAGCGGTTTGGCTGGAAATTGACCGTGTAGGTGAGGGCGTAGGCAAAATCCCGGCCGGTCAGAGGTACCGCACCCGACAGCGCCGCGATCGCCATGACCAGAATGAACGCATAGAACGCCGGAAAGATGCGCAATACCCGGCGCAAGTAGAACCGCTTCAGCGAGATGGCCCCCGTCATCTCGCGCTCACTCATTAGCAGCGAGGTGATGAGGAACCCGGAGATCACGAAGAACACCAGCACACCGAGATGGGCGACATCGCCGCACCAGCGGCCGTATGCCGCGGTCGAGACGGGAAAATACCGCGTGCCGCTGAGGTGTCCGTAGCACACCATCAGAATCGAGATCGCCCTGATTCCGTCCAGTGACGGCATGCGCCGGTCAGTCGAGTTCAACATGCCTGCTTCACCGTGCCGCGAAAGTGGAAAGCTGCGGATACAAGATCTGAAATGCTCGAACGGTGCAATCGGCGTCCTCCAGCATTGCGCGACGCTGCGCTTCCCCAGCCAGCCGGAGCCGCAATCCCTCATCGGCAAGCACCTGGCGGATGGCGTCCGCCAATGCAGCCCAGTCCTGGACCGGCACGGCCAAGGCTGCCGAAGGCGACCACTCCACGAAATGGCCAACCGCGGTACCGACCGCCGGCACGCCGGCCACCGCGGCTTCCAGCAGGACCAGCGGGCCAGCCTCGTGCAACGAAGACATCACCAGCAGGTCGGCGGAATCCATGAACGGGCGCAATTCGCGCTGGGTCTTGAACCCATGAAAGCGCACGTGCTGCTCCAGTCCAAGCCGGCGCGCCAGCCGCTGCATTTCGCCCTGCAGCGTGTCCTCGCCGACGATGTCCATCCGGAAGTCCAGTCCTGCCTCGGCCAGAACCGCCAGCGCCTGCAGCAGGGTGGATTGATCCTTGACGCGATTGAGGCTGGCGACGTGGATCAGCCGCGCCTGCTTCGCGCCGCGCTCGCGCGGCGCGAGCGGCGGCCAGGCCCGCAGGTCGACGCCGAGCGGCACGCGCCGGGCCTTGAGGCCGAGCGCGTGCAGCGAATCGATGATCGGCGCACTGGCCGCGGTGATGACATCGGCGCCGCGCAGCACCACCGCCTCGCGCAGCCGCCCTTTCCATTTAAGCCGGCCGCCGTAGCCGATCGCGTGCAGCGCGACCAGCTCGCCGCCGGCGACATGCACCAGGCTCGGCCGCCGCAGCCATTTCGCCGCGGCGACGGCGACCAGGCTGCAGGAACCGGAGAAGATCGCCTGGATCACATCGAACGGCGCGCGGCGATGCTCGGCACGGATCGCCGCGATCGCGCGCAGCCGGGTCCAGCCGTCGCCGATGTTGTGCACGGTGGCGCCGGCCAATTCCCAGCAACCGGCCACCGCCTCCTGATGCAAGGCGAAGACATGCACGTCGTGCGCGCGCGCCAGCCGCCCGATCAGCGCCAGCAAGACCGGGATCACGCGGAACTCGCCGCTGCGATCCACCCCGCCCGGCACCACCAGCGCGAGTTTCATCCCGCCCTCCGCTGCCGGTCGTCAAGCAGCTGCGCATAGGCCTCCGCCCAGCGGCGGCCCAGCGCGGCGAACGACAGCGTGGCGTCGAAGTGGGCGCGCACCTGTGCCGGCGATGGCCGGTTCGCCGCGACATCGACCAGCGCCTCGGCCAGCGCCGCGGCATCGCCGCAGGGCCACCGGCGACCGACGCGGCCGTCGCCGGTCAGCATGCGGAACGCGGGGATGTCGGTGACCACCGGCGCCACGCCGCAGGCCAGCGCCTCCAGCAGCGCATAGCCGCAGCTCTCGGCATGGCTGCCCGCGACGAACAGGTCCGCGGCCTGCAGCAGCGTCTCGACCCGCGCATGCGCCACCTTGCCGAGCAGATGCACGCGCCCGGCCAGCCGCGGATCGCGCGCGATGCGCTGCTGTACCGCGTCGAGCAGCGGCGCGTTGCCGAACACGCACCACAGCTGCAGGCCGGGCAGGCGCGGCACGGCCTGGGCCACGCCGTCGAGCACGCTCAGCGGATCCTTGCCGGAGTTCAGATGGCCAACCCACAGCACGCAGGGATCGCCGTGCAGGCCGGTTTCGGCGCGGGCGCGGGCGCGATCGCCCGGAGTGAAGCGGCTGCTGGATTCGGGTATCGCGAACAGCCGCGTATGGGGCCCGAACAGGCCGGCGCGGGTGAACGGTTGCGCCAGTTCGGACGCGGTGAAGGCGACGCCCGCGGCCGCTGCATACCGGCGCCGCCACCACGGCCGCCGCCACCAGCGCGGCAGCCGGTCGGCATGGTCCTGGAAAACGATCGGCAGCTGCGGCAGGCATTGCGCCAGGTCGAATGCATCGGCGGCGAAGCCCAGGCTATGCACGTGCAGCACATCGGGCCTGACCTCGTCCAGCACCTCGGCGAGGCGGCGCGTCCGGTCGGCGCCGGGAACCGTGACGAAACGGTAGTCGATGCCGTTGCGCATCACGCACTCCTGGCGTGCCGCCAGCTGGATCACCGACACGCGGGTGCCGGCACTGGCCGCCGCTTCGGCGACATCGGCCAGCGAAGGCCATTGCTCGAAGACGTCGGCCGAGGCGAGGCCCGCCGGCAGCGGCAGGAAATTGATCTGCGCCACGTGCACGGCCGGCGCAGGCCTAGGCGCGCGGGCCACAGAAACTGTCCGGGCTGCAAAGTCCTGCCTACGGTCCATTTTTCCGCCGCCTCTTGGCCCATGGAACCACCATGGGCCGGCGAATCGTCGAAAAACTGTCCTCGCAGCCAGAACTTTTCGCCTCGAACATTTCTGTGGTCCCCACGCCTAGAGGCCCGATACCTGCGGCATGCGCAGGCGCACCAGCCGGTTCGCCAGGTTCAGTTCCCACGGCCGATCGTACTTGCGCAAGCGGTAGCGCCACCCGGCCATCGCGCTCAGGTTGCGCTTGGCCCACGGCGGCGCACGCAGGTCCTGCACCGTGGGATAGCGGCAGCGCAGCACGGTGACGAAGTCGTTGATGCGATGGCGCAGCCGGTCGGTGAGCCAGGGCGCATCGACGTGGCAGGCGTAGTCGACCCAGCGCGGCCGGGTCCACTCGTCCGGCGTGGTGGGGAACACCACCGGTTCGCCGTCGAGGTCGAGCAGCGGCGCGCCCGGCCGCTTGCTGCGGTCCTTTTCGTGGCGGCTGTGCTCCGGCAGCGGCGTGTAGACGTAGATGACGATCTCCGTCTGCGGATTGATCCGCTTCAGCTCGCGGATGAACTCGAAGGTGCGCTCGGTCTCTTCCTCGGTGTTCTCCGGCGGCGCGACCATGAACGACAGCTCGGGGATCACGCCGTAGCGGCGGCACTGCTCGACCACCGCCAGGGTCTGGTCCGGGCGCGTGCCCTTGCGGATGTCGTGCAGCATCTGCTCGCTGGGCGATTCCGCGCCGATGTAGACCATCCGCAGCCGGCTCTTGCGCACCAGTTCCCACGAGCGCTCCGACAGCTTCAGCAACGCGTCCGCGCGGGCAAAGCACCACCACGGCAGTTCGAACCGGGCCATCACTTCGAGCAGCGGCACCATGTCCGCCTCGCGGTCGAAGAAGTTGTGGTCGAAGTACTGCACCGCATCGGCGCCCAGCTCGTGCTTGAGATAGCTCAGCTCGCGCTCGAGCCGCGCGGCCGCCGGCAGGAAGGTGGCGCCGCCGAACATCGCCGCCACGCCGCAGAAGGTGCAGTGGTAGCGGCAGCCGATCGCCGCCTGGTGCGCGACGGTGCGCTGGCCGAGGTAGGTGCGCGCCAGGTAGCGGCGCGGATCGCCGAGCTTGTCGTAGGGCAGCAACCCCGCGGGGTCGTTGCGCATGATGCGGCGGGCCGGGTTGTGCACCACCGTGCCGGCGTTCTTCCAGGACAGCCCGGCGATCCGTTCCAGTGCGGGGCCGCTGCCGCCAAGCGTGGCGACCAGCTCCGACAGGGTCTCCTCGCCCTGCGCGCGGACCGCGTAGTCGACGTAGGGCGCGGCCAGCGTCGCCTCCGTGTGCAGGGTGGGGAAGTAGCCGCCCCAGATGATCGGCAGCGCAGGAAAGCGTTCGCGGATCGCCTGCGACACGGCGATCGCCGGCGCCACCTGCGGGCCGCCCATCACGCCGATGCCGACGGCGTCGAAGCGCTCCTGTTCCATCGCGCGCAGGGTGTCGTTGACGAAGTCGCGGTCCACGTTGCCGTCAATGATCCGGCTGCTGCCGCTGCGGTCTAGCGCCGCCGCCAGGTGCAGCAGCGCCAGCGGGAACCGCGCGCTGGTACGCGAGGTGATGGTGGGATTGATCAGCAAGGTGCGCGGCCGGGTCATGGGCAGGCCTGCAGGCAGGCGGCGTCAGGCGTCCGTCGCAGCTGGAACACCAGCGCGACGGGAACCTCCAGCGCCCTGCGGTCGAAGTGCGCGCCGGCGGGGATATCGGCCGGGTCGAGCATGGGTTCCAGCACGCGCTCGATGCGCAGCCCGAGCACCGCGCAGGCGCGATGCCAGTGGCTGTACAGATGCGGCGTGTGCCGCACGGCGTAGCTCAGGCCGCCGGACTTGAAATCGCGCCGCCAGCCCAGCGCATGCCCGATCGGATGCACGTCGCTGCACAGCAGCGTGCCGCCGGGCCGGGTCACCCGGCACAGCTCGGCCAGCGACTGCTCAAGGTCGTCGAGGTGTCCGACGACCAGGCCGCACACCGTCAGGTCCGCCCGGGCATCCGGCAGCGGCAGCGCGGCCAGGCTGCCCTGCACCAGCGCGACCGGCGCGTCGGCGTGCAGCGCACCCAGTTCCGCGCCGGCGCGTTCCAGCATCTGCGGCGAAAGATCCACGCCGGCCACGCGTGCCGCGCCGCGGCGCAGCGCATGCAGCATGTAGCGCCCGCTGCCGCAGCCGACGTCGAGCACCGCCTGTCCGTGCAATGCGGCGGGCATCAGCCCGAGCATCGCGCGCTCCTCGGCCTGCATCACCGGATTGTGCGCATGCGCCGGATAGCTGGGCGCCCACAGTGCGTAGGCCGCGCGTGGTTCGAGCATGGAGGGGCCGGACATCAGTAGCACCCGGCTTCGACGGTGGCACCACACGCGCGCCCGCTGTGCCCGGCGACCCGCTCACACTCGAGCCCGGGCTCGAGCGCGAGCAGCGCCGGCTCGGCCAGCGGCCCGGCCAGCAGTTTCGGCTTGCCGTCCAGCGTTACCGGCACGGCGTCCACGCCGGCGGCCGCGAACCATTCGGCGAAATCCGGATCGGCGATGCGCGGAACGCCGTCGCGCACCACGGCGCGGATGTCGCTGCGCCGGATGCCCGCCAGGCTGCTTTCCGCGTCGCCGCCGCGGTCCTCGACGATCACCAGGTCCGCCCGTGCGCCCGGCGCGAGGCTGCCGCGCCCGGGCAGGCGCAGGATGCGCGCGGCCGCGGTGGTCACCAGTTCCAGCAGCTGCGCGGGGCCGAGCTCGCCGCGGGCAACCACCCCGCGCATCTCGTCGAGCAGGTCGCGCGCACCGCTGAGCCGCGAGTCGCTGCCCAGCGCGAGGCGCCCGGCCGCGCACAGCCGCCGCGGGTCCAGCGAGCGCCCGAGCAGGGTGCGGTTGCTGGTCGGGCACCAGACCACCGCCGCACCGCTGGCGATCACCCGGTCGACGTCGCGCTTGCGCAGGCCCACGCCGTGAACCAGCACGCTGTTCGCCGCCAGGCAACCCAGCCGGTCCAGCTGATCGAGTTCCGCCTGCGCCGTCGCGTCGGTGCCTTCGGCCAGGTGGATCAGCCACGGGCGATCGGCGGGCGTGGCGGCGAAGCTCGACGGCACCGGCGGACCATAACCGGGCCAGCCCAGCGCGTAGCTCCAGCCGTAATCGCGCAGCAGCGCCACCGGAAAATCCATCGCGTCGAGCGCCGGGTGCCAGGGATCGTGATGCGCCACGCAGGTGGTGCCGGCGAGCAGGTTCTTCAGCGCGCCGTGGCGCATCCGCAGCGCCTTCGACACCTGCAGCGCGGCGGCCACGGCAGGCTCCTTGAAGTGCGCCTGGAACGCCGCGATCCAGGCGTAGCTGTTGGGAAACGGCGCCGCCGTGCGCAGCGGCGGCACGGCGTTGACGTGCAGATGCTCGTGCGCGTTGATCATGCCGGGGAAGATCAGGTGGTCGTGCAGGTCGATCCGCCAGGCCCGCGCGGCCAGCGAGGAGCCGATCCGCCCGGCCCGGATCGGCAACGGCGCGCGCGAGGCGCCTGCGGGCGCGATCGACACCGCGCGGCACAGGCTGACGTCCAACGCGGCCTGGAGTACGTCCATCGCTCAGCGCCGTCGCATCACGATCAGGAAGTGATCGCCCATGTCGCGCAGCAGCGGCAGCGCGCCCAAGCGGTCGTCGAGCCAGCCCAGCCGCTCGCACCAGCGGCGGTGGCGGCGGTAGTAGTCCACCAGGTAGGGCGGCGGCATGAACAGGCTCAGCGCGCGGTGGCCCGCCAGCAAGAAGTGCCCGGCGAACGCGCGGTAGAACTCGCGCGGCAGGTAGTAGCGGGTCCAGATCGTGTGGCGGTTCATGCCCACCGCGGTGGCGCCGCGCGCGGCGCGCACGCCGGCGCGCCGGAAGCGGCCGCGCAGCGCGTAGTGCCCCAGCTCCCACGGGCAGATCCGGCCCATCACCGAAAAGACCAGCCGGCCGCCGGGCCGCAGCAGGCGCGCGCATTCGCCCGCCACGCTGCCGAGATCCGGCGCGCAGTTCAGCGGGCCGAAGTTCGAGTAGATGCCGTCGAACGCGTCGTCGAGCCGGTCGAGCTGCTGGATGCCGAGATGGATCGCGCTGACGCGGGCCTGCTGATCCTCGGCGACCGCGCGTGCCCAGGTGCGCGCGACCATCCGCGGCGACCAGTCGCTGGCGACGACCTGGTGGCCGCGCCGGGCGAATTCGAGGGCGTCGATGCCGGTGCCGCAGCCCAGGTCGAGCAGGCGCGAGGCGGTCGGGAACTCGCCCTGCACGGCGTCCCACAGGGCCAGCCGCATGCGCTGGACCAGCTCGTTGTTGCCGCGCGGGCCGTCGTAATCGGCGGCGACGCTGTCGAAGGCGCGCTGCGTGTCGAGCAGTTGCGCCTCGTCCAGGGACAGGTCGGCACACGGCCGGCGAGCGTCCGGGGCGGGTCCGGCCGTGCTCCCGCATTCAAGTGTGTGCTGCCCGTTCATGCCGACCTCTCGTCCACCGCCATGCCGCCAGCGATTCGCCGCCACGACCGGGCCAGCCGCCGGTCGGCCCGGGTCTCCATGCCCACCGTGGTGAGTGCCGGTACGGGCCGCTTTGGTTGAATGCCCGGCCGGCGCAGGCGAAAGCGGGCTACCCCCGCGCAGGCCGCCGCGCGACGTTCCTCGCCAAGGCCGCGGACGAACCCAGGAAGACCGCCAGCAGCAGGCCGATCCCCCAGGTCAGCTCCGGGTTCGGAAACGCCTGTTTGTCGGGGACATAGACCGGCCACATCATCGATGTCTGGTAGGTGTAGGTAGGTCCGAGGCGCTCGACGAGATCGATCCGCAGCTGGCGCAGGCCGCGGATCTCCTCGTTCTTGTTGGCCAGCAGCAGGCTGGCGAGCACCGGATCCGCGATGTCCTTGCCGCCCGTCCCGCCCCTGTGTCCCGGCGCGGCGGCCTGCTCATAGTGGGCGCGGTCGGCCTCGGCGGTCTGCAGGTCGACCTCGACCTGGGCCAGCCGCGCGCGCGCCGCCCGCAGCGGCGCCTCCTCCAGGCCCTGGTGGACCATGCGCAGCCGGGCGACCGTCGCCGCGGCGAGCTCGCTGGCCTGCTGCCGGGAGTAGCCCCGCACGCTCAGCTTGACCAGCGAGCCCGCGTAGAGCAGCGGCTCCAGTTTCAGGCTCTTGCGGTAAAGCTGGGCCACCGACGACGTCTTCGCATAGCCGGCACCGTGCAGGATCTCGTTTTCGAACGGCACCAGCTGCAGCCGCTCGATCACGCGCTGCAGCGGCTCGACCTTCGGGTCCTGGCCCGGCGGCACCTGCCCGACCTGGCCGATCTGGATCCACGCGGTCGCCTCCCACTGGCGCTTCACCAGGTGCGCGAAGGCGTAGGTGCAGGCCAGGGTCAGCACCAGCACGAGCACGAACCACTTCCACTCGCGGGTGAAGATCCGCCACAGGTCGATCAGATAGATTTCATCGTGTTCCATGGTCCGCTACTCGCTGGTGAGAAGATGGGGACGGGGTGGGCGCAACGGCCGGCGCCCTCCGGTTCGGCAGCCATGTCGCCATGGCCGGCAGCAACAGGCAGATGCCGATGAAGCCGGCGTTGGTCCAGGTGAAGGCCTGCGGCCCGAACGGCGACATCACGCAGACGTAGGCGACGCGCAGGAAAATCAGCAGGGAAAACAGCGGCACCGCCGGGCGCAGCCGCTGCACGCTCCACAGCAGCATCGCGTACAGCGCGAACACCGCCAGCGCGGCGCCGAACGGGCCGAACGCCATCAGGAAAGGAAAGAACTCGGTGCCCACGTTGATGTTCGGCGCATCCAGCGGGATGCCCGTGCCGGCCGTCGCCACCGAGCCGTGCAGCGGCACCAGCTGGTTGATCAGGAAGTCGGCGTTGCGGTAGCCCTTGGCCAGGATCGCGCTGAAGTTGTAGGGACCCGCGCTGGCATACAGGAGCAGCCATTTGATGCCTTGCGGGGCGGCGTGGTACGTCGCGCTGAACGGCAGCGTGATGTGCTCCAGCGGCCCGGAGCGCAGCATGCCGAGGATCGAGAAGATGCTGCTGCCGGCGAGCGCCAGGCCAAGCAGGGTCCTCCACGGCAGCGGCCTGGCCTCGTCACGGCGCAGCACGAGCACCAGCCCGAACGAGAAGAAGGTGGCGAACAGCCGGTTGCGGTCGATCACCAGCACCGGAAACACGAAGCCGATGGCGATGAGCGCGATGCGCAGCCGCCGGCTCCTGGCGCAAAGCAGTCCGATCGGCGGCAGCACCCAGCACATGTCCGAAACATGCCGGATGTGCGCGCGGCCGCCGTCCATCGAGGCATAGGCCGACGGCTTGTCGAACAGCGGGATCGGGAACAGCGCGAGGTCGAGCAGGCAGAACACCACGATCAGCCCGGCCAGCGACAGCGCGAGGAACGCCTCGCGGGTGCCGGCGTAATGGCGCACGCGGAACCGGGCCAGCTCCGGCAACCGCACCCCTGCCTGCACGTCGAACAGGATGATGGCCGCCGCGAGCACGGCCAGCAGCAGCAGGCCCTGCAGGTAGTCGGCGGAAAGATCGTAGGTGAGCCAGGTCAGCCCGCAGGCGAACAGGATCGGCGGGCCCAGCCAGGTGGAGGGAAGGCGCAGCAGCCGCTTCATGTTCCCTCCGCGCCGTGGGCCGCCGGCGGCTGCCTGGCCCTGGCGGCCACGACCAGCGACAGGTAGGCCGTCATGTGCAGCAGCAACGGCCCCGGCCTGCGTTCCAGGAACGAGATCTTGGCGCCGATGTAATGCGACTGCGCGCGCAGCAGGGTCCGGTACGGCTCGTCGAACAGGCCGACCCGGCGCAGCGCGATGTGCCTCGACTCGACGAGGTTGCCGAGGCGGGTCTCGATGTGCCGCGTCCGGCTCAGGTTCGCCTCGTGCATGCGGTATGCGCAGACGCCGACGTCGACGAAGCCGAGCGCGTCGCGCGCGGCCAGGCGCAGGAACAGGTCCCAGTCCTCGATGCGCAGCCCCTCGCTCCAGCGGTCGACGGTGTCGAGCGCGCTCTTCCTGATCAGCGCGACCGGCCCGCCGACCGCCCACTGCCGGATCACCGCGCGGCGGATGCCGTCGTCGGAGCGGTACAGGCTCTTGTCGGCGCCGTGCAGGTCGCACATGCCGCTGTCGTGCAGCTTCCTGCCGTCCTGGTCGACCACCACCGAATCGCCGATCACCGCGCCCTTGCCCGGGTGCGCCTGCAGGTAGCGGACCTGGGCATCGAGGCCGCCGGGCAGCAGGTAGTCGTCGCTGGCGCCCGGCCGCAGGAACTCGCCGTTCGCGCGCGCCGCCAGCTCGTTGAGGGTCGCGGCGATGCCGCGGTTCTCCCGCCGCACGTACTCGATGGGGATGTCCATGCAATGCGTGGCCACCCAGTCGGCGATCCGCGCGCCGGTGCGGTCGGTCGAGCCGTCGTCGATGACGATCAGCTCCTTCGCCGGATAGGGGTCTTCCAGCACGCTGTCCAGGCAACGCCGCACGAAGCGCTCGTGGTTGAACGCCGGGATGAGCACCGAGACCAGCGGCGGCGCCGCGCCTTTCGATACTTCGTGCGCCATCGTCACTGCCCTCCCAGGTAGCGCCGCACGACCAGCACGTTGAACGCGAGGTAGGCGAGGTAGTTGGCGGCGAAGGCGTACATCGCGCCGACCAGGCCGAAGTGCGCGGTGAACGCGTAGACCAGCGCCAGGTAGCTGGCCGCGAACACGCACTCGGAGATCACGAACAGCCGCGTCATGGCCTTGGCCAGCATCACGTAGGAAAGGATGAAGGAGGCGATCTTGATGACGTCGCCTGCCAGCTGCGGCCCGTACAGCGCATTGGCGGGCGCGAAGTCCGCGCTGAACAGCAGGCGCGTCACCCATTCCCGCAGCACGTACACCGCCGCCGCCAGCGCGACCACCACGGGCAGAATGTAGCGGTACGCGTTGCGCAGCTCGGCCACCAGCGCGGCGCGTCCCTGGATCGACGCGAGCTTGGGCAGGTAGTAGATGTTGATGGCCGCGGTGAGGAACAGCAGGTAGGCGTCCGACACCTTGCTCACCGCCTGCCAGTAGCCGACCTGCTCCCAGCCGAGCTGCAGCGCGAGATGGTCGCGCACCGCGATATTCACCAGCGGCGAGACCAGGGCGGCGGTGAGCGTCATCACCGAAAAGGCCGCCAGCCGCAGGGTCATCTCGCGGTCGAAGCGCAGCCGCAGCATGCTGCGCTGGAAGTACGGGCTGCGCCACCACGCCGGCAGGCCGATCACGAGCCACAGCAGCTGGCCCACGATCAGCGCCAGCAGGGCACCGTACAGATGCAGCCAGCGCGCCAGCCAGACCACCATCACGATGCCGAGCAGCGAGCCCAGCACCTGGATCAGCGCCAGCCGGCGCACGTCCATGAAACCGTTGATCACGGCCAGGATGTAGTTGACCAGCGCGATGCCGAGCTGGGCCACCGCGAGCACGCGAATCAGGCCCGCGTAGGCGGGATCGTCCAGCAGCCACAGGGCAAGCTGCCGGCTGAACAGCAGCGCCAGGCAACCCATCAGGACGGAGGCGCACAGCGCGTACCACAGCGCCGCGGCCAGCAGGCGCGCCAGGCGCGGCGGATCGTGCCGGTATTCGGCAACGTACTTCACGATGCCGGCGCCGATGCCGCCGCCGGCGAGCACGGCCAGCAGCGACATCAGGCTCATGAACTGGCCCAGCTTGCCCACGCCCTCGGGTCCGGCGAACCAGGCCACCAGCTTGACCGCCACCAGCGCCACCAGCAGCCGCGCCCCAGTGGCGAGCGCGGAATAGAAGCCGGCGCGGACGATGTTCATGCCGGACACGCAAACGCGTTGCAGGCGGCGATCACGCGCTCCACCGCGTCCTCGCCCAGGGTCGGCCCCATCGGCAGGCTCAGCACTTCCTCGTGCAGGCGCTCGGTCAGCGGCAGCCGCAGATCGTGCAGGGCCGGGTAGGCCGGCTGCCGGTGCGGCGGCACCGGGTAGTGCACCTGGCTGTGGATGCCGTGCGCCAGCAGATGCCGCTGCAGCGCGTCGCGGCAGAGGCAGCGCACCACGAACAGGTGCCAGGCATGCTGCTCCTCGTGCGCCACCTGCGGCAGCCGGATCTGCGGATGGCGGATGCCGTCGCGATAGCGGCGCGCCACGCGGCGGCGCCAGGCGACGTCCTCGTCGAGATGGCGCAGCTTCACCCGCAGCATCGCCGCCTGGATCTCGTCGAGCCGCGAGTTGACGCCCTGATACAGGTGGCGGTACTTCACCTCGGAACCGTAGTTGCGCAGCGCCGCGATCCGCTGCGCCAGCCGGGCGTCGCCGGTCGCCACCGCGCCGCCGTCGCCCAGCGCGCCCAGGTTCTTGACGGGGAAAAAGCTGAAGGCCGCCGCGTCGCCGAACGCGCCGGCCTTGCAGCCATCGCTGCCGGCGCCGTGCGCCTGCGCCGCATCCTCGATCAGCAGCAGCTGGTGCCGCCGGGCCAGCGCCGCCAGCGCCGGCATGTCGGCCAGCTGGCCGTACAGGTGCACCGCCATGATCGCGCGCGTGTGCGGCCCGATCGCCGCCTCCACGCGGGCCGGGTCGAGGTTGAAGCTCAGCGGATCGGGTTCCACCGGCACCGGCGCCAGCCGGTTCTCGCTGACGGCGAGGAAGCTGGCGATGAAGGTGTTGCCGGGCACGATGACCTCGTCGCCCTCGCCGAGCGCGCCGAGCTGCCGGTAGCCGCGCAGGATCAGCGACAGCGCGTCCAGCCCGTTGCCCACGCCCACGGCATGGCGCACGCCGCAATAGGCGGCGAACTCGCGCTCGAAGGCCGCCAGCTCCTCGCCCATGATGTACCGGCCCGAGTCGATCACCCGCGCGGCCGCCGCCTTCAGCTCGTCGGCATGGCGCGCGTTGATCGCCCTGACGTCGAGGAACGGGACGTCCACCAGGCCGGCTTCCATCAGCGCGCTCCCCATCACAGCGGCCACTCGTAGAAATCGTGCACCACGGCGCGGGCGCCGAAGTATTCCTTCTGCGTGACCAGGCCGCCGTTGAGCACCCGCCCTTCCTGTTCGGTCGAGACGCCGAAGCTGAAATACGTCCGTCCCGCATAGACGCCGCCGATCAGCTGCGCCAGCAGGAAGCTCAGCGCGCCCAGCCGCCGCCCTTCCTCCGAGACGGCCATGTACTGGGTGTGCGCGACCTTGCCCAGGTCGTAGGCAAGCACGCCCGCCAGCAGGACACCGTCGCGACGCGCCTCGTGCAGCACGATGTGCCGCGGGAAGCGCGACTGCAGCAGGCGCAGCTCCGCCAGGCTGTGGGTCGGCCGGGTGCCGTGCTTGTGCAGCACCTCGGTCAGCAGCGCGTGGAAGTCCGCCGGATCGGTGCTGGTCTGCAGGCCGATGCCGGCTTTCCTGGCCTTGTTGACGGCGCGCTGGCGGCCCTGGGTGAAGTGGAACGCTTCGCGCAGCGCGATGACCGAAGAGAGGTCGCGGCGCTGCAGCCGCGCGCCCAGCCGATGCAGGGCATACAAGTCCTCTTCGGCCGGATAGGCATGGAAGATGTGCGGCACCGCCTTGTAGAGCACCCGCTCCACGCCCAGCGCGCGGTAGTGGCTGGCGATCTGCTCGAACACGGCCAGCGTCGACTCGGCGCGCAAGGCGTGCGTGGTGATCAGCCCCGCATAGGTGAGGCCGCCGTGGCTGGTCACCACCTCGCCTCGGATGTTCGCGGGGAACACCGCCACGGCCTCGCCGTGCCGTTCGACGATCAGCGACTGGTCGACGAAACGGTCGGCGTGGTAATCCATGTAGCCGCGCCGATGCAGCAGGTTGCCGTTGCGGGAACGCCCGACCAGCGCATCCCACGCATTCACGTCGGCGGGGGTGTAGGGCCTAACGCTGCACATCGGCACCACCGTCGCCGTAGTCGGCCTCGGCCACGCCGAAGCCGTCCACGCCCATGTCGTTGCCGTTGTAGAACATCAGCAGCTTGTCGCGTCCGCGGATCAGCGCGGGATAGCAGAGGGTGCGTGAATCCCAGCCGCTGGCGGACAGCGCGATGCCCAGCGTCTCGTCGTGGCGTTCCCAGGCGATGCCGTCATCACTGCTGGCGACGCCGGGAAAGTATTCGCCGGTGACGTTGCCCCGCGTGAAGACCATGACGTAGCGGCCGCCACGCCGGTACACGCGCGGCCGGCCGATGCGGTACTCGCTGCCCCGCGGCCGCAGGCAGACATGATCCGCGCGCGGAATCGCGGCGAGATCGGCCGCCTCCGCATAGCGGATGTGATAGCGCGGAAATGGCTGACCGCCGATGGTCTCCCAGTCGTCGCCCACGGCGTACCACAGACGCCAGCAACCGTTCTCATACATGACCGAATGCACCGCGCCGATGGTGCTGCGGCCGGGGGCGCGATCCAGGATCGGGGTTTCCTGCGCGCGTCGGAAGCTGTTGCCGCCATCGCCGGAAACGGCCAGGCCGCTGAAGGCCAGGAACTTGGCCCTGGCCACGCGCTGGAAGCCGACGTAGAACAGGTGCAGGCCGCCCGGCGCATCGACGAGGTCGCCCAGGATCACGCCGTTGTCGTCGAAGCAGCCGCCCCGGCCGATGTCCAGCACCGGCTCGGCGCTGACCCGCACGACCGCCGCGGGGTCATCCGCCCGCACGTCGACGTAGCCGATCCGGCTGACGCCGTCGGCATCGCGAAACCCCGCGTAGACGCGGATGAGCTCATCGTCGAGGCGATACGGCGTCGGCGTGAGCGCCGAGTGGCGCATCCAGCCGCCCACGCCCTGCCGCGCGGTGTCGAAGACCAGCCCCCGTTTGGTCCAGGCGAACATGCGCTCGTCAAAGCCTCACGTCGAGGCTGGACCGGTCGGGCACCGCATGCGCCGGCGAGCCGACGTAGACCCGGCCCGGTTCCGTATCGCGGGTGACCAGCGCGCCGGCGCCGATCACGTTGTCGGGGGCGACCTTCACGTGATCGTTGAAGGTGCTGTTCACGCCGACGAAGCTGCTCTCGCCGATCTCGCAGTAGCCGGAGATGACCGCATGCGAGGCGACGAACACATTGTCGTGCACGACCGTGCGATGCCCCACGTGGTTGCCGCTCCACAGCACGCAGTTGTTGCCGATGCGCACGAACGGCTGCACCACGTTGCCTTCGAAGATGAAGCTGTTCTCGCCCACCTCGGCGTTGCGCCACACGAAGGCGCGCGAGCTGACGTAGGTGGCGAGCCGGTAGCCGCGGCGCTTCGCGTCCTGGTAAAGGCGCGTGCGCAGGCGGTTGAGCTGGCTGGCCGGCACGGCGACGAACACGTCGACTTCGCCCGGCGGGTAGTGCGCCTCCAGCGACTCGTAGGCCACCACCGGACGGCCGGCCAGCAGCGGCTGCGCGAGGTAGTCGCGCTCGACGCTGAAGGCGACCACGTCATGGTCGCTGTCGTGTTCGAAGTACTCGCAGGCGATCTGCGCGAACTCGCCCGCGCCGACGAGGACTAGAGGCTTTGGCATGCCGCCATGCCCTCCTGGTACACCGGGCCGCGGACCTCGCGCAGGAACGCGGCGTAGTCGGTGATGTAGTCGGCCGGGTCGTACAGATGGTCGGCCAGCACCATCAGCACGCAGTCCTCGCTGAAGTCGTACAGCTCGCGCCACACCATGCTGCCGAGGTGCAGGCCGTACGAGGGGTCGTCGAGCACCACCTGCACCGGCCCGCTGCCGTCGTCCAGCAGGAAGGTGACGGAGCCGCGCACCGCCACCGCCAGCTGGTTGAGGTGGCGATGCGCATGCCGGCCCCGATGCACGCCGCCGTGGGTGGCGAACAGGTAATACACGCGCCGGATCACGAAGGGCACGTTGCGATCCTGTTCCAGGGCGACCAGCATGCCGCGGCTGTCGCCGTGCTTCTGCAACGGGATGCGTTCGATTTCCATGTTCCGGGCCCGGCGGTGACATCGAGGAGAACCGACCTGTCTGTGTGCCGCCCGGCGAACGAAAGGTTGCCTCGGCGGCGGCAGGCACCTGCGGAGCGTCACGCGACGGACTTGCCGGCTCCGTGGATCCGGACGATCTTGTCTCGTACCTGGGCACCCTCCATCCGTGACATGCTGCAGCCCGTGCCGACCGCCTGAAGCTCCCCGCGCCGTCCCACCCGGGAAAGCGCGAACGCCGCCGCCGTCTACCCTGGCCGTTCCACCACGAACCGATGCGTCCAACGACTCACTGGCATGCGTTACCGGATCGCTCCGCGCCGTGGCCGGCACGGTTCCGCGGGCGCGGGCCGCAGGCGCCTGACCCGCCCGCGGCGCATGCGCGGCGTCGCCCTGCCCGCTTCGGCCGGACCATCCGGGCCGGCTTCGCGGCACTGCTCGTCGGCGCGTGCCTGCCGCCGGCACTGCATGCCCAGTCGGCCACCTTCAATGGCACCGTGGCCCTCAGCTCGCAGCTGGTGGACCGGGGTCAGGCGATCACCCGCCAGACACCCCTATGGCAGGGCGCTGCCTCGTGGACTTTTCCGGCCGGCTGGTCGCTGGGCCTGTCGGGCAGCGCCGAGGTGCGCTCGCCAGGTCGTCTCGTGGTGGCCCTCGCCCAGGCGTCCCGCCACTGGTCGCTTGCCGGTGACTGGCAGATGCAGGCGAACCTGCTCTACTACCGCTATGCCGGCACGTCCCGCTCCAGGGCCTTCGACCGCGCCGAAGCGGGACTCGGCTGGACCTATCGGGACGTGCTGACCTTCGGCCTGTCGGCCATCCATGTCATCGGCAGCGAGGGGCGGCACCGGCTGCGCGGCGCCGCGGACATCAGTTTCCACTGGCCGTTGGCGCACCATGTCTCCCTGTCCGCCGGAGCGGGTGCCGCGCAATTCCCGATTGCGCCCTACGACGCCTACGGCTACGGTCACGCGAGCCGACGGGAGTACGATCATGCCGGTGCCTATGAACGTGTCGGCACGGGCATCCGGACTTATGGCCACGTGGGGTTGTCGTGGAGCGACGGACCCTGGCGGATCGAGCTCGACCGCATCCTGGCCGACCCCGAGACGCGCTGGCAATGGGACGCCATGGACGCCTCGCCCTGGGTCGCCACCGTCTCGCGGTCCTTCTGATCCGGAGGCAACCTTTTTGCACTGCTGCGGTACTTACCTCGCGACCGGGTCCGGTCCTGCGTACTTCCTCCAAGCCATGAACGACGACGATACCGACTCCGACGTCACCGACCGCATGCTGCTGCAACGCATGTCGGCGGGTGACCGCGTCGCGCTGGGGATCCTGTACCGCAGCTACCACGGCAGGCTGTGCCGCTTCCTGACCCGCCTGACGCGGCGCGCCGACGTCATCGAGGAAGTCATCAACGACTGCTTCTGGATCGCCTGGCAGAAGGCCGGCAGCTTCCACGGGGATTCGCGCGTCTCCACCTGGCTGATGGGCATTGCCTATCGCTGCGGGTTGAAGGCGCTGCGCCAGCACGGCGACGAACCCGTCGAAGACGACCCACGGCATGTAGAACGCACCCCGGCGCACGACCTCGACGAGGATCGCGAGCTGCGCGACTGGCTGAGCAAGGGGCTGGAACGCCTGTCGGCGGACCAGCGCGTCGTGATCGAGCTGGTCTACGGCGTGGGGCATACCCTGGACGACGTCGCCGTCATCATGCAGTGCCCGGTGGGTACGGTGAAGGCGCGCCTGTTCCACGCGCGGGTCAAGCTGCGCAACGTGCTGCCGGGCCTGGCGGGCGACTCCCCCAGGCACACGGAGAGCGCACCATGACGTTCCCGATGGATTCGGGCAAGGACTGCGTCCGCGCCTGGGAAATGATGCCGTGGGTGCTGCAGGACAGCGCCACGCGGGAACAGGGCGCCTGGCTGGAAGACCACCTGGCGCAATGCGAAGCGTGCCGTGCGGAGTTCGCGCAGCAAAGCCGCCTGCGACTCGCCCTGTCGCTGCCGGCGGAGGTTCCGGTCGACGTCGAGGCCGGACTGGGGCGCCTGCTGGCCCGCCTCGACACGCCCGAGCCGCAGGAAGCCCGCCCGCGTTCGCGGGCGGGAAACTGGCTGAGCCGGGCGCTGGCCGCCGCGGTGCTGGTGCAGGCGCTCGGCATCGGCATCCTGGGCGTGAAGCTGTGGTCGGCGGGCGACAACCCCGCGTATCGCACGCTCAGCCAGGAACCCCGGGAGATCTTGCCGGCGGCGACCCCGGGGGCGATCCGCGTCGTGCCCGATGCGGGCATGACGCTGGCCGACTGGAACGCGCTGCTGCATGCCCTGCGGCTGCAGGTGGTGGGCGGCCCCAACGACGTCGGCGCGTACATGGTCGCCCCGGTGAGCCCTGCCTCGACCGCGCAACACGCGCTGCAGCAGTTGCGCACCACGCGAGGCATCCTGCTGGCGGAGCCCGTCGCCGCCACGCCATGAAGCACGGCACCCTCCTCCTGGTCGTGATGGCGGCTGCCCTGGGCGCATGTGCGCGCACGCGCCCGATGGCAACCCCGGACAACCGCGCCGGCGGCGGCCGCATGGCGGTCGCCAGTGCGTCCGCGATGGACAGCCGGCGCGACATCATCCTGGCCGTCGCCAATCCGCTGGAGCCGCCGCCGCTGCACGCCGGCTCCAGCCTGCTCGGCTATGCCCCTTCCAGGTACTACGGCGCCGGCCAGCAGGCGGCATCCGCCCTGGCCGCGCTGAAGAAGAACTACCGGTTCAGCGAGGTCGCCGGCTGGCCGATCAAGGCCCTCGGCCTGTACTGCATCGTGCTGCAGCCGCCGCCCGGCGCGAGCCGCGACAGCCTGCTCAAGGCGCTCGCCGGGGACCGCCGGGTGCGGCTCGCGCAGCCGCTGCATGACTACGCCGTCTATGCAAAGGGGCCCGGCGGCGGACACCGGTACAACGATCCCTACGTCAGCCTGCAGCGCGGTTTCGTCGAAACCGATGCCGCCCGCGCGCACGATTTCAGCCAGGGCAGTGGGGTGCGCATCGCGATCGTCGACACCGGCGTCGACCTGGCGCATCCCGATCTGCAGGGGCGCATCCACGATGCGCACAACATGGTCGACGACGACGCGGCAGCGTTCAACCGCGACAGCCACGGCACGGAAGTCGCCGGCGTCGTCGCCGCGGTGGGCGACAACCATCAGGGCATCGTGGGGATGGCGCCCAAGGCCACGCTCAGCGTCTACAAGGCCTGCTGGTATCCGCCCGCGCCGCATGCCGGCGCACGCTGCAACTCCTTCACGCTGGCCAAGGCGCTGGCGGCGATCCTCGACACCGACGCGCGCATCGTCAACCTGAGCCTGGGCGGCCCCGCGGACCCGCTGCTCAGCCTGCTGCTGGTGCAGATCCTGGAACAGGGCCGCATCGTGGTCGCCGCGATCCCGCCGGAGGGAAACGTCGACGGATTCCCCGACGCCACGCCGGGGGTCATCCTCGTGCGCGTGAGCGGCCCGTCGACGGCGCCGCCCGGCGTGCTTAGCGCCCCTGGAAACGACATCCTGACCACCCAGCCCGGGGGCAGCTACGACTTCACTTCCGGGCCGTCCATGGCCGCGCCGCACGTGAGCGGGATCGCCGCCTTGCTGCTGTCCCTCGTGCCCGGACTGGAGACGCGCACGGTCCATGATCTCCTGCTACGCAGCAGCAAGGTTTCCGGCGGGGTCCTCCAGGTGAACGCCGCGTCGGCCGTGGCGGATCTGCGCAGCATGCGGGAAGCCACCCGCTGATCCGGCGTCGCAACACCGTGCGGCCGTTCGCCAGTCGATTTTTTACAGCGCATTCACCCGACTGATCGCAATGTAGCCGGGCGCCCATGAGCGGGGCCGCGGTCAGGAGCATTCCATGTCGTCGAAGGGGCACACCGGCCTGAGCCGGGAGTTCGTCGAGCAGCAACGCCTGCGCCTGCTGGCGTTGCGCAAGCAGCTGCTGGGCGGCGAGGAGGCCGACCTGGCCGGCAAGCGGGCATTCCGGCTGCAGCACGGCGACGAGGCCGAGGAAGAAGAGGACGACGCACAGGATCTGTCGCAGCGCGAAGTCGACCAGGCCCTGCACGACGTGGACGATCACCGCGTGGCGAACATCGAGCGCGCCTTGCAGAAGATCGACGAGGGCAGTTACGGCCTGTCCGACCTCAGCGGCAAGCCGATCCCGAAGGCCCGGCTGGAGACCACGCCCGAAGCCGTGCTCACCGTGCAAGAAGAGCGCGATCGCGAAGCCCGCGGATGACCCATCCATCGACAACGCCCGAAACGAGCCCGCCATGAGCCTGCTTGCCGCCGGCACCGCCGCCCCGGAATTCACCCTGCACGCCACTCCCGACCAGAGCGTGGCGCTGAAGGAATTCCGCGGCCGCAACGTGATCCTGGCGTTCTACCCCGCCGACTGGAGCCCGGTGTGCAGCGACCAGCTGGCTCTCTACAACGAGTTGCTCGACGAGTTCGCCCGCCTCAACGCGCAATTGCTGGCGATCTCGGTCGACGGCGTGTGGAGCCACGCCGCGCTGGCGCGCGAGCGCAAGTACCACTTCCCGCTGCTGTCCGACTTCGAGCCCAAGGGCCGGGTGGCCCGCGCGTACGGCGTGTACGACGAGCAGCGCGGCCTGGCGCAGCGCGCGCTGTTCGTGATCGACGGCGAGGGCGTGATCCGCTGGAGCTACCTGTCGCCGATGGGCGTGAACCCCAGCGCCGCCGGCATCGTCAGGGCGCTCGAGGCGCTGCCCTCGAACAACATCCAGAAGACGCTGCCCGCCGACGGCGCGCAGGAGGCCCCGTGATGCTGCACGAGGATGCGATCCTGGCCGTGCCGGTCTCCGCGCACGACCACGTCCAGGGCAACGCCCACGCGGTGGTGACCCTGCTGGAGTACGGCGATTTCCAGTGCCCCGCCTGCGGCAGCGCCCACCCGCTGGTGAAGCAGATCCAGCACCGCTACGCCGGCAACCTGCGGTTCGTGTTCCGCCACTTCCCGCTGGGCCAGGCCCACCCGTACGCCCAGCTGGCGGCCGAGCTGGCCGAGGCCGCGGCGGTCGAGGGCCGGTTCTGGGCCATGCACGACTGGCTGTACGAGAACCAGGCGGCCTGGGCCCCGCGTGGCGCCGCTGGCCTGGAGGCCGGCGTGCGCGCGCTGGACCTGGACGAGGCCACGATCGCCGCCACGCTGCGCGACCCCGACATCGACGCCCGCATCCGCCGCGACTTCATGGGCGGCGTGCACAGCGGCGTCAACGGCACGCCCAGCTTCTACGTCAACGGCTACCTGTACCAGGGCGACTTCGATTCGCTGGTGCACAGCATCGGCCGGGTGATCGCCCGGCAGGCCTGAACCGGCTGCGCGCGTTCAGCCGAACTGCACCGACAGCATCGAGATCGAGCCGCCGTCCATGCCCTCGACCGGGAACGTCACCGCATCGTTTTCGTCGCTGGCGCCGAGCACGTACAGCAGCGGCAGGTAGTGGTCGGGCGTAGGCACCGACAGCTCCGCGTCCGCGCCCAGCGACTCGTAGTCCACCAGTGCCTGGTGATCGCCCCGCAGCATCAGTTCGCGCGCACGCGCCTCGAAGCGCCGCGCCCAGTCGAACGGCTCCTGCGGATGCCGGCCCCAGGCATAGGCGTGCAGGTTGTGCACGACGTCGCCGCTGCCGGCCAGCAAGATGCCCTCGTCGCGCAACGGCCGCAGCCGCCGGCCCAGCCCGTAGTGGAACGCCGGCGGCTGCGACTCGTCGATGGAGAGCTGCACCACCGGCACGTCGGCGGCGGGAAACACGTGGCGCAATACCGACCAGGTGCCGTGGTCCAGCCCCCACGAGAGATCCGCGCGCACGTCCAGCGGCTGCAGCAGTTCGCGCACGCGGCGCACCAGGCCCGGGTCGCCGGGCGCAGGATATTGCACCTCGAACAACGCGCGCGGGAAACCGCCGAAATCATGGATCGTGCGCGGCGCCGCCATCGCGGTGACCGCGGTGACCGGCAGGTACCAGTGCGCCGATACCGACAGCACCGCACGCGGCCGCGGCAGGTGCCGGCCGAGCGCCGCCCAGGCCCGGCTCCAGTCGTTGTCGTGCAGCGCGTTCATCGGGTTGCCGTGCCCGAGGAAGACCGTCGGCATACGTGCATTCATGGCATGTCCTGCATGCATTCCCGTGCGCATGCTCGCGAGCATACGCATCCACGCTGTGATGACATTCGACGCGTTAGCTTGACGTGAGCGCCGGTGTCGACGAACGGACATCCATTCCTCAGACCTGCCCTGCCGGAACCCGCACGCCGGTCCGTCGCACCCCGGCACCAGCGCTCGGCAACGCGCACATCACCTTGCGGGGGCGGACACGGCCCAGGCGGAGACAAACATGAAAGTCGCACTGATCGGCGTCAGCGGACTCGTCGGCTCGCGCCTGCTGGCGGAACTGCTCCGGCGCGGGCACGAGGTCACCGGCATCGCCCGCGACACCCGCGGCGTGGCCGCACGGCCGCATTTGCTGCTGAAGAACGGCGATGCCACCCGGCCGGCGCAACTGGCGCCGCTGCTGGCCGGCCATGACGCGACCATCAGCGCCACGAAATTCGCCACGTCCGATGCGGCGGCGCTGATCGCCGCCGTGAAGCAGGCCGGCGTGCCCCGGCTGCTGGTAGTCGGCGGCGCCGGCAGCCTGGAGATGGCGCCGGGCCAGGCGCTGATCGACACCCCCGGCTTCCCGGCGGCCTACAAGCCGGAGGCGGAGGCCGGGCGCCACTTCCTCGACACGCTGCGCAAGGAGCCGCATCTCGAGTGGACCTTCCTGTCGCCCTCGGCCGAGTTCGTGCCCGGCGATCGCACCGGCAGGTTCCGCCTCGGCGGCGACATGCTGCTCACCGACGCGAACGGCCACAGCTGGATCTCGATGGAGGACTTCGCGATCGCCATGGTCGACGAACTGGAGGCATCGAAGCATTCCCGGCAGCGCTTCACCGTCGGCTACTGACGCCTCATCCCGTGCCGGACCCGTCCCCCGGCAAGCCCACCCCCAAGGATCCCGCCATGAAGAAGAAACCCGCCGCCGACAAGGCCACCCTGCTGCGCAGGCAGCGCGCGCCGCTGACCACGCCCACCGATCTCGATGCGCGCGCCACCCGCGACGTGTCCGGCGCGATGAACGCGATCCTCGCCGACGTGTTCGCGCTGTACCTGAAGACCAAGAACTTCCACTGGCACATGAGCGGCCCGAACTTCCGCGACTACCACCTGATGCTCGACGAGCAGGGCGACCAGCTGTTCGCGATGACCGACCCGATCGCCGAGCGCGTCCGCAAGATCGGCGGCACCACGCTGCGCTCGATCGGGCACGTCGCGCGGCTGCAGCGGGTCGCCAACAACGACGCCGAGTACGTCGAGCCGGAGGACATGCTGGCCGAGCTGCGCGAGGACAACCAGGCGCTGGCCGCGCGCCTGCGCGAAGCCCATGAAGTCTGCGACGAGCGCCATGACGTCGCCACCGCCAGCCTGATCGAGAACTGGATCGACGAGACCGAGCGGCGCACCTGGTTCCTGTTCGAAACCGCCCGTCGCGGCGATTCGACCGGCCACTGAAAGGCCCCTCCGCACTTCCGCGGCGACACCACCCACTCCCGAGGAACCCCCATGAAGACCTACAAAGTCGGCTATCTCGTCGGCAGCCTCGCCAAGGGCTCGATCAACCGCCTGTTGTCCAAGGCGCTCACCCGCCTCGCGCCGCCGGGGCTGGCGCTGGTGGAGATCCCGATCCGCGACCTGCCGCTGTACAGCTACGACTACGACGCCGACTACCCGCCGGTGGCGCGCGCGTTCAAGCAGGCGATCGCCGACGTCGACGCGGTGCTGTTCGTCACGCCGGAATACAACCGCTCGATCCCCGGTGCGCTGAAGAACGCGATCGACTGGGCCAGCCGCCCGTGGGGCAAGAACTCGTTCGCGCGCAAGCCATCCGGCGTGATCGGCACCTCGCCCGGCGCGATCGGCACCGCGGTGGCCCAGCAGCAGCTGCGCGGCGTGCTGTGCTTCTGCAACTCGCCGCTGATGAACACGATGGAGGCGTACATCCAGTCCAAGCCGGGGCTGATCGCGGAAGACGGCACGGTCAGCGACGAATCCACCGCCGAGTTCCTGAGCAACTACATGAAGGAGCTGCACCTGTTCATCGAGCGCGTGCTGACCGTGCTGCCGCGCGAGGGCTGAGCGAAACCGCGGCGGGCGCATGGCCGGATCCGCCATGGCAGGGACTCCGTCCACGCGCCTGACCGTGCATGCCGCCCTGGCCGGCAACCTGCTGGTCGCCGCCACCAAGACCGTGGCGGCGGCATGGACCGGCAGTTCGGCTATGCTCAGCGAGGCGGTGCATTCCTTCGTCGACACCGGCAACGAGATCCTGCTGCTGTACGGCATGCGTCGCTCGCGACGCCGGGCCGACCCGGAGCATCCGCTGGGCTACGGCCGCGAGCTGTATTTCTGGAGCTTCATCGTGGCGCTGCTGGTGTTCGCGCTCGGCGCGGGCGTGTCGCTCTACCAGGGCATCCTGCATGTCCGCCAGCCGCGGCCGATCAGCCACCCGCTGGCGAGCTACGCGGTGTTCGGCCTGTGCTTCCTGTTCGAGGGCACGTCGTGGCTGCTCTCGTTGCGCCAGTTCAAGGCTGCCAAGGGTCCGCTCGGTTACTACGAAGCCTTCCGCCGCAGCAAGGATCCGCCGTCCTTCATGGTGCTGTTCGAGGACAGCGCGGCCCTGCTCGGCATCGCGATCGCCGCCCTCGGCACGTTCGCGGCCACCACGCTCGACGCGCCCGTATTCGACGGCATCGCCTCGATCCTGATCGGCCTGGTGCTCGCCGGTACCGCCGCCCTGCTCGCGCGTGAAAGCAAGAGCCTGCTGATCGGCGAGCGTGCCGATCGCCGCCTCAGCGCTTCGATCATGCGCATCGCGGAAGCGCAGGGCCCGGTCTCCCGCGCCAACGGGCTGCTCACCGTGCAGCTCGCGCCCAACCAGATCGTCGCCGCACTCAGCCTGGCGTTTGCCGACGACATCCGCGCTTCCGACATCGAGGAACTGGTGCGCACGCTCGAACTGCGGATTCGCCGGCTCCACCCGGAGGTCGTGGCACTGTTCGTGAAGCCGCAGACCCACCGGGCTTTCCGGGAAAGCGTCCACCGCCGGGCAGGCGAGCCTCCGGAAACCGGATGACCGCCGCCCGGCGGAGGCCGGGCGACGGTCATCGTGCTCCTCCGGCTTGCGCCCTATTTGCTTCCGATCTGTGCGTCGACGCTTGCCGTGCCGCCGCCATTCCTGACGAACCACAGCAGGCCGCCGGCGATCGAGAGGTTTTTCATGAAATTGATCGCCTGCGCCTGGTCGGCGAAATGCGTGTGCGCGACCAGCGCCGAGCCCACGCTGAACAACGCGATCACGGCCGCCACCCAACGGGTCTTGAAACCGAACAGCAGGGCCAGCCCGCCACCCAGTTCAATCAGGATCACCAGGGGCGTCACCAGGCCGACCATGGGGATGCCCATCGAGGCCAAATAGCCTTCCGTGCCGCTGAACCCGGTCAGCTTCTGCCAGCCGGAGATGATGAAAAGCTGCGCCATCAGGAGGCGTGCCACTACGCTGATCAACTTGTCCACGACGTTCTCCTCGGATCTCGTCAGATTGAATATCCCGGCTCGTCCAGGACGGGAGGCATGCCGGGATTGGGCTTGAACCTCGCAACATCAACATGGCCGGATGACCAGCGGTCACACACGTCATCCGGCTGCGATCATCACCCTGGAGACGACGGCACGCAATCCATCCGCAGGCCCGGACGGTAAACGCGGTTGCCCACGGTTGCGGGTGTCCCGCGGGTCCCGATGAGGGAAGGCCTTCCGCTATTTCCTGCAGCAAGGCACCCCGTCCGCGCCTTGCCCCTGGCCGCTCCGGACCATCACCTTTCTTGTACCGCCGGTGGCATGGTTTTTCCGAACCGGCAGCCCGCCCGGTCGCCGGCCGCACGCCCATCCACGGGGAAACTCACGGCACCGGAGGACCTCGACAGCGTTGCCGCGCGCCGCGAGGGCCCGGCCGACCCCTCGCGTGGCCGACGTGCTGAAGCCGCCCACCTTCGCCTGCGGCGCGTACGGCAGTTGGACCAGCAAGCCCCCTGGCGGGGTGTCTCAAAAACAGGTGGCACCAGATTGGGGAATGAACGGAACTGGTGGTGACCGACGCGGGGCGCGCGGAGCTGATGGCACGGCTGGCGATCCGCAAGGCGCCTGCGTTTCCATGCGCACTTCATCTCCGCCTGTGCCCCTTGGCTCACTCGGGTCGAACGTTCTCCCGGCAAGATCAGCGAGCAAAGGATCAGGCCCAGCACACGCACCCGCGGGCAGGTCTGGAGCAATCCATTCGCGAGTACGTCGACCGGCGCAACGCCGATCCCAGGCCTTTCGTCCGGCACAAGAGCGCCGGTACGATTCTCGCCAAGCTTGCGCGGGCAATGGCCAACCTTGTTCAAACTTGTTTTTGGGACGCGAACCAGGCATGCCCTGGTTCGCGCGCCAGGTCACCCGGCATGCCTTGCCCGGACCCGCACCGGACACCAGCCCCCATCCGTGAAGCGACCGTGTGATGGCCGGCAGGTGGGCAGAACGGTCATGCGGCAAACTTGTCGATCAATGCGGTTCCACAACGAGCATCGTGAATCCGCTTACCGGCTTGCCCTTTACCGCACTCTTCGCGCCCACCAGGAAAATCTCGTGCGATGCGGGGTCAAGTGCCAAGGTACGCGCGCTTTTCAGCGTCGGGACGGCCTTTGCGGAGGAGTAGTGGTCTTTGTCCACCTGGTGGATCACGTCCAGCACGCCTTCCCGGCTCGAACTGAAAACAGTGTGGGTCCGAGCATCGTAGGCGACCGCATCGGGGGCCTTGCCGATCGGCAGCCTGGCGACCTGATGGCCGGAGCCGGCATCCGTGACGATCAGCCATCCGTTCGCGCACACGGAAAACAGCCGCTGGTTCACCGTGTCCAGTGCGAGGCCGGTCGGGCCTTCGCATGGCGACAGGGACCAGGTCTGCTTTACGGCATTGGCCCTTGTATCGATATGCGCCAGCTCGCCCTTGTCCTCGAGATTGACGTACACGTTTCCATGCCCATCGCTTGTGGCGAATTCGGGGTTGCCCGCAAGGGCGATGGTCTGCAGCTCTTTGCCGAACCTGGGATCGATCACGCTTATGCTGTTGCTGTCCCCGTTCATCGCCAGGACGTGCGACGTCGCGCTGTCGTAAATGATGGCGTCGGGATCTTTTCCGCCAACGGGAATGCTGCCTGCCACGGCGAGTGTCTTGAGATCCACGACGCTGACATCGTTCGCGTCCCCGTTGGTGACGTAGGCACGCTGCAGATCCGGCACCAGCGCAACGCCATGTGCGTGTTTCATCCCCGGGATCTCCTTGACCACCTTGCCGCTTTTCGTGTCGACAACCATGACCCGATTGTCGCGAGCGACGAAGAGATGATTGGTGGAAGGGTCGAGCGTCAAATAGTCCCAGCCACCCGATCCTCCCAGCGCGTACTGATGCGTAACCCGGTAGTTGCCCGACGGTGGTGCGGCAGCCCATGACGGAGCCACGACCATGCACGCGAGGGCCAGAGCCCATGCCATTGTCTTCAATTGATCATCCTCAGCTACGCAAGTTGACTGATACGCCGGTGGCGAGTCTAGCCAGAAGGACCACGCATCGGCAGCTTACGGATCGGTAAGTGCGCAGCAACTTGTCTGTCACAGCCCCCACCTAGCTTCGAGGGACTTCCCACTCCCCAGCCCCACCACGCTCCGCGCGGTGGAACGGATGGTTTTTCCCCGATTGAGGCCAGCTCGATGCACCGTTCAAAATTACGCGTTGCCCTGCTTAGTTGCACCATCCTCTCGTGTCTCGGGGCACTGAGCGCGCCGACGGATGTGCTTGCTTTTGCGACTACGGCGTCGGATACGCCGGCCCCGGCGCATGACGGCCCGATAGCGGGCGACACTGCCAACGCAAGTGGCGCCGATCGCCAGCGCAGGCAGAAGTCCAAGCAGGAAGTAAAAGACCTGCAGGGAGTCAGTGTTGTAGCCCCGCGCACGTCCGATGACATTGCCCGCAAGACGCAGGAAAACGCGCCCAACCTGATCAATATCCGTACCGAGGAACAAATCCGGGCGCTGCCCGATGTGAGTGCCGCTGAAGCCGTTCGCCGCATTCCCGGCATCTCGCTGGAAACCGACGAGGGCGAAGGTCGTTACGTCAATATCCGTGGATTCGACGCCGATCTGAACAGCACCACCTACGCTGGTGTCCGGCTTCTTCCCACCAACAATGCCTCGCCGTTCGGCGGTTATCGCGGCGTGGCCCTGGATTCCATCCCGGTGGGTTTCATCGGCGCCGTCAAGGTGACGAAGTCGAACCTGCCGCGCCAGGATGCGGAGGCCCTCGGCGGCACGATCGAAGTGCTGCCGAAACGGGCCCCCGATGAGCAGGGCGCGTTTTTCGAGGGCAGCGCGGGCGGTGGTTACGAGCCGCTGCGCGGCACGCCGATCAGCGAATTCTCGCTGGTGGGGGGTGGCCGATTCGGTCCCTTCTCGATCGTCCTGACGGCATCGGGCCACAACGATTCACGCGGCATCGATGACGTCGAGCCCGCCTATTTCAACGATTCGGCGCATCCGTACCAGGCGGTGAACGATATCGAGCAGCGCGATTACGAGCTGCATCGCCGGCGCCACGGCTACGCGATGGATATCGACTATCAGCCCGATGACAACAACGACTGGTATTTCCGTGCCTTCGATGCGGGCTACACGGAAAGATACAAGCGCCAGTTCATGGACATCCTGCCTGACGGCAACACCACGGTGCTGTCGAACGGAACGCTGCAGGACACCCTCTCTTTCCCTGGCGCGATCACCAAATCGCTGCGCGACGAGCAGGAAACGTCCACCGAGCGACTCTACATGCTGGGCGGCAAGAACATCCTGGGCGACACGACCGTGGACTATCACGTCGCCTACGTCGAGGGCACGTACAAGAAGCCCTTCGACTACAACTCCACGTTCACGTACAACTCCCCCTCCACGCCAGCGGGGCAAATCACGTACGGCCCGACGGGTCCCGGCCACGTTCCCGTCTACACGCTCTCGAACGCGCCGGGCTACCTCGATCCGGCCAACTACGCACTGACCAGCCTCAGCAACAGCACGGCGTACAACTTCGACCGTGAAATGTCGTACGCCATCAATTCCGATACGCCGGTGAATTGGGGGAGCCTGACGGATCAAAACCTGCGGTTCGGCCTGAGCGTGCGCCAGCGGCATAAGCGGACGACGGCACAACCGTACACGCTCAATCCCACTGCCCTGCCTTTGACCGCCGTCTCAAGCGGCTCCAACGAAACCTACTACGACGGGCTCTATCAGAACGGCGTGGATATCGCCCCCGGCGCCTTGCGGGGCATCTTTGGCCAAGGCACGATCGAGGCCGGCGATGTATTGAGCGCCCAGCAGCAGTACCTCGACGCGCATGAGGACATTTCCGCGGCCTACGGTGAATACACGGGCAGCTACGGCAACCTCGGCATACTCGCCGGCGTTCGTTTCGAACAGACGCATGATCGAAGCGGCGCATTCTCCGCCGGCATGGACGCCGCCGGCAATCCATTCGCGTATCCGATCAACATCAAGCACAACTACGACAATTTCTTCCCAAGCCTCCAGTTTCGCTATGAACTGGCGCCCGACACGATCCTGCGCGCGGCTTATTCGTCGACCATTGGCCGTCCGGGCTTCAACCAGGCCAATCCGGCGCTGGCGATCGACGTGGGCTCGGGCATCGTCACCACCGGCAACCCGTCGCTGAAACCAGCGACGGCCAACAGCTTCGATTTCAGCGTCGAGCACTACCTGGACGGTGGCGGCATCATGTCCGCCGGGGTGTTCGACAAGGAAATCTCCAACTACATCATCCCGATCGAGACGACCCAGACACTGCCGAACAACAACCTGTACCCGGGCAGTCCGCAGCCGTTCCATATCTTCACGTTCGAAAACATCGGCTCCGCATACGCACGCGGCCTGGAGCTGAACTGGGTTCAACAGTTCCGCAACCTGCCGGGCTGGCTCGATGGCCTGGGTGCCAGCGCCAACTACACTTGGGTCAATTCGCGCATCCAGATCCGTCCCGGCGAGTATTCGCTGCTCCCGTCGACATCGAAGAACACCTGGAACGCCTCGATCTTCTACAAGCGCGCTGGTCTCTCGCTGAACCTGGCGGCCTATTCGGTATCGTCCGACCTGTTCGGCATCGGCACCGATCGCACCAGCGACATCTACAATGCACGCCGCACATCGATGGACTTCAGCGCCAGCTACGAGTTTCCGGCAGACTGGTCGATCTATTTCTACGCCAAGAACCTGCTCGATACGCCCCATGCATTCTATCAGGGCACTCCGGACCGTCCGATTCAGCGCGAGTTCTATGGGATAACCTACATGGCAGGTGTGCGCTTCGAGTTCTGATCGGATTCGGGACGACATGCCGGTATCCGGCCGCGCCAGCCATCGTGGACCGCGCCAACTTCAACGGGCCGGTCCACGGGCGTGTGGCGGTCCTTCCACATGCCGTGCGGGTCTGATTGGAGTCGGCTTCCATGCCGGCTGGCCCTTGAGCGCACTTTGGATAGCCCTGCCCGACGCAGCGAAGCAATCGCCTCATGAACATCCTGCTGATCGAAGACGACGCCGAGACCCAGGCCTATATCACCAGGGAGCTGACGAAACTTGGCCATGTGGTCGAACGGGCGATGGACGGCCGGGAAGGGTTGCAGCGCGCCTCATCGCAGGAACACGACGTACTCGTCATCGATCGCATGTTGCCGGGACTTGACGGCATGAGCCTGGTGAGAGCGTTGCGGTCGGCGCGCGTGGTTACGCCGGTCTTGATGCTGACGGCGTTGGGCGACGTGGATCAGCGCGTCGAAGGCATCGATGCCGGCGCCGACGACTATCTTTCGAAACCCTTCGCATTCAGCGAACTGGCGGCTCGCGTCAGTTCACTGGCAAGGCGGATGCAAATGGTGGCGCCTTCGGAGACGTTGCTGCGCGTGGCCGATCTCGAACTGGATCTGCTCAAGCGCGAGGCCTGCCGGGGCGGTCATGTCATCGACTTGCAGGCGCGTGAAATCCGCCTGCTCGAATACCTCATGCGTCATGCCGGCCACATCGTCACCCGCGCAATGCTGCTCGAAAACGTGTGGGAATATCAATTCGATCCACGGACCAGCGTCGTGGAGACGCACATGAGCCGGCTTCGCGCCAAGATCGACCGCGGCTTCCCCGGCGGCGAACTCATTGATACGGTGCGGGGCGCAGGTTACATACTGCGCTTGCCGGACAGACACTGAATCGTGAACATCCGCACCAAGGAGCAGATCTCTCGGCTGTTGCACAGCGCCGCATTTCGACTCGGCGTTTTGCAAGCCGCATCGTTCGCCTTCGCGGCACTCGTGCTGTTTGCGATTACCTGGGTTTCCGTAAGCGGCTATGTCACCGCACAACTCCGTCAGGAAATCAGCGACGAATCGAGCGAAATGACCGCCGTGCCCGGCAGCATTCGCGTGGCCTCGATCAACAAAGCCGTTGCTCATGCGCAAAAGGGAACGTTCTTCTACGGACTGTTTTCCCCCCGTGGCGATCGCATCGCGGGCAGTCTGACAAAGATGCCGCCGTCACTCGGTTGGACCAGGTTGCACGAACTTCGCCACATCGACAGCAAGCGCTCCGTGCCCGGCCACCTTCTGATCAATTCGTCCCGTCTCGAGGACGGCAACATCCTGGCGGTGGCCCGCGGGACGTTGCAGGCGGACCAACTGAATGAACTCCTGTTGCAGTCCTTCATCTGGGCCGGGCTCGCGGCCGTGGCGCTGGCACTGGCCGGTGGCGTGCTTACGGCCAGAAGTTACCTGAGCAAGGTCGAGACGATCACTCAGGCCGCCTCGAACATCGTCAAGGGCGATCTGGGCACGCGAATCGTGATAACGGATCGCGACGACGAATTCGACCGCCTCGCCCGCTCGCTGAACCGAATGCTGGCCCGACTTCAGTCACTGATGGAGGGCATGCGCCAGGTCTCCAACGATATCGCCCACGATCTGCGTACACCTTTGACGCACTTGCGCCACAAGCTTGAAGCCACGACGCTTCAGGTCACCAGCGTCGAAGGCTACCGGGAATCCTGCACGACGGCTTTGGCCGATGTCGACCATGTGCTGGCTACCTTTGCGGCTTTGCTCAGGATCGCGCAAATCGAGAACCAGAAGCAGCAGGAAAACTTCACTGATGTTGATCTCTCGGGCTTGCTTGGCGTGCTGGTCGGCGATTTCGCACCCGTATTCGAGGATCAGGGCCGCAGTCTTCATGCCCGAGTCCATCCGGGCGCGATTGTGCGCGGCGATGCGATGCTGTTGACGCAGATGTTCGCCAACCTGGTCGAAAACGCGCTGCATCACACCCCGCCCCACACGCCCGTATTTCTGTCGTTGCTGCCGATGCCCGGATGTGTCCGGGCGATTGTTCGCGACACGGGACCAGGCATCCCGAAGCACGAGCGCGAACGCGTACTGCAACGCTTCGTTCGCCTGGATTCCTCTCGAAGCACGCCCGGGAGCGGCCTCGGACTCGCGCTCGTGACCGCAGTCGCCCAGCTGCACGAGATCACGGTTAGCCTGGGCGATGGCGAACCCGGCCTCGCCGTGCACATCGACTTTCAACGGCCCGCCTAGGTGCCGCGCAAGGCCTCGCGCCGATTCAGCATGCAGACACGCGACCGGCCGCCGCCCCGGTCCACGGGGCGCCTATCGCGCGACCGCCAAAGACGACGGGCGCCGCAGCGCCCGTCGTTTTCAATCCCCCGATGTCTCCGCGATCGGGGCGGGCAATACATCTGGAACACCGGCAGATGCGTACTGGTGCGGCACGTGGTGGCCGCCTTCATCTTCAGCTCGATGCAGGCGTCCGTGAACGCGCCGCCGGTCTTGAGGAAGTCACGATCCTTGTCCGGTGCTTCCGGCGCGGCGTCGAGGCTGGAGCACATCTGCGGGATGGTCTTTTCTTCTTCATCGGCCGGTGCGCCCACTGAATAGCCATCGAATGCGGTCGACACCCGCCGAGGGTTCGGCGCTCTCCACGCCTGTCGACAGCATCCCGTTATTTCTTGCGGCAATGCGTTCCGCCACATTCCCCCAACCATCTCGAATCTTCACGTCGCCTTGCACCGTAACCAGAGTAAGGTCGGTCCGCCTTGGCGACTGTCCCAGTCGCCAGCTGCACGGCAATCCGCAAGGGGGAGGGTCATGGCACCGGAAGAACCCGACAGCGTCGCCGCGCGCCGCAACGGCCCCGTCGACCCCTCGCGTCGCCGCCTGCTGGCGGGCCTGCTCACCGCGTACACCGCCTCGCTGATTCCCTGGGCGCTGGCGCAACCCGCACCGCATGCCGACCGCGGCGCGTTCACCGCGCTCTCCGCGATCCTGGTCGGCCGGCAGGCGCTGGATGCCGCACAGGCAACCCGCCTCTACGACGCCCTCGCCGCCGCGCACCCGAACTTTCCGGCCGACGTGCAGGCGCTGCTGACCCTGCTCAACGAACGCCACATCGATCCGCAACAGCTGCAGGGCGTGCTGGACGGCGAGCATTCGCCGCTGGCGCCGTTGCCACGGCAGATCCTCGGCGCCTGGGCCCTCGGCGTGGTCGGCAGCGGCGAAGGCGCGCGCTGCGTCGCCTACGAGACCGCGCTCAACGCGGTGATCGTGGCCGACGTGCTGAAGCCGCCGACCTACGCCTACGGCGCGTACGGCAGCTGGGCCAGCAAACCCCTTTAGTCAGGAGTGCAATCCGATGTCCGGACAGCTATCGGCTGACATCGTGGTGATCGGCTCGGGCATCATCGGCTCGCTGGCGGCGCGCCGGCTGGCACAGCAAGGCGCCTCGGTGCTGATCCTCGAGGCGGGGCCGCGGCTGGAACGCGCCCGTGTCGTCGCCGCGTTCCGCAACTCGCCGATCAAGGGCAACTGGATGGCGCCGTACCCACCCTCGCCGTGGGCGCCGCATCCGATCTACGTGCCGCAGGACAACGGCTACCTGAAGCAGGCCGGGCCGTATCCCTACCCGGCCGAATACATCCGCGCGGTCGGCGGCACCACTTGGCACTGGGCCGCGCAGGCGTGGCGGCTGGTGCCGAACGACGTGCGCATCAAGAGCCTGTACGGCGTCGGCGTGGACTGGCCGCTGAGCTACGAGGAACTCGATCCGTGGTACCAGGAGGCGGAGGAGATCCTCGGCGTGGCCGGCGCCGACAACACCGGCTCGCCGCGCCAGCATCCGTTCCCGATGGAACCGGTGGCCGAGCCGTGGTCGATGCGTCGCTTCCGCGAACGGCTGGCCCCGGCCTACCCGGTGGTCGCCAACACCGTGGCGCGCAACAGCCGCGGCTACGACGGCCGCCCCGCCTGCGTGGGCAACAACAGCTGCCAGCCGATCTGCCCGGTCAACGCGCAATACCTCGGCATCAACGCGGTGGAGGCGGCCGAGGCCGCCGGCGCGAAGGTGGTGCCCAACGCGGTGGTCTTCCGCATCGAGCACGACGCCAAGGGGCGCATCGCGGCGGTGCACTACTACGCGCCGGACAAGAGCGAACACCGCGTCACCGGCACCACCTTCATCCTCGCCGCGAACGGCATCGAGAGCCCGAAGCTGCTGCTGCTGTCGGCCAGCGACAAGTACCCGAACGGGCTGGCCAACAGCTCCGGCATGGTCGGCCGCCACCTGATGGACCACCCCAGCACCTCGCTCACCTTCTACGCCGACGAGGAACTGTGGCTGGGCCGCGGCCCGCAGAGCCCCAGTTCGATCAACACCCTGCGCGACGGCGCGTTCCGCTCGCAGCACGCGCCGTACCGGCTGGACTTCACCAACATCTCGCAGGTGCTCAACGTCACCGGCGACCTGATCAAGGAGGGCGTGTACGGCGCGGAGTTCGAGAAGCAGCTGCGCTGGCGCGCCGCGCGCCAGGTCAACGTGAAGAACGTGCTGGAGGTGCTGCCCAATCCCGACAACCGCATCACGCTCAGCGCGGAGAAGGACGCCATGGGCATTCCCAAGCCCGAGGCGCACTACGCGATCGACGACTACACGCGCCGCGCCGCGGACGTGTCCAAGGCCGACTTCGCCCGCATCGCCGAACTGATGGGCGGCACCGGCCTGCGCTACAGCGCGGAGGGCCAGTTCGCCAACAACCAGCACATCACCGGCACGATGAGCATGGGCAACGACCCGGCGAGCTCGGTGGTCGACGCGTTCGGCCGCACGCACGACCACGAGAACCTGTTCGTCTGCAGCACCGGCGTGATGCCCACCGCGGCCACGATGAACTCCACGCTCACCGGCGTGGCGCTGGCGCTGCGCACTGCCGAGCATATCCTGCCGGCGAAGGAAGCACGCGCAACCACTGCTGCTGCGCATCCCAGCCACGAGGCGAGCCTCACATGAACGCATCGGCCCGCTGCCTCCCGCTACTCGCCCTGATCGGCCTGCTTGTCGCCGCATCGGTTCACGCCGCCGACGCCGCCCTGCTGCAACGCGGCCAGTACCTCGCCACGGCGGGCGACTGCGTGGCCTGCCATACCGCGCCCGGCGGCAAGCCGTACGCCGGCGGGCTGACGGTGCCCACGCCGGTCGGCAATATCATCAGTACCAACATCACGCCGTCGACCACGGCCGGCATCGGCCACTACACCGAGCAGCAGTTCCGCGATGCCTTGCGCCGGGGCATCCGCGCGGACGGCGCGCGGCTGTACCCGGCGATGCCGTATACGTCGTACGCGCAGGTCACCGACGACGACGTGCATGCGTTGTACACGTACTTCATGCATGGCGTGGCGCCGGTGGACAGCAAGCCGGCGCCGACCCGGCTGCCGTTCCCGTTCAACCTCCGCCTGTCGATGGCGGCGTGGGACCTGCTGTTCCTCGACGGCAAGCCGTTCACGCCCGACCCGGCCAAGGGCGCGGCATGGAACCGCGGCGCCTACCTGGTGCGCGGGCTGGCCCACTGCAGCACCTGCCACACGCCGCGCAACCTGCTGATGGCCGAACAGTCGTCGCGCGAACTGGCAGGCGGCGCCGTCGGCACCTGGCGGGCGCCGAACATCACCTCCGACGCGAACAGCGGCATCGGCGGCTGGAACGAACAGGACCTGGTCGACTACCTGAAGCTCGGCCATGCCCGCGGCAAGGCGCAGGCGGCCGGACCGATGGCCGAGGCGGTCGACCACAGCCTGCAGTACCTCGAACCCGCCGACCTGCAGGCGATCGCCATCTACCTGAAGACGGTGCCCGCGCAACACGACCCGGCCGACACCCGCGCCGTCGGCAGCTGGGGCGCCGCGTTCGACGGGATGGCCGACCAGCGCGGCACCGCCCTGCCCGACGACACGGCGCAGTGGACCGGCGCGCAGCTGTACGACGCCCACTGCGCCAGTTGCCACCAGGCCAGCGGCGAAGGCAGCTTCGACGGCGGCCTGCCGCCGCTGTTCCACAACACCGCCACCGGGCGCGCCGATACCGGCAACCTGGTGATGGTGATCCTCGAGGGCATCCGCTGGACCAACGATTCCGGCGTGCACATGCCGGGCTTCGCACACGCGCTGTCCGACCACCAGGTCGCCAACCTGGCCAACTACCTGACGCTGCGCTACGGCAATCCCGCCGCGCGGATCACGGCGACCCAGGTCGCCAGCCTGCGCGCCGGCGCCGCGCCATCGCACCTGGCCGCGCTGGTCCGGCTGGCGATGGTCGTGGTGGTGGTGCTGATCCTCGCCATCCTCGTTCTGTGGCGCCGGCGCAAGCGGCGTCGGACTTCCTCCGGCCAGGCCTGACCCTCATGCGCCATCCACCCTGCACGATCCCCGGCCTGGTGCTCGGCAGCGCGTTGTGGCTGTGCACGTTGCCGGCCCTGGCGCAGCAGGCCGGCGGCTGGCTCGGGCGGCCCACGCTAACCGGCGACTGGGGCGGCACGCGCACGCAGCTGCAGGGCGACGGCATCGCCCTGCGCGCGCACTGGACCACCGAGAGCGCGGGCAACGTTTCCGGCGGCCATCGCCAGACCGCGCGCTACACCCAGCAGCTCGACCTCGGCGCGGACTTCGACCTCGACAAGCTGTGGGGCGTGCCCGACGCGAAGATCCAGTTCACCGTCACCGACCGCCGCGGCCGCAGCCTCAGCAATGACGCGCTGGGCAACCAGTTCTCGGTGCAGGAACTCTACGGCGCCGGCCAGAACTTCCGCCTGGCCGAGCTGAACTGGCAACAGGATTTCCTCGACCACCGGATCTTCCTGCAGTTGGGCTGGTCGCCCGTGGGCGACGACTTCGCGCGGCTGCCGGCGTTCTGCAATTTCCAGAACGGCATCATCTGCGGCCATGCCAACGCGATGACCACCAACAGCGGCGCACACAACTTCCCCACCGCGCAATGGGGTGGACACGTGAAGTGGCACGTCACACCGGACTTCTACGCCACCGTCGGCGCCTACCTCGACAACCCCAACGGCGGCAACCGCGACCAGGGCTGGAACCTCAGCCTCAAGCACCGCGGCGTGTTCGTGCCGGCCGAAGTGGGCTGGGCCACCGGCGGCGGCAGCGGACAGCTGCCGGGCGATCTCAAGCTCGGCGCGTACTACAACACCTCCGGCACGCCGGATGTGTACAGCGACGTCAACGGCCGGCCCGCCGGCCTCACCGGCGCGGCGTTCGAACATCACGACGGCCGCTCGGGCGGCTACTTCATCGCCGACAAGATGGTCTATCGCGAAGGGCCCGACACCAACCGCGGGCTCACCCTCGGCGCGATGGCCGGCGTGGGCGACGAAGCCACCGCACGCTTCCGCTACTTCTGGGTCGTCGGCGGCCACTACCAGGGCACCTTCCCGGGCCGCGACAACGACGTGGTCTCGTTCATGGCGGCCTCGGCGCGGATCAACCCGCGGCTGACCCGCTACCAGCGCGACCGCGACAGCGTGAAGCCCGGCGTCGTGCCGATCCAGACCTACGAGACCGTGCTGGAAGTGGACTACGGCGCGAAGATCGCACCGTGGCTCATGCTGCGCCCCAACCTGCAGTACATCATCCGCCCCAACGGCACCGGCAAGATCCCCGACGCCTTCGTGATCGGCCTGTACACGCAGGTGACGTTCTGAACGCGATCCCGCCGCTGCACCAACGACAACGGGCGCCGAGGCGCCCGTTGCTTTGTTCACACGGACAGCGCGCTTGCAGCCGGCCTTGATCAGAGCGAGTAGTACATCTGGAACTCCAGCGGATGCGTGCTGGCGCGGTACTTGGTGACTTCCTTCATCTTCACTTCGATGTAGGCATCGATGAAGTCGTCGGTGAACACGCCGCCGGCCTTGAGGAAGTCGCGGTCCTTGTCCAGCGCTTCCAGCGCGGCATCGAGGCTGGAGCACACCTGCGGGATGTTCTTCTCCTCTTCCGGCGGCAGGTCGTACAGGTCCTTGTCGGCCGGCGCGCCGGGGTCGATCTTGTTGATGATGCCGTCGAGGCCGGCCATCATCAGCGCGGTGAACACCAGGTAGCCGGAGTTCATCGGGTCGGGGAAGCGCACCTCGATGCGGCGGCCCTTGGGGCTGGCCACGTACGGGATGCGGCAGCTCGCCGAGCGGTTGCGCGCGGAATACGCCAGCATCACCGGCGCTTCGAAGCCCGGCACCAGGCGCTTGTAGCTGTTGGTGGTGGAGTTGGCGAACGCGTTGATCGCGCGGGCGTGCTTGAAGATGCCGCCGATGTACCACAGCGCGGTCTGGCTGAGGCCACCGTACAGGTCGCCGGCGAACAGGTTCTCGCCGTTCTTGGCCAGCGACTGGTGCACGTGCATGCCGCTGCCGTTGTCGCCGACCAGCGGCTTCGGCATGAAGGTGACGGTCTTGCCGTTCTGGTGCGCCACGTTCTTGATGACGTACTTCATCGTCAGCAGCTCGTCGGCCTTCTTCACCAGCGTGTTGAACTTCACGCCGATCTCGCACTGGCCGGCGTTCGCCACTTCATGGTGGTGCACCTCGACCTTCTGGCCCAGCGACTCCAGCACCTTGCACATGTCCGCGCGCAGGTCGCCCAGCGAGTCGACCGGGCTGACCGGGAAGTAGCCGCCCTTCACGCCCGGGCGATGGCCGCTGTTGTTGCCGTCGTACTTGTAGCGCGAGGACCACGCCGCCTCTTCCGAGCCGATCTCGTAGAACACCCGGCCCGGGTCGTTCTGCCAGCGTGCCGAATCGAAGATGAAGAACTCCGGCTCCGGACCGAAGAACGCGGTGTCGGCGATGCCGGTGGATTTCAGGTACGCCTCGCCGCGCTTGGCGATCGAGCGCGGGTCACGGCCGTAGGCCTGCATGGTGCTCGGCTCCAGCACGTCGCAATGCAGGATCAGCTGGGTGTGCGAGCTGAACGGATCGAGGTGAGCGGTGTCCGGGTCGGGCAGCAGGATCATGTCCGACTCGTTGATGCCCTTCCAGCCGGTGATCGAGGAGCCGTCGAACATCTTGCCGTCCTCGAACGTCGACTCGTCGATCGCGTGGGCCGGGAAGGTGACGTGGTGATGCGTACCGAGCATGTCGGCGAAGCGGAAGTCGACGAACTCGACCTCATGCTCCTGGATCAGGTCGAGCACTTTGTTGGCGGACATGGGACAACCTCGAAGGTGGATGGTGACTGGTCTTTGGCAAGGTCCATGCCAGCGGACAGAACCCTTGCCCGACAAGGGCCTGGCGGATGCCACGGCGGCGGTGACAGGCGCCGCGAGCAGCATGATGGTGCAAGATGTCTAGCGCATTGCACCATCATGGGTCGCCTATCACACCCGGCAATCGCCTGCCTCACGCATCGTAGGCGCTTTCGCCATGCGAGGTAATGTCCAGTCCCTCACGTTCGGCCTCGTACGGCACGCGCAGGCCGAATACCGCCTTCACCACCAGGTAGGCCAGCACCGAAACCACGCCGCTCCAGAGCACGGTGATGCCCACGCCCAGCGCCTGCACGCCGAGCTGGTGAAGCACCGAATAGTCCGCCGCACCGGTGCCGCCCAGCCCCGGCGCGGTGAACACGCCGGTCAGCAACGCGCCCACGATGCCGCCGACGCCGTGCACGCCGAACACGTCCAGCGCGTCGTCCGCGCGCAGCAGCTTCTTCAGCCCGGTCACGCCCCACACGCAGCACAAGCTGGCCAGCGCGCCGATCACGATCGCGCCCATCGGCCCCACCGTGCCGCAGGCCGGGGTGATTCCGACCAGGCCGGCCACCGCGCCGGAGGCGCCGCCCACCATCGAGGCGTGCCCGCGCATCACCGCCTCCGCCGCCAGCCACGCCAGCACCGCCGCCGCGGTGGCCAGCAGGGTGTTGATGAAGGCCAGCCCCGCACCCGCGTTCGCCTCCAGGTTGGAGCCGGCGTTGAAGCCGAACCAGCCCACCCACAGCAGCGCCGCGCCGACCATGGTGAAGCTGACGTTGTGCGGCTTCATCGGCTCGCGGCCGATGCCCAGCCGCGGCCCGACCAGGTAGGCACCGACCAGGCCGGCGACGCCGGCGTTGATATGCACCACGGTGCCGCCGGCGAAATCCAGCGCGCCCTTGGCGAACAGGTAGCCGCCGGGGCCGGCCCACACCATGTGCGCGATCGGCAGGTAGGCGAAGGTGAACCAGATCGCCGCGAACAGCAGCACCGCGCGGAAGCGCATCCGCTCGGCGAACGAGCCCACGATCAGCGCGCCGGTGATGCCGGCGAAGGTGGCCTGGAACGCCACGAACACGTACTCGGGCAGTGACACGCCTGCGGTGAACGTCGCCGCCAGCGTGTCTTTCGTCACCCCGCGCAGGAACAGCTTGTCAAAATTGCCGATGACCGCGCCGCCGCCGCTGAACGCGAGGCTGTAGCCGTACGCCACCCACAACAGCAGTAGCAGCGAGAACACCGTCATCACCTGCATCAGCACCGACAGCACGTTCTTCGAGCGCACCAGGCCGCCGTAGAACAGCGCCAGCCCAGGCACCGTCATCAGCAGCACCAGCAAGGTGGAGGTGAGCATCCACGCCACGTCGCCCTTGTCGACCACCGGCGCGGGCGTGGCGGCGTGCAGCGCCGGCGCGGCCAGGCCCAGCAACAACAGCGGCAGCCACCTGCGGATGCCGCGCAACAACGTCAGATCTTTCATGGCCTACCTCGCGGGATTCGGGTCAGAGGGCGTCGGCGTCGAGTTCGCCGGTGCGGATGCGGATCACCTGGTCCACGCCGGTGACGAAGAGCTTGCCGTCGCCCACGTTGCCGGTGCGGGCCGCGCGCTGGATCTCCTCCAGCACGGCGTCGAGCTGGTCGTCGGGCACCACCACCTCGACCTTGAGCTTGGGCAGGAAATCGACCACGTACTCGGCGCCGCGGTACAGCTCGGTGTGGCCTTTCTGGCGGCCGAAGCCGCGGACTTCCGTCACCGTGATGCCCGAGACGCCGGCGTGCGCGAGCGCATCGCGGACCTCGTCGAGCTTGTACGGACGGATGATGCTGGTGACCATTTTCATGGGTGACTCCCGGAGGTGATGACGGTGATGCGGTGGATCAGAACGACCGGGTCACGCCCAGCACCGCGGTGGCGCGGCCCAGGTAGTGACCCTCGGCGTTGGTGTAGGCGGCGCGGCGCGCGTCGGTGTCGCCATAGGCCAGCGCCACCGACCACTGCCCGGCGAAGTTGCGCGTCACGCCCAGCTTCCAGTCGCTGTACGACGCACCCGGCACGTTCGCCACGTGCTGGTGCCCCGCATGCGCGTTGAGCAGCCAGCCCGGCGCGAACTCCTGGTTCCACGACAGGTCCACGTAGCTGCTGTGCCTGCTGCCGGCATAACCGAACAGGTTGGTGAACGCGTACGAGTACTTCAGCGACACGCTTTTCCAGGCCAGCGCGGCATAGCCCTCGGTGGTGTGCGGCCGGGTGAACCCCCGTGGATAGCTGCCCGGGTACTGGTAGCGGTACAGGCCCGCGTCCCAGCTCCAGCCGCCGCCGAAGCTGCCGCGGCAGCCCGTGTAGAGGTCCAGTTCCACGCTGCTGGAGATCGGCGCGGCGGTGGTCGAGGCATCCGACAGCCAGCTCACGTTGCTGCCCCAGCCGCCGGCGTACCAGCCGCCGGCATGGTCGTATTCGAGGCCGGCCTGCACCGCCGGCTGGCGATTGGTCTGCGAGAGGCCGCGGAACAGGTAATCGCTGACCGCGCCGGCATTGCCGACCCAAGTGCCGGCCGGGGCCCCGCCTGCGCGGACCAGGCCGGAAACGCCGAGCAGCAGGACAACCACGGATATCGAGCTTCGTCTCATGTGACTGGTTCCCCTCGTGGCGTGGCGTTTCGGCAATGGCCATCCAGACGTCCAGACGTCCGCATGCCGTCGCCGCGGGGCCGTGCGCATGCATGGCGCCCAAGCCATCTCAGCAAGGCACGTGCCACGGGCCGCAACCGTTGCTGCAGCAGCCCCGGCCAGCCGGCCGCCGCGCCGGCGCGGCGGCGTTAGCACCATCGGCACCCGCCGCCATGGCCGGTTTGCACTGTTCCAGTGCGTCGCGGCGGCGACCGTTCCCTGCGGCGGCAAAACCCGTAAGCTATGGCGCTTCATGCCGGCGAACCTTTCCGCCGGCCCGTTTCCACCTTCAACGGACCCGCCCGTGACCGACCTGCTGCACGTCATCCTGCTCGGCATCATCGAAGGCATCACCGAGTTCCTGCCGATCTCCTCGACCGGCCACCTGCTGATCGCCGAGAAGTTCGGGCTGGGTGCGCGCTCGGACCTGTTCAACATCGGCATCCAGGCCGGCGCGATCCTGGCGGTCACGCTGATCTACTGGAAACGCATCTGGCAGCTGTTCACGCAGTGGCGCGACCCGGCCAACCGCGACTACCTGCTGAAGCTGGCGGTGGCGTTCCTGATCACCGCCGGGATCGGCTTCGCGGCGGTGAAACTGGGCTTCAAGCTGCCGGAGACGGTGACGCCGGTCGCCTGGGCGCTGGTGATCGGCGGCTTCTGGATGATCGCCGCCGAGCGGCTGGCCGCGCGCCAGCCCGAGCGCAGCGAGGTGACGTGGAAGGTGGCGATCCTGGTCGGCATCGCACAGATGGTCGCCGGCATCTTTCCCGGCACCTCGCGCTCGGCCGCGACGATCTTCGCGGCGATGCTGTTCGGCACCAGCAACCGCGCGGCGGCCACCGAGTTCGCCTTCCTGGTCGGCATCCCCACGATGTACGCGGCCACCGGCTACGAACTGCTCAAGGTGGTGAAGGGCGGCGGCGCCGCGCACGAGGACTGGACCGCGCTGGCGGTGGGCTTCGTGGTCTCGGCGATCGTCGCCTTCGTCGCGGTGAAGTGGCTGCTCGGCTACATCCGCAGCCACCGCTTCACCCCGTTCGCGGTCTACCGCATCGTGTTCGGCGTGGCGCTGCTGTTGCTGGTGCCGGCTGGCGCCTGAACCGGCAGCGGCCGAACGCCCGGCCGCGGCCAGGCGCGGCGTCTATGCTGCCTCGACCGGCGCCATCCTGGGCGCCGGCTTCGGCACGGCCTTCAGCGCGCCGACCGCGTGTTGGCCCGGCTGGTTGGTGCGGTCGAACAGCTCGCGCACCCACTCGATGAAGGCCTGCACGCGGGCCGACAGATGCTTTTTCTGCGGGTAGACGATCCACACCGGCTTGCCGGTCGAGTTGGTATCGGTCATCACCAGTTCGAGCATGCCCTTCTCCAGCATGCACGCGGCCAGCATGCGCGGCACCTGGGTGATGCCCAGGCCGGCCGCCACCGCCTGCAACACCGACTCGCCGTCGTTGATCAGCATGTGCGCGTCGATGTCCACGCTCATCTGCCCGCCCGGCGTGTCGAACTGCCACTGGCGCGGACGGCCGTTCGGGTAGACGTAGTTGATGCAGCGATGATCCTTGAGATCCTCGATGCTGCGCGGCGCGCCATACTTGCGCAGGTACTCGGGCGAGGCGCACACCACGTTGCTGAGGTAGCCGATCTTGCGCGCGATCAGGCTGGAATCCTCCAGCTGGCCGACCCGGATCGCGCAATCCAGGCCCTCGCCGTTGAGATCCGCCGGCGAGTCGCTCATCGACAGCTCCAGCCGGATATCCGGATAGCGCTGCTCGAACTCGGTCAGCCGCGGGATCACCGCCGCGCGGCCCACCGACAGCGAGATGCCCACGCGCAACTTGCCGGTCGGCTTGCTGTTGGCGAAGTTCAGCGCCTCGGTCGCCTCGCTCAGGTCGGCGAGAATCTCCTTGCAACGTGCATGGAAAGCGGCCCCATCGTCGGTCAAGCGCAGCGACCGGGTGGAACGGAACAGCAGCCGCGCGCCGAGCTGGCTCTCCAGCCGCGACACGGCGCGGCTGACCCCGGACGGGGTCATGCCCAGCTGGCTGGCGGCAGCGGCGAAGCTCTTGGCCTCGACCACGCGGACGAAGGTCGAAATGGCGGAAAAGTCTTCCATTGTTTCAATTCCTCGTCGATTCGTGACTGCGGCGCACGAGTGTAGTGCGCAAGAAACGGATTTTCTATACCGGAAAGTGCACTTATTCTCTCGACCCTTCGCCGGGAGTCCGTGCCTGGTCTACAAGGTTTTGGGAGCGCGTGATGAAAAAACAATGGATGCTGGTTCCCCTGGTCGCGGCCGGCGCACTCGGCAGCTGGATGCTGCTGCACGGCGGTGACAGCCGTGCGCAAGGCCCCGCCGCCGGCGCCCCGCCGGAAGTGACGGTGGCGCAGGCGTTGACCCGCAAGGTCAGCGACAGCGCCGAGTTCACCGGGCGGCTGGAAGCGGTCAACACGTCGCAGGTGCAGCCGCGGGTCGGCGGCTTCGTGGAATCGGTGCACTTCCAGGAAGGCGCGCTGGTGCACAAGGGCGACGTGCTGTTCCAGCTCGACGCCCGCCCGTACCAGGCGGAAGTGGACCGGCTGGTCGCCAACCAGGCGCAGGCCCGCGCCGAGCTGAGCCTGGCCCAAACCAACCAGCGCCGCGCCGAGATGCTGCTGGCCCAGCATGCCATCGCGCAGCAGGAAGCCGATCGCCAAGCCACCACCGCGCAAAGTGCGCGGGCCCAGCTGGACGCCGCCACCGCCGCGCTCGCCGCCGCGCGGCTGAACCTGGATTTCACCCGGGTGCGTTCGCCGATCGACGGCCGCGTCAGCAACGCCCGCGTCACCCCCGGCAACCTGGTCACCAGCAACGACGTGCTGACCAGCGTGGTCTCGGTGAACCCGGTCTACGTCTACTTCGACGTGGACGAGCAGACCTGGCTCAAGCTCGACCACCTGCGCGCCGGCGCGAAGCAGGCCGGCCACGACGCGCGGATCGAGGCCGCGATGGGCCTGGCCGACGAGACCGGCTACCCGCACGCGGGCCGCCTCGACTTCGTCGACAACCAGCTGCACGCCGGCTCCGGCACGATGCGCCTGCGCGCGGTGTTCGACAACGCCGACGGCCTGTACACGCCCGGCCTGTACGCCCGCGTGCAGCTGCAGAGCGGCCAGGCCCGCCCGCGCGTGCTGGTGGACGACCGCGCGGTCGGCACCGACCTCGGCAACCAGTTCGTCTATGTGGTGGACAAGGCGCACAAGGTGCAATACCGCAAGGTCGACACCGGGGCGCTGTTCCATGGCCTGCGCGTGATCGACAGCGGCCTGGACGCCAACGACGTGGTGATCGTCAACGGCCTGCAGCGCGTGCGTCCCGGCGCCCAGGTGAATCCGCAGCAGGTGGCGATGAGCTACCGCCTCGACGCCGCCGACAGGGCGCTGGTCGAGCGGGGCAATGCGCCGGATGCCGATGCGCGCACCGCGCAAGCCAGCACGACAGCTCCGCAGAGCCGCCCGCAAGGCTGAACACCGCTCCCTCCCCTGCGACCGAAGAAAGTCCCCTTGCGGGACGTGCGGCAGGGGAGGGCTGGGGAGGGGTGAAGCCCTCCGGCGAAGCCAAGAGCAAGAGCGTCACCCCCTCCCCACCTCCCCCTGCGATGCAGGGGGAGGAGCAAAGCAGACCGAGGCCGCGAAACGGCTTCGTCGAGGATTCACTCCATGAAAAACATCGCCCAGTTCTTCGTCGACCGGCCGATCATGGCCGCCGTGCTGTCGCTGCTGTTCGTGATCACCGGCTCCATCGCGGTGTTCCAGCTGCCGATCAGCGAATACCCCGAAGTGGTGCCGCCCACCGTGGTGGTACGCGCCGCCTACCCGGGCGCCAACCCGAAGGTGATCGCCGAGACCGTCGCCACGCCGCTGGAGGAACAGATCAACGGCGTGGAAGGCATGCTGTACACCTCCTCGCAGGCGACCAGCGATGGCGCGATGACGCTGACCGTGACCTTCGCGCTCGGCACCAACCTCGACACCGCCCAGGTCGACGTGCAGAACCGCGTGGCGCAGGCGCTGCCGAAGCTGCCCGAGGAAGTGCAGCGGCTCGGCGTGACCACGCAGAAGAGTTCGCCCGACCTCACCATGGTGGTGCACCTCACCTCGCCCGACCAGCGCTACGACATGCTGTACCTGTCGAACTACGCGCGGCTGCACGTGAAGGACGTGCTGGGCCGGCTCGACGGCGTGGGCGACGTGCAGATCTTCGGCGCCGGCGAGTACTCGATGCGCGTGTGGCTGGACCCGCGGAAGCTGGCCCAGCGCTCGCTCACCACCGGCGACGTGGTCAACGCGATCCGCGAGCAGAACGTGCAGGTCGCCGCCGGCGCGCTGAACGCGCCGCCCGGCCCGGGCAACTCGGCGTTCCAGCTCAACATCAACACTCGCGGCCGGCTGGTCAGCGAGAACGACTTCCGCAACATCATCGTGCGCACCGACGCGAACGGCGGCGTGACGCACCTGGGCGACGTGGCGAAGGTCGACCTGGGCTCGAACAACTACGCGCTGCGCAGCCTGCTCGACAACAAGCCGGCGGTGGCGCTGCCGATCTTCGCGCGGCCCGGCTCCAACGCGATCCAGATCTCCGACGAGGTGCGCGCCACCATGGCGCAGCTGAAGCAGGAGTTCCCGCAGGGCGTCGACTACCAGATCGTGTACGACCCCACCGTGTTCGTGCGCGGCTCGATCGAGGCGGTGGCGCACACCTTGCTGGAAGCGATCCTGCTGGTAGTGCTGGTGGTGATCCTGTTCCTGCAGACCTGGCGCGCCTCGATCATCCCGCTGGTGGCGGTGCCGGTATCGCTGATCGGCACGTTCGCGGTGATGCACCTGGCCGGCTTCTCGCTCAATGCACTGTCGCTGTTCGGCCTGGTGCTGGCGATCGGCATCGTGGTCGATGATGCGATCGTGGTGGTCGAGAATGTCGAGCGGCACATCGAGCTGGGCCAATCGCCGCGCGAAGCCACGCGCAAGGCGATGCACGAGGTCACCGGGCCGATCGTGGCCACCGCGCTGGTGCTGTGCGCGGTGTTCATTCCCACCGCCTTCGTCAGCGGCCTCACCGGCCAGTTCTACCGCCAGTTCGCGCTGACCATCGCGATCTCCACGGTGATCTCCGCGTTCAATTCGCTGACCCTGAGCCCGGCGCTGGCCGCCGTGCTGCTGAAGGGCCACGACGCGCCGAAGGACCGCCTCACGCGCGGGATCGACCGCGCGTTCGGCTGGCTGTTCCGTCCGTTCAACAAGCTGTTCCATCGCGGCTCCGAACGCTACGTCGGCGGCGTGAAGCGCATCGTCGGCAAGGGCAAGCTGGCGCTGGTGGTGTATGCCGGCCTGATCGCGCTGACCTGGTTCGGCTTCTCGCACGTGCCGACCGGCTTCGTGCCGGGCCAGGACAAGCAGTACCTGGTGGCGTTCGCGCAGCTGCCCGACGCCGCCTCGCTGGATCGTTCCGAGGACGTGATCCAGCGCATGGGCGCGATCGCGCTGAAGCAGCCTGGCGTGGAGCACGCGGTGGCGTTTCCCGGCCTGTCGATCAACGGTTTCACCAACTCCACCAACTCCGGCATCGTGTTCGTCACGCTGAAGCCGTTCGAGGAACGCCGTGACGCATCGCTGTCGGCCGGCGCGATCGCCGGTGCGCTGAACCAGAAGTTCGCCGCGATCCAGGATGCGTACATCGCGGTGTTCCCGCCGCCGCCGGTGATGGGGCTGGGCACGATCGGCGGTTTCCGCATGCAGATCGAGGACCGCGGCGACCGCGGCTTCGCCGAGCTGTACCAGCAGACCCAGAACCTGATCGCCGCCAGCCGCAAGGATCCGGCACTCGCCGGGCTGTTCTCCAGCTTCCAGATCAGCGTGCCGCAGGTGGACGCCGACGTGGACCGCGAGAAGGCCAAGACCGTCGGCGTGAACCTGGCCGACGTGTACCAGACCATGCAGGCCTACCTGGGCTCGCTCTACGTCAACGACTTCAACCGCTTCGGCCGCACCTACCAGGTGAACGTGTCGGCCGACCCGGCGTTCCGCCATTCGCCGCAGGACATCCTTGCGCTGAAGACGCGCAACGCGCAGGGCCAGATGGTGCCGCTGGGTTCGTTCGTCACCGTGCAGCAGGGCGCCGGCCCGGATCGCGTGCAGCACTACAACGGCTACGCCACCGCCGAGATCAACGGCGGCCCCGCGCCCGGCTTCAGTTCCGGCCAGGCGCAGGCGGCGATGGAAAAGCTGGCGAAGGACAACCTGCCGAACGGCATCAGCTTCGAGTGGACCGAGCTGACCTACCAGCAGATCCTCGCCGGCAACACCGCGATCCTGGTGTTCCCGCTGTGCGTGCTGCTGGTGTTCCTGGTGCTGTCGTCGCTGTACGAGAGCTGGTCGCTGCCGCTGGCGGTGATCCTGATCGTGCCGATGGTGCTGTTGTCCGCGATCGCTGGCGTATGGCTCTCCGGCGGCGACAACAACATCTTCACCCAGATCGGATTGATCGTGCTGGTCGGGCTGGCGTGCAAGAACGCGATCCTGATCGTGGAGTTCGCCCGCGAACGCCAGCACGAAGGCATGAGCCGCCACGAGGCGGTGCTGGAAGCGGCGCACCTGCGGCTGCGCCCGATCCTGATGACCTCGTTCGCCTTCATCATGGGCGTGGTGCCGCTGGTCACCTCGCACGGCGCCGGCGCCGAGATGCGCCACGCGATGGGCGTGGCGGTGTTCGCCGGCATGCTCGGCGTGACCGTCTTCGGGCTGATCTATACGCCGCTGTTCTACGTCGTCATTCGCGCCCTGGTCGAGCGCCGCGAGGCGCGCGCGGCCGAACGCGCCGCCGCGCATGCGCTGCCGGCGCTGGAGAACCACTGATGAAAACACTCACACGCGACACCGCACGGGAAACCTCCGCTCGTCATTCCTGCGAAGGCAGGAATCGCATCACTACGCACCCCGACAAACGAGCAAGTGCGATCCCGGCCTTCGCCGGGATGACGATGGTGGTTCTTCGAGCGTCGTTGCTGGCCGCCGCCCTCGCACTGGCCGGCTGCGCCAGCGTGGGCCCGAACTACCACGAAGCGAAACCCGCCGCGCCGCAATTGCAGGGACTGGACGCGGCGCAGAAGAACAACGCCCAGTTCCAGGCCGAATGGTGGAAGCAGTTCAACGACCCCACGCTGGACGCGCTGATCCGGCGCGCTGCGGCGAACAACCTGGACCTGCGCATCGCGGTGGCGCGGCTGCATGAGGCGCGCGCCCTGCTCAGCGGCGCGAAGTCCGATCAGCTACCGACCATCGACACGGACGTGAACTACACCCGCAGCCGCGGCCAGCAGCCCGGCTTCGGCACCCAGCGCCGGACGGTGACAACCTACCAGGCCGGCTTCGACGCATCATGGGAACTGGACCTGTTCGGCGGCGTGCGCCGTTCGGTGGAAGCGGCCGGCGCCGACCTCGGCGCCAGCGAGGCGGCGTTGCACGACGCCCAGGTCAGCCTGCTGGCCGAGGTGGCACGCAACTATTTCGAACTGCGCGGCAGTCAGCTGCGGCTGGACATCGCCCGTCGCGACATCGACAACCAGCAGCAGACCGTGCACCTCACCGAGGTGCGCCAGCAGCTCGGCTCCGGCGCGGAGCAGGACGTGGCCAGCGCCAAGGCCCGCCTCGCCGCGGTGCAGGCGCAGCTGCCGTTGCTGCAGACCCAGGCCAGCGCCAGCGAATACCGTCTCGCCGTGCTGCTGGGCGAACGTCCCGGCGAACTCGACGTCGACGTGTCGCCGAAGAGCTTCACCCCGATCGCGGCGAACCTGCCGATCGGCGACGCCGGCGACGTGCTGTCGCGCCGACCCGACGTACGCATTGCCGAACGCGAATACGCCGCCGCCACCGCGCGCATCGGCGTGGCCAAGGCGGACTTCTTCCCGCACATCATGCTGGGCGGCTTCCTCGGTTTCCTGTCGGGGCGCAGCAACGATTTCGGCAGCCCGGCGACGCGCGCGTGGTCGCTGGCGCCGAGCATCAGCTGGGCCGGCCTCAACGTGCAGCGCGTGCGCGCCAACCTGCACGCCAGCGAGGCGCGCACCGATGCGGCGCAGGCGAACTACCAGCGCAGCGTGCTGGAAGCGATCGAGGACATCGACAACGCGGTCACCGGGTTCAACCAGCAGCGCATCCGCGTCGACCATTTGATCGAGCAGGGCGCGCAGAGCAAGCGCGCCGCCGACCTGGCCCGCATCCGCTACCAGGAAGGCGCCACCGGTTTCCTCGAACTGCTGGACGCCGAGCGCACCCAGCTTGTCGCCGAGGATGACCTGGCCCAGGCCGAGGCGGCCATCAACACCCGCGCCGTGGCCTTGTACAAGGCGCTCGGCGGCGGCTGGCAGGCCTGCGGCGACGAGCGCTGCAGCGCGGTGGCCCGGGCCGACGCGCCATGAGCCGCCCGGCCCGTCGCCTGCCGGCGGCGACGCCGGTCTATCGCGTGGCGCTGGTCAGCGGCGCCAACCGCGGCCTCGGCTTCGAGGTGGCGCGCCAGCTCAGCGAATACGGCATGACCGTGCTGCTCGGCGCGCGCGACCCGGACAAGGGCCTGCACGCGGCGCGCAAACTGGCCGGCACGCCCGGCGAGGTGATCGCGGTGCAACTGGACGTGACCCGCCAGGACCAGGTCGACACGCTGGCGCGCTGGATCGAGGTGACCTACGGCCGGCTCGACGTGCTGGTCAACAACGCCGGCGGCCACTACGACCACGACGCGCGCGCCAGCAATGCCGACCTCGCGCCGGCGCTGGACGCGATGCAAACCCATCTGTTCGGCACCTGGCGGCTGAGCAGCGCGATGCTGCCGCTGATGCGCCGGCACGGCTACGGCCGCATCGTCAATGTCTCCAGCGGCTGCGGCGCCAGCGATTCGAACGGCGGCCACTGCGTGGGCTACCGCACCTCCAAGTCCGCGCTCAACGCGTACACCCGCACGCTGGCGGCGGAGCTGGAGGGCAGCGGCATCGCGGTCAACGCGGTGTGCCCGGGCTGGGTCGCCACCGAGCTCGGCGGCCCCGGCGGCCGGCCGGTGAGCGTCGGCGCCGCCGGCATCGTGTGGGCCGCCAGCCTGCCAGTGCCGGCACCGACCGGACGCTTCTTCCGCGACGGCGAAGCGATCCCATGGTGAACCCCGGTGCATCACGATCACCGCGAACCAGCGCCAGCGCGTTCGCGATTGCCCCATCGCGATCGGCGTGGCGCTGCCGTGGCTGGTACCGGCCGGCACCTGCCCTTCCGGTTTTGATCAAAGGGATCGTCCGGCGGAACGCCTAGCCAAAAGGCTGCTCGATGGACGGGCTCTGTGGCGTGAACCAGCGCGCACCGTCATCGGTGACATACATGATGTCCTCGAGCCGCACGCCGAACTCGCCGGGAATGTAGATGCCCGGTTCATCGCTGAAGGTCATGTTTGCCAGGATCTTCCGCTTGTTGCCGCGCACCAGGTAGTACCACTCGTGCATGTCCATGCCGATGCCGTGACCGAGGCGGTGCGAGAAATACTTGTAGTCCGGTCCGTAGCCACCGTCGACAATCACCTTGCGGGCGGCGGCATCCACCGACTCCATCGTGGCGCCCGGATGCGCCGCCTTCAGCGCCGCCTGCTGCGCCTTCTGCACGATGCCGAATACCTTCTTCATCTTGTCGGAGGCCTTGCCCAGGACAAAGGTACGGGTGATGTCGCTCTGATAGCCTTCCACGAAACAGCCCTCGTCGATCAGCACTGCCGTGCCTTCGACGATCTTCTGCGGAGCGATCGAGCCGTGCGGCTGGGCGGTGTATTTTCCGACGTTGACGATCGCCTCGCCTACCAGCCCCTGGCGTCCGTAGGCGGCGCCGATCCAGTCCAGCACCTGTTGCTGCGTCATGCCGGGTTCGAGCGCCTTCCACACGGCGTGGTACACCGCCAGCGTCGCGTTGTTGGCGACCTGCATCAGGGCCAGTTCGGCCGGACTCTTGATCGAACGGCAGCCGGCGGTGACCGGCATGGCGGACACGAGCCGCACGTGCGGCATCGCGTTGCCGATGTTGGTGGCGCGGGAAAACGGTACCTGGTCTTCGACGCCCAGCGTTCCGGTGGACGCGTGCAGCTCGGCCATGACCTGCGCGATCTTCTCGTAGGGGCTCTCGTGCTCCTGCCAGGCACGCACGTCGTGACCGAACCTGATCTGCTCCAGCGCGCGGCTCTGTTCGAATGCGGGTGTGATGTAGATCGGGTCCCCCGACCGGGGCAGCAGCATGCCCATGGTCCGCTCACTGGTGAACCAGTGCATGCCGGTGAAATAGTTCAGCGAGGCACCGCCATCCATGAAGATGGCATCCATCTTGTTCTCGGCCATGAGCTGCTGCGCCCGGTTCAGGCGGGCCCTGCGTTCGGCGTCGGTGATGGGGACGATCTGCGACTGCACCGGCTGCAGCGCCATGATCGAAGGCGGCAAGCCGGCGCAGTCGGCGCCCTGCCGGGCCATGGCCTCGCCTGCCAGCAGGCTCGTCGACAACGCCGCCGCACCCATGGCCGAAGCCTGCAGGAAGCGCCGGCGGCCAAGGTGGATCGTATTGCTGGTTTCCATCGTTGTTCCCCCTGTCTGTGTACAGCTGCTCGTGGCAGCGATTCGAGCCATCCCGGCGGCAACCGCACGGTTCATCCGCGACGGTGAGGCCACATCACGGTGAGGTTACCCCGATCGTGGCTGCTCAGCGCTGCACGATCAGCGCGAACCAGTGCCAGCTGTGCACGCGCTCGGCGATCAGCTTGGTGCAGGTCAGCATCGGCACCGCCAGCAATGCACCGGGAATGCCCCACAGCCAGCTCCATACCAGCAGCCACAGCAGGATCGCGATCGGGCTCAGCTGCATGCTGCGACCCTGGATCATCGGCGTGATCAGGTTGCCTTCCAGCGCGACGATGCCGGCGAAGGTCAGCACCGGCAGGAACACGTGCAGGCTCATCTCGTTCGCATAGAGCATGCACACCACCGCCAGCACCGCGGTGGTGACGATCGCCCCGACGTACGGAATGAAGTTCGCGAACATCGCCACCGTGCCCCACAGCAGCGGGTCGGGCACCTTGTACAGCCACAGCATGCCGGCGGTGACCGCGCCGAGCCCCGCGTTGATCAGCAATGCGGTCAGCAGGTAGCGCGATACCTGGGTCTGGATGCCGCGCACAATCACCACTGCATGCCGCTTGTAGCCGAAGCTCGGGGTGATCTCCACCAGCCGGCGCAACATCGTGTCGCCATAGATCAGAAAGAAGAACACCAGCAGCACCACGCTGAGTACCGCGGCCAGCACCTTGGGCGTGGTGGAGACCACGTCCCAGGCGCTGATCGCCATCGGCGGAGCTGGCGTGGCCGGCACGTGGATGGTGCCGGTGTTGCCGCCGACCAGGGTCTGGGTGGCGCGGTTCGCCGCTTCCAGCGGCTGGGTGAGGTGCTTCAGCTTCGGCACGAAACTCCTGATCGCCTGCGGCGCGCCATGGAACCAGCCGACCGCCGGTTGCGCCAGCAGGCCGACGCCGCTGCCGATACCGACGATCAGGCCGACCATCAGCACGCTCGCGGTCAGCCAGCGCGGCAGGCGGATGCGTGTCCCGGCGGCGACGATCGGATTCAGGGCCAGCCCGAGGAAAGCCGCCAGCACCAGCGGAATCAGCAGCGCCTTGGTCAGCGTGATGGTGTACATCAACGCCAGGAACAGCAGCACGTTCAACAACCCGCGAATCGCCCGCAGGTGCCGGCGGATGCCACGCGTCGCCTGCAGTCCGCGCGCCAGCTGCCGCGGCGGGCACCCCGGCGCGACTTCCTCGACCCGGATCGGCGACGTGACGTCGCCGTCACCCACGGCATCACCCTGCGGCCGGAACGGTTCGGGCTCGCTCATGAGCGCTCGTCATCTTCCGCACCGGGTGCGTGGGTGTCTCGTCCGGCGCCGGCAAGACCCGCCGTGCCCAGCTCGGCGATCAGGCGCGTGCCGAAGGCCACCGCATCGGCCAGTCCGCCGCTGAGCAGCGGACCCACGCCCGGCACCCGCAGCGGATGCACCTTGAGACTGCCCAGCACGAAGCCGGCACCGGCCGCCACGCCCACCGTCGTCAACGGATGCGCGTGCCCGCGTGCCAGCAGGGCCGCCGCGGGCGTACTCAACTCCTGCCGCGCTGCGCTCATGCGCAATTGCGCCGCCTGCACCTTGGCGAACTGATCGAAAACGCTCACGAGCGACCTTCCTCCCCGTTGCCCTGCCGGCTCTCCGCCGCGACCTCGCTCTCGGCCTTGCGCAAGGTGTCGCGCATCATCGCATGCCATTCGCCACGCGTGGCCGGCAGGCTCATCCAGTGCATGCAGCGACGAAACAGCAGGATCGAACCGAACAGGAACAGCACCTGCAGCACCGCCAGCACCAGCAGCGACCAGATCCACGAGCCGAACCACGCCGCCAGCACCACGCCGAGCAGTCCAAGTACGGTCAGACCGAAACCGACACCGGCCACCGTCGCAGCCAGTCCCGCCAGCAGCATCCACGACACCGCGCTGCGCGCCAGTCCCAGTTCAGCCGCCAGCAAATGCATCTGCGCGCCGAACAGACGCCTGACCGCATGGCCGAGCTGACCGATTTCCTTCAGCAGCCCGGACGATGACGGAGCCGGTTCCGGCGCCGTCGCGGCGCGAGGTGGTTCACCCTCGTCATGCATGCCCGACCCCTGCGCCGCGACGCTCAACGTCGCAGGATGCGGCCGAGCAGCCAGCCGGCGCCGATCGCAATGGCGACCGACTGCACCGGCTTCTCGCGCACGTAGTCGCGCACCTGCTCCAGCCACGCGTCGGCGCGATCGATCGTCTCGTCGTAGACCTCGCGGCTGCGCTCGCCGACCTGCGCGGCCTTGTCGCTGGCCTTGTGCGCCGCGCCGGCAGCCTTGTCGGTGGCGTGGTGCAGGCTTTCCTCGACGCGGTCGGCAGCGCGTTCCACCGCTTCCCTGGTGCTGTCGACGGCGCTGGAGGTGGCCTGCTTGATCCGTTCGGCGCGTTCGTCGATGCGATCGCCGGCGGACTGTTCAGGGGTCTGGACCTGCTTGTTCATGGCTTGCTCCGGAAGGACTTCAGTATGGGGAAACCGCGTTGCCGCGACGACCGTCAACCGGCACGACGGAAGAACGCGATGCCCGCCAGGACCAGGAAGATGATGAACAGGATCTTCGCGATCCCCGTGGCGGCGCCCGCGATGCCGCCGAAACCGAACACGGCGGCAATGATGGCAATGATCAGGAAAACCAGGGCGTAGTGAAGCATGGGGACGACCTCTTGCGATGAACGGCGGCTGCAGGGGAAGCCGCATGTCGCCATTCATCCATAGCCCGCGGCACGCAAACGTGAAGGGTGCCCGCCTCATCGTGCACGCGACGCCGACGCATACGCCGGCCTGCATTCAACCGGCGAGCACGGGATTGAGGCTGTAGGTGCCGACCAGCTCCGCCTCGGCCAGCACGTGGCCGGCCATCGCCGCACGCAGCTCGGCCAGCGAAAAACCGCCGGCCAGCGGCAGCGCGGCCACGTTGAGTGCGTGCACCTTGAAGCGGTAGTGATGCAGCAGCGAGTCGTTCCACGGCGGGCATGGGCCGTCGTAACCGAGGTAGTCGCCGCCCATGTTGGCGTCGCCGGCGAACCAGCCGGTGTAGTCGTTGACGCCCTGCACGCTGCCCGGCGGCCCGAACGGCTCGCGCTTGCCGCGCGCGGTGATCCCGTCGCTGCAGCTGCCTGCGGCCAGCTCGCCGCATTCCGCGGGGATGTTCGCCATCAGCCAGTGCACGAACTCGACGCGCGGCAGATCCGCCGGCACCGTGCGGCCGGCCTGGTTCACGTCGTCACCGCGGCTGGGCACGTCGGCATCGATGCAGGTGAGCACGAACGAGCGGGTGGCCGGCGGCGCGTCCTTCCACGCCAGGTGCGGGCTGCGGTTGTCCGACAGCGCAACCGGATCGGCGCGCCTGCCGAAGGCGAACTCGGCGGGGATCGTCCGGCCGTTCTCGAAATTGTCGCTGCGCAGTTGCATGGTGTGTCTCCGCTCGGGTTGCATGTTGCGTATGAAGTGCGATTCCTGCCTTCGCAGGAATGACGGTAAAAGATGCGACTTGCGCCCACCTTCGTCATTCCTGCGAAGGCAGGAATCGCACTTCAACGGCTACAGAATAGTCGGATACAAGTCCCGCCACCCGGCATTGCCCTCGTCGATCAAGCGCATCTTCCAGTCGCGCTTCCACCGCTTGAGCATCTTCTCGCGCAGGATCGCCGACTCCATCGTCGGGTGAAGCTCGTACCAGACCAGCGTGTGCACACCGTAGCGGTTGGTGTAGCCCTCCACCACGTCGTTCTTGTGCTGCCAGATGCGCTTGATCAGATCGCTGGTGACGCCGATATAGAGAACACCGTTCTTCTTGCTCGCCAGCATGTAGACGCAAGGTTGTCGCCTGTCCATGGCGTTTTCTCCAGTGTTGTAATGCGATTCCTGCTTTCGCAGGAATGACGGCGGTGTAGGTGATTCACGGGTATGCCACTCTCCTTTTTCGTCATTCCTGCGAAAGCAGGAATCGCACTTCGCGCAGGAATGACATGGGGCTCATGGCTCGTACGTCACCCTATACACCGCCCCGGCCAGGTCGTCGCTGACCAGCACGCTGCCGTCGGGCAGCGGCTGTACGTCGACGGGGCGGCCCCAGGCCTTCTCGTCCTGCTCGAAGCCGGTGACCAGCGGCTCGTAGGAGACCACCTTGCTGCCGTTCAGGCGCACGGTCATCACGCGGTAGCCGGATTTCTTCGTGCGGTTCCACGAGCCGTGCTCGGCGACGAGGATCGCGCCCTTGTAACCGGCAGGAAACTGGCCGCCCTCGTAGAAGCGCATGCCCAGCGCGGCCACGTGCGCGCCGAGCTTCAGCACCGGCGGCACGTAATCCTTGCAGCTTTTGCCCTTGCCGAACTCGGGGTCGAGCGTGTCGCCCTGGTGGCAGTACGGATAGCCGAAATGCTCGCCGGGGCGGGTGATCTCGTTCAGCTCGTCGCTGGGCATGTCGTCGCCCATCATGTCGCGGCCGTTGTCGGTGAACCACAGGCGGTGGGCGCCCGGCTGCCAGTCGAAGCCGACCGAGTTGCGGATGCCGCGCGCCACGTCCTGCCAGCCGCTGCCGTCGGCGTTCATGCGGATCAGCTTGCCGTGGTCCGGGCCCGGATCGCAGATGTTGCATGGCGCGCCGATCGGCACATACAGCTTGCCGTCCGGGCCGAACGCGATGAACTTCCAGCCGTGGTAGGTCTCGGTGGGCAGCCGGTCGGTGACCACGGCGGGCTTTGGCGGATCGTCCAGGTGGTTCTCGATGTCGCGCAGCACCAGGATGCGGCTCACCGCGGAGACGTACAGGTCGCCGCCCTTGAACGCCACGCCCACCGGCAGCTGCAACCCGCTGGCGATCACCCGCACCTTGTCCGCCACGCCGTCGCCGTTGCTGTCGGTCAGCGCATAGACCTTGCCGGCATCGTTGGAGCCGACGAACACCGTGCCCTTCGCGCCCAGCGCGATCTCGCGCGCATTCGGCACCTGGTCGGAGTACACCGCGATGTGGAAACCCTCAGGCAGGGTCAGCCGGCCCAGCGGCGGCGCGGCCAGCGCCGGCAGCGGGGACAGGGCCAGCAGCAACGACAGCAGCAGGCGCATGGCAAGGCTCCGCAATCGTGGGGAATGCACAGCGTATACCGGCGCGCGCGAAGCACGAAGCGACGCCACCTGCATCGCCCGCGCATCGGGAAGGCACGCATGGCCCACACGCCCGCCCCGCACGTTTCGGCGTAGTCTTGGACGCCCATTGTCAGGAGGGTCGAACCATGTTTCGCCGCACCTGCAAGCTGCTTGTCCCGCTGGCCGTCGCCCTGCTGCTTCCCGCCGTCGCCGGTGCCGCGTCTGCCGGCCTATCCGACAGCACCACCGCGGCGCTGCAGCAGGCGGTGAACGGCCACTGGCGCTCGGCCGCCAACCAGGCGCGCGATCCCTATCGCCACCCGGTCGAGACCCTGCAATTCTTCGGCATCAGGCCGGACATGACGGTGATCGAACTGTCGCCCGGCGGCGGCTGGTACACCGAGATCCTCGCGCCCTTCCTCCACGCGCATGGCCACCTGATCGAAGCGACGACGCCGACGGCCGCGAAATTCACCGCCAAGCTCAAGGCCGACCCGGCGGTATACGGGCACATCGCGAAAATCATCCCGTTCGCGCCGCCGGACCCGGTGAACCTCGGCGCCGACAACTCCGCCGACATGGTGCTCACCTTCCGCAACACGCACGACTGGCTCAACCACAGCCCGGCCACCCTGGCCGCGGTATTCCAGGCCGCATTCAACGTGCTCAAGCCCGGCGGCGTGTTCGGCGTCACCGAGCACCGCGCCAAGCCGTTCGCCGATGCCGCGGACAGCAGCAAGGCCCTGCACCGCCTGCCCGAGGATTACCTGATCGCGCTCGCCCTCCAGACCGGCTTCCGCGTGGCCGGCGTGTCGCAGATCAATGCCAACCCGAGCGACCCGGAAGACGTCAACGTGCACCGCCTGCCGCCGGACCTGGCCGGGCCCGACAGCGAGCACGCGAAGATGAAGGCGATCGGCGAATCGGACCGGATGACGTTGAGGTTCGTGAAGCCGTGATGGGTGGTTGCATGGCGGAACCGCATATCCACTTCAAGGGCCGGCCGGGCGAACAGGCCACGATGTTCCTGCCGGGTTCCTGCGGCAACACGCCGGAGTTCAAGCCGTTCGCGGACCGCGCGCAGTTGTCCGCGATGCAGCGCGGCGGGAGCGGCGACGATGGAAGCGGATGACCTGCCGAAGCTGGTGAGCGTGCGCATGCCGTATGGCAAGTACCAGGGCCGGCTGATCGCCGACCTGCCCGGCGCCTACCTCGCCTGGTTCGCGCGCAAGGGCCTTCCGCAGGGCGAGCTGGGCCGGTTGCTGGCGCTGATGCTGGAGCTGGACCACAACGGGCTGTCCGCGCTGCTCGATCCGCTGCGCAAGCGATAGCGCGGCCCCGCGTGGTTACACTGGCGCGGTGAACGATGACCCGAGTGCATTCAGGCGCGCGGCGGACGCGCTGGCCGCGGATGGCTGGTGCGTGCTGCCGGACCTGTTGCCGGTCGCGCAGACGCAGGCGCTGGCCGCCGAATGCCGCGCCCTGCACGAGGCGCGCCGGCTGGCGCCGGCGCGGGTGGGCGCCGCGCGCACGGCCACGCCCTTGCGCGGCGACAGCACGCAATGGTTCCAGGCCGGGGCGATGAGCGCGGCGCAACAGGCGTTCATGGATCGCCTCGACGCGCTGCGGACCGTGCTCAACCGCGAGCTGATGCTGGGCCTGGTCGAATGCGAGGCGCACTACGCGGTGTATCCGCCGGGCGCCGGTTACACCCGTCATCTCGACCGCCTGCGCGACAGCGACGCGCGGGTGGTGTCGGCGGTGTTCTACCTCAACGCGGACTGGCAGGAGACCGACGGCGGCGCGCTGCGGCTGTACCTGGAGGGCGGCTCGCATCGCGACATCCTTCCGCATGCCGGCAGCCTGCTGCTGTTCCTCTCCGCGCAGTTCGAGCACGAGGTGCTGCCGGCCACGCGCAACCGCATGAGCATCGCCTGCTGGATGCGCCAGCGGGCGCTCGGTTGCCGCGTGTAGGAGCGCACCTTGTGCGCGATGCTCTGATGTCGAGCGAAGCCAAGAGCATTCGCGCACAGGGTGCGCTCCTACGGCGGCGCCGCTCCGAGCAGCTCGATTTCGGCAAGGGCACGCGGCGTGCCATCCGTCGCTGGTTCGAGACGCAACCGGTAATGCGTGTAGCTGCCCGGTGCAGGCACGGCAAAGGCACGCGTCTGCTGCGGCCATGCGAAGCGCTCGTGCTGCCGCGCATCCAGCGTGCGCCAGTGCCGGCCGTCGCGGGAGGCCTGCAGTTGCCAGCCGGATGGCGCCGCGGCGCCGGCGCCCGAGGTGAGCGTGAGCACCGCGACCTCGCGCGGTTGCGCGAAATGCCAGCGGATCGTGGTCGCCGCGGCGGGCAGCGCGGCTTCGGTGGCGGAATCGTTGTCGGACAACGCGGACAGCCGTGCGATGGCCGGCGCGCTGCGGGCGCTGCCCCGCCCGCCATCGGTGAAGTCGTGCAGCGGCTGCGGCCTGTCCCGCACGGTGAGCGACGGCGGCAGCGCGTCCTCATCTCCGGCCCAGCGTGATGGCCGCGGCCCCATGGCGAACTCCAGCGTGGCGCCCTGCGCCAGCAGCGCGTGCGGCAGGGTCAGCCGGTTCCACGGCTGGCCGTTGACGCGCAGGCCCTGCACGTAGCGGTTGGCGTCGCTCACCGCGGGCGCGTCGATCACCAGGTGCTTGCCGTTCTCCAGCGCGATGTCCATGTGCGGGAAATACGGCGCGCCGATCACGTACTCCGGCGTGCCCATGCGCAGCGGATAGAAGCCAGCGGCGCTGAACAGGTACCAGGCGGACATCTCGCCGTTGTCCTCGTCGCCCGGGTAGCCCTGGCCAATCTCGCTGCCGGTGTAGAGGCGGCTCAGCACGTCGCGCACCTTGTCCTGCGCCTTCCACGACTGGCCCGCGACGTCGTACATGTAGATGATGTGGTGCGAGGGCTGGTTGCTGTGGCCGTACTGGCCCATGCGCACGTCGCGTGCCTCCAGCATCTCGTGGATCGGCTCGCCGTAGCTGCCGACGTGGAACTCGCCCGGCGTGGCGAAGAACGCGTCGAGCTTCGCCGCCAGCCCGGCGCGGCCGCCGTACAGCGCGGCCAGGCCGGCGCCGTCCTGCGGCGCGTGGAAGGCCATGTTCCACGCATTGGTCTCGGTGTAGTCGCCGCCCCAGCGCAGCGGATCGAAATCCTTCGCGTCGTAGCGCCACCTGCCCGCCGCGTCGCGGCCCACGAAGAAGCCGACGGCGGGGTCGAACAGGTTGGCGTAGCCGAGCGCGCGGCGGCGGAAGTACGCCGCGTCGTCGGCGTAGCGCGCGGCATACGGGTCGTCCGCGGCGGGTTGCCGCGCCAGCGCGGCAGCGAGGTTGCCGATCGCGAAGTCGTTGATGTAGCCGTCCATCGACCACGACAGCCCTTCGTCCACGCCGGTATCGGTGTAGCCGTTGAAGATCGAGCGCTGCAGCCCCTTGCGGCCGGTGCCGGCGAGCGGGCTGACCACGGTGGCGTCCTTCAGCGCGGCCTGGTAGAACGCGCGCACGTCGAAGTTGCGCACGCCCTTCAGCCACGCGTCGGCGAACGCCACGTCGGCGCTGGTGCCGACCATCAGGTCGGCGTAGCCGGGCGACGACCAGCGCGCGATCCAGCCGCCGTCACGGTACTGCTGCACGAAGCCGTCGATCATCTCGCCGGCCTGCGTCGGCGTGAGCAGCACGTAGGCCGGCCACGCGGTGCGGTAGGTATCCCAGAAGCCGTTGTTGACGTAGGGCTTGCCGTCGACCACGCGCGCGCCGGTCTGCGTGGGCGTGTCCGGGCCGGCCGGCGCAGAGAACGGGCTGGCGTAGCGCCAGTGCGGCAGCGCCGCCGTGCCGGTGTTCTCGTGGGCGGAATTCGGGTACAGGAACAACCGGTACAGGCTGGAATACAGCGTGGTCAGCTCGTCGCGGCTGGCGCCGCGCACCTGCACGATGCCGAGCTGTGCGTCCCACTGTTCCTGCGCGCGCTCGCGCACGTCGTCGAACGTGTCTCCCGGCGCGATCTCCAGCGCCAGGTTGCGCTGTGCCTGTTCCAGGCTGATCAGCGAGGTGGCGATGCGCAGGTGCACCACTTTCTGCCGCGTGGTGTCGAAGCCGAACCAGGCGGCCACGTGGTCGCGGCCTTCGCCCGTCAACCGGCCGCTTTCGCGCACCGGCTGGTCGACCGTGCCGTAGAAGAACAGCCGGGTGGCGCCGGCGGAAAGCCGGCTCTTCACGTCGGACCAGCCGCTGAAGCGGCGGCCGGAGGGATCGAGCACGATGCCGCCGTGGTCGTCGCGGTTGTCGAACACCAGCTGCGAGCGGTTGCCCGCGAAGGTGAAGCGGAACATCGCGGCGTGGTCGGTCGGCGCCACTTCGGCGACGATGCCGTCGTCGAACGCCACGCGGTAGGCGTGCGCGTGCGCGGTCTCGTTGGCATGGCTGAAGCTCAGCGCGCGCGCCGCGCGGTTCGCGCTGGGCGCGCCCTGCGCCACGGCGGCCGGCATCAGCTGGAAGGTCTGCCGGTCGCCCATCCATGGGCTCGGCTCGTGCGACAGCGCCAGCGCCTCCAGCCGCGGCCGGTTGTCGGCGCCGTTGCGCTGCTGGTACTGGTAGATCCAGTTCGAGCCGGCGTCGCTCACCGGCGTCCAGAAATTGAAGCCGTGCGGCACGGCCACCGCGGGAAAGTTGTTGCCGCGCGAGAAGCGCGCGTTGGAATTCGTGCCGCGGCGGGTGTCGACGAAATCGCTGGGGCGCCGGCGCGCGTCGGCGGGCGCGGCGCCGATGCGCAGGTCGTCCAGGTAACCCTCGAAGTGGGTGGCGGGGCCGTCGTGGCTCAGCTCGATGCGCCGGATCGTGCGCCCGGCGGCGACCGCGCCCACGTCGATCGAAAGGTAGTTCCACTGGTCCGGATACAGCGTGCGGCCCTCGCCCTGCGCGCGCGCCGCGACGCCGACCCGGTGCTGGTCGAGCGCGCCGCGGGCGGACAGCCGGCTGCCGTCGTCGAACAGCAGGTCCACCGCCACGTAGTTGGCCGGGTTGCGCAGGTCGCCCGCGTTCGAGACCGGGAACAGCAGGTACGACAGCCGGGTATCCGCCTGCACCGGCAGGTTCACCGTGTACAGCGCCAGCGTCTGCCGCCCGTCCGTCGCGCCGCGGTAGTGCAGCGAATGCAGCCCGCTGAAGCCGACCCCGGGCATGGCGGTGAGCGCCGCCGCCGCGCCGGGGCCGCCGGCCACGTCGACGGAGAACGGCGCCGTGGCCGGCATGGCCGGGGGCATCGGTTGCCCGGGTTCGAACGAGCTCTGGAAGCTCGCCGGCGCGGCCGCGATCGCCAGCGCCGGCAGCAGGCAAGCCAGCCACAGCCCGCACCGCAGGCTCCGGCCGGCATGCGCGAATTTCGTCAACGGCGATCCGGACACGGCCAGCCCTCTGCCTCGGTGCGGCGGTGGCGGCGTTTCATGCCGTTCGCGCCGGATGCCGACGCGACGGGAACGGGAAGGAGGAACGCCGGTATGGCGTGATTTGTATCGATCTAAATCGAATCTGTCAAACCGCGTCGCAACATGCCCGGCCGGCGCGGGCCGCACCGATTCAGCCGGCGATGGTGCCGGCGCCCGCCACCGCGTTGAAGCGCGTGGCGATGTAGTCGTCGGTATAGCTGGTCATGCCCCAGCTGCGGATGAAGCCGCAGTGGCCGCCGTACGGCGCGATGTCCAGCTCGACGTTCGGCGGCAGCTCGAGCTTCTCGAAGCTGCTGACCGGGATCACCGGATCATCCTTCGCGGTGAGGATGGTGGCGGGAATCTGCATCGCCTGCATAATGCCGCCGGCCACCGAATAGCCGTCCAGATACTGCTGCAGGGTGTTGAAGTCGGTATGCCGCAGCACCAGCGACTCGGTCAGCCCGCGCAGGTGCTGCTTCAGTTCGGACATCTCGAAGTACCGGTGCTGCGGGAACGCCTTCTGCTTGGCCAGCAGCGAGTGGCGCCACTTGCGCATGAAATACGCCTGGTAGAACCACGGCGCGGATTCCTCCAGCGAGAACAGGCCCTCGCCGGGGTCGATGATCGGGCACACCGCCAGCACGTAGCTCAGCGGGATGCCCACCCGCGAGGTCTGCATCGCGGCGCGCAGCGCGAAGTTGCCGCCCAGCGAGAAGCCGGCCAGCGCCATCGGCCGCGCCGGCCAGCGCGCGGCGACGTCGCCCAGCGCGTGCACCACCTCGTCGAGGCGGCAGGAATGGAACAGCGCCTCGTTGAGCCCGTGGCTGTCGCCGTGGTCGCGGAAGTTCAGCCGGAAGATGTCCCAGCCGTCGGCGAGCAGGCGGCTGCCGGTCTGCAGCACGTAGGTGGAATCGACGCTGCCTTCCCAGCCGTGGAACAGCACGGCCAGCCCGCGCGGCTGCGGCCGGGTTTGCTGCGCGGTATACGCGCCGGTGAGGCGCACGCCGCCGCCGCCGTCCACCACCACCGCCTCGGCGCCGCGCTGCACGGCCGTTGCCGCGCGCGGCAGCAGCATGCGGCGCACGCCGCTGGAGGACAGCATGGTCTGGATGTGGCCGCTGGTGAGCGGCCAGGGTGGCCGGAAATCCTTTCCGTGCAGCAGGTTCATCCGGGGTGGTCTTCCAGCGCGGCGGCGATGCGTTCGCGCGACAGCTCGGCCATGCGCCGGCGTGCCTCCGGGGTGGCCGGCACCGGCGCCAGGAAGCGCACCTCGGCGTCCAGCGGCGCCTCGCCCAGCATGCGCACGATGTTGTGCACGAAACTCTCGTTCTCGCGGAAGCCGGCGTCGATCACCCGGCGCCCGCCACGGGCGAAGCGCAGCGCCACCGGCTGCACCGGCACCTCGGCATCCAGCGCGGCCTGGAAGATGCGCGCGTGGAAGACCTTGAGCACGCCGTTGTAGCCGGTGCCGCCCTCCGGGAACACCGCCACCGAACGTCCGGCGCGCAGCCGCTCGACCATCGCCTGCATCACCGTGGACAGCGAATGGTTGCTGCCGCGGCGATGGAAGATGGTGCCGCCGTTGCTGGCCAACCAGCCGACCAGCGGCCAGCCGGCGATCTCCGCCTTGGCCACGAAGCAGGCCGCGCGCTGGCTGTGCAGCATCACGATGTCGATCCACGAGGTGTGGTTGGCGACGAACAGCACCGGGTCGCGCAGCGGCTGGCCGAAGCGCACCGAGCGCAGGCCTATGATGCGCAGCAGGCTGACCGACCACCAGCGGATCATGCGGTGCGCGAACGGCTCGCGGCCGTCCTTCATCACCGCCTGCTGGTTCCAGCTGAGGACCAGCGCGCACAGCGCGACGCCAAGCACGATGTGCAGCAGCACCAGCGGCACCCGCCACAGGTAACGCAGCGGGCGCAGCGGGTCGCGCTCGGGGACGGAAGCAGTATCGGTGCTCATCAGTCCGGCAAGTTTAGCGTCAATGCGACTCCGCTTCGGCAGTACGCGTGCGCATTCTCGTGCCGGACAGCGGAACCGGCGCCCGGAACCCCGCGGCTCAGCCTTCGAGGCTGGCGTCGATCAGGCACCGCGCCGCGCCGGCCAGGGCGCGCGCCGGCCCCCCTTCGCCGAAGGTCTGCCCGGAGATGTAACTGCCCTCGATCAGCAACAGCAGGCCGTCGGCCAGCGCCGCCGGGTCGTGTGCGCCGATCGCCTCGCTCATCCGGCGCAGGCGTTCGCGCAGGGCGCGCTTGCTGTTCACCGCGACCCGGTGCGCCGGATGCCCGGGGTCGGGATACTCGATCACCGCATTGGTCAGCCCGCAGCCGCGGTAGCCGTCGCGGCCGGCGCGCGTAGAAAGACCCTCCAGGTAGGCCATCAGCTGGCCGCGCGGGTCGCCGGGATGGTCGGCCACCGCGGCCTCGAAGCGCTGGCAGAAGCGCAGGTCGTAATCGCGCAGGTAGGTCGCCGCCAACTCGTCCTTCGATTCGAAGGCGCGGTACAGGCTGGGCTTGGTGACGCCGGCGCGGTTGACGATCTCCTCCACCCCGATGGCGCGGATACCCTCGCGGTAGAACAGCTCGAAAGCGGTATCGCGGATGCGGTCCGCCGCGCGGCGCGGCGCGTCGGCGGAAGGTGCCGCGGCGGATTTGGAACGACGGGACATGGCCTGGCCTGTTGACAATGTTACCGATCGGTACGTAAGCTGCGCGCTTGCCCGTACCGGTCGGTAACATGACTATACCCCGCTCACGGCCCTTCGGCCAAAACTACGCGTTCGTGGTGGTCGCCGTGGTGTTCCTCGCCCTGCTCGTCTCGGCCGGCATGCGCGCCACGCCGGGCGTGCTGATGCTGCCGCTGGGCCGTGCCTTCGGCTGGAGCCGGGACAGCATCTCGACCGCCGCCGCGGTCGGCATCCTGCTGTACGGGCTGGTGGGCCCATTCGCCGCGGCGCTGATGCAGCGCTTCGGCATCCGCCGCGTGTTGCTCGGCGCGCTGTCGATGATGGCGCTGGCGGCCGCCGGCAGCGCCGCGATGACCCGGCCATGGCAGTTGCTGCTGAGCTGGGGCGTATTGTCCGGCACCGGCACCGGCTGCGTCGCGGTGGTGCTCGGCGCCACCGTGGTCGGCCGCTGGTTCAGCAGCCATCGCGGCCTGATGATGGGCCTGCTGACCGCCAGCACCGCCACCGGCACCCTGATCTTCCTGCCGGGCCTGGCCGCCATCGCCGAGTACGCCAGCTGGCGCACGGTGGTGCTGACCATCGCCGCCTGCTGTGCCGCGCTGGTGCCGCTGGTGCTGTGGCTGTTGCCGGAACGGCCTGCCGACATCGGCCTGACCCGCTACGGCGCCGGTCCGGACGAGCCGGCCGACGCCGGGGCGCCAGGCGGCAACCTGCTGGCGCTGACCCTGGGTACCTTGCGGCGGGCCAGCCGGCGCGGCGCGTTCTGGTACCTGTTCGCCACCTTCTTCGTCTGCGGCTTCACCACCAACGGCCTGATCGGCACGCACTTCATCGCGCTGTGCGGCGACCATGGCATTCCGGAGGTGCGCGCGGCCGGATTGCTGGCGATGATGGGCATCTTCGACCTGTTCGGCACGACCGCCTCGGGCTGGCTCACCGATCGCGTCGATCCGCGCAAGCTGCTGTTCGCCTATTACGGCCTGCGCGGGCTATCGCTCATCTATCTGCCGTACTCCGATTTCTCGCTGTACAGCCTGTCGCTGTTCGGCGTGTTCTACGGGCTGGACTGGATCGCCACCGTGCCACCCACGCTGCGCCTCACCACCGATGCGTTCGGCGAGCGCGACGCGCCAGTGGTGTTCGGCTGGGTGGTGGCCGGCCATCAGGTCGGCGCCGCCGTGGCCGCGTTCATGGCCGGCGTGCTGCGCGTGCAGCTGGGCAGCTATCTCACGCCCTTCGTGATTGCCGGCGCCACCGGCGTCGTTGCCGCCTTCCTCGCCCTGCGCATCCGTCGGCGCCACGACGGCGCGCCGCTGATCCCGGTCGTCGAGGCCGCCTGAGCTTCAGCGCTCCAGCTGCGCCAATGGCAGCGACGGCGAGCGCTTCACCGTGCGCAGCACGAAGCTGGAGTTGACATCGGCCACCCCCGCCGCGTTCAGCAGGTGGTCGAGCAGGAAGCGCGAGAAATCCTTGAGGTCGGCCACGTGGACGTGCAACAGGTAGTCCATGTCGCCGGTGAGCGCGTGGCAGGCCACCACTTCGTCCCAGCCGTTGACGCGCTCGACGAAACGCTCGATCACCACTGCCTCGTGCTTCACCAGTTGCACGCGCACGAAGGCCTGCAGGCCCAGCCCCACCGCCTGCGGGTCGACCTGGGCGGCATAGCCGGTGATCACTCCGTCCGCCTCCAGCCGCTGCAGCCGGCGCAGGCACGCCGATGGCGACAGGCTGACCCGTTCGGCCAGCTCGGCATTGGTGATGCGGCCCTCGCCCTGCAGCACGGCCAGCATGCGCAGGTCGGTACGGTCGAGCATCGTCATGCGCAATAAACCTCAATTGCTTCGTTATCAGATGCAAGAATAGTGCATTAAACCGGCGAATCAAGGCAATAAAACAACCCTGCTGCGACGAAACCGCCGTATGCTGTGGCTTGCCCCAAGCCGCACCGGAGTCGAGCCCATGGACACGCCACGCAAAGTCGAACATCAGCAGACCGACCGCGGCTACGTGCCGGTGTACGCCACCGGCGTGGTCGAGCAGCCATGGGCCAGCTATAGCAAGACCGACCACGAGGTGTGGGACACCTTGTTCAAGCGCCAACGCGAGCTGCTGCCCGGGCGTGCCTGCAAGGAGTTCATGGCCGGCGTGGAGCGCTTCGGCCTCGGCGACGGCGGCATCCCGAAGTTCGCCGAGCTGAACAAGGTGCTCGGCGCCAGCACCGGCTGGGAGCTGGTCGCGGTGGAAGGCCTGCTGCCGGACGAGGTGTTCTTCGACCACCTGGCCAACCGCCGCTTCCCGGTCAGCTGGTGGATCCGCAAGCCCGACCAGCTCGACTACCTCAGCGAACCGGACCTGTTCCACGACCTGTTCGGCCACGTGCCGCTGCTGCTCAACCCGGTGTTCGCCGACTACATGCAGGCCTACGGCCGCGGCGGCATGAAGGCGTTCGCGATCGGCCCCGAGGCGCTGATGAACCTCACTCGGCTGTACTGGTACACGGTGGAGTTCGGCCTGATCAACACCAGCGAAGGCATGCGCATCTACGGCGCCGGCATCGTCAGCTCCAAGGGTGAGTCGATCTACTGCCTGGACTCGCCCTCGCCGAACCGCATCGGCTTCGGCCTGGAGCGCGTGATGAGCACGCGCTACCGCATCGACACCTACCAGCAGACCTACTTCGTGATCGACAGCTTCGAGCAGCTGTTCGAGGCGACGCATCCCGACTTCACGCCGATCTACGCGAAGCTCAGGCAACAGCCCGTGCATGCGGCCGGCGACGTGCTGGGCGGCGATCGCGTGTTCACTCGCGGCGATCGCGTGGGCTGGGCCACCAACGCGGATACCTGAGCCGCCGGGTCAGCGCAGCGTCGCGTCCAGCCACGGTTTCACCACCTCGACCCACAGCGCATAGCCCTGGCGGTTCATGTGCAGGCCGTCGGCGATGAACCACTGCGACTGCGGCCTGCCGTCCTTGCCGAGCATCGGCGTGAACACATCCAGATAGGCGACACCGCGCTGGGTGGCCGCATACTGGCGCACCAGCGCATTCGCCTCGCGGATCCTCGGCAGCAGCGCCCGGCGCGCCACGCTGGGCTTGATCGCGATGAACGCGATCGGCACGCCGGGATCGAATGAGCGCGCCTTGCGCACGAAGGCGGCGAAGTCGTCGCGCACGTGCGCCGGGCTGTCGCCATCCTGCAGGTCGTTGTCGCCGGCATACATCACGATCGCGCGCGGGTGGTACGGCGCCACGATGCGCTGGGCGAAAAAGGTGGCGTCGTCGATCTCGGAGCCGCCGAAGCCGCGGTTGATCGTGCGCACCCGCGGGAAATCCGCGGCCAGCGAGGTCCACATGCGGATCGAGGAGCTGCCGATGAACAGCACCGCGCCGGCCGGCGGCGGATGTACCTGGTCGCCGGCCTGGAACGCGGCGATCTCCGCGTTCCACTGCGCGTGGTCGTTCTCGCGGTTGTCGCGCGCCGCCGCCAGCAACGGCCACAGCAACAGGATCAGCAGCAGTTTGCGCGGGATCTTCATCGGCTCGCCTCGTCGGTTCCGCCCGCAGGCTAGCGCGGCCGCGGCAATTCCGAAACCGACAGCACCTGCGCGATGCGCGCGCCGTTCCAGCGATAGACCAAATGCTGCGCCTGCACGCACGGCGCCACCACGTCGGGATGGAACGCGGCCAGGCATTCGCCGCCGCGATGCCGTGCGCTGTCGTAGACGATGCCGTTGGAGTCGGCGCCCCGCAGTTCACGGGCCAGCATGACGCTGGCGGCGTAGCTGTCCGGATCGTGCGCGGCGACCCAGCCGCCGCGGATGTCGTGCAGCCGGCTGTCGACGCCGGTGCGGTAGCAGCGCATCTGGATCTCGCAGGCCGGCTCGGCGGTGGCGGCGAGGAAGCGCTCGCGGTGGTACACGGTTTCCTCGACCGCGGTGGCCACGTCATGCGCGGCGTAGAACACGCCCCACGTGCCGTCGGAAAAGCGGCTGCCCTCCGGGTTCAGATGGGTGAACACGGCCATCACCGGGGTCGAGCCGGGCCCACTGAGGCGCCGCTCCTTTGGCACCTGGCGTAGTACGCCGGCTTCCTGGCGCAGACGCGGGTTGGTCATCGCCTCCAGCGCGAACACCGCATCGAGATCGGCCGGATCAGCCACGCGGTCATAGATGCCGATCGGCGGAAACCGACTGGGTACGATGCGAAACGCCTGGTTCCAGCGGATGCGTTTCAGCGGTGGCAGATCGCTCGTCATCGGCTCTCCATGGGCTGTGCGAGCCCTTGTAGGAGCGCACCCTGTGCGCGATGCCTTTCTCGCGGCGTGACGAAGAGCATCGCGCACAGGGTGCGCTCCTACAGGGGTTGCAGCATCGCTGATAAACGTATCGCCGCGTGCGACGCGAGACACGGCGCCGCTCAGCCACGCTGCGCGTCCAGGTACTGGCGCACCACGTAGAGGTCGGCCACGTTGCCCGACAGCATGCGCTCCAGCGCGGAGTGGCCGCCGAACAGCGGCGCCGTGCTCGGCTTGTGCAGCCAGGCATCGGCCTGGGCCGGGTCGGGGAACAGGATCTGCAGCGACTTCCAGATGCCGAGCAGGTAGCTGATCCGCTCCAGCGTGTCGCGCCCCAGGGCGCCGCCCTGCTGGCGCTTCCACTTGTAGAAGGTCGATTCCGGCGGGTCGCCGAGCAGCTTGCGCTGGTCGGCGATGCGCAGCTTCCAGTGCTCGGCAAGCTTGAAGAACGCGCGCAGCGCCGGGTCGGCGAGCGTATCCGGCGCTGCATACCGTGGCGCGGCTTCGGTGATGCGGGTCGAATGAGCAGCCATGGCACTCGCTCTCCCTGTGAAGTTGTGTGAAATATTACTTCATAGATGTAGTAAAAGCCAGCGAGCCGCCGCTTCGGGTTCAATGCCCTGAAACGCCCCTCGCCTTCGCGCAGTCGCAGCCGTAGTCCGGCTCCGGGCCACCCTCGGCGATGAAGCGACCGATGCGCTGCTCCAGCACCGGCAGCGGCACCGAGCCCAGCTGCAGCACGGTGTCGTGGAAGTGGCGGAGGTCGAACTTCGCGCCCAGCGCCTGCTCCGCCTTCGCGCGCAGCTCGCGGAGCTTCAGGTAGCCCAGCTCGTACGACAGCGCCTGGCCCGGCCAGCTGATGTAGCGGTCCACCTCGTTGGCGATCTCCCGCGCGGACAGCGCGGTATTGACGGTGAGGTAGTCGATCGCCTGCGCGCGGGTCCAGCCGAGGTGGTGCACGCCGGTGTCGACCACCAGCCGGCAGGCGCGCCACATCTGGTAGGTGAGGTAGCCGAAGCGCTCGTACGGCGTGTGGTAGATGCCCATCTCGTTGCCGAGGTATTCCGAGTACAGCCCCCAGCCTTCGCCGTAGGCGGAAATGTAGCCGTTGCGACGGAACACGGGCTGGTCGTGCTGCTCGTCGGCCAGTTCCAGCTGCAGCGCGTGGCCGGGATAGCTCTCGTGCAGGGTCAGCGCCGGCACGTTGAACAGCGGCCGCGAGCCGAGGTCGTAGGTGTTGACCAGGTAGACGTCGGCGCCGCCGCGGCCGGAGGTGTAGTACGGCGCGATGTCGGCCGGCACCGGCTGGATGGTGAAGTGCGCGCGCGGCAGGTGGCCGAAGTAGCGCGGCATCTGGCCGTCCACCTGCTTGGCCACCCAGGCGCTGCGCATCAGCAGTTCGTCCGGCGTCTTCGCGTGGAACTGCGGGTCGGTGCGCAGGAATTTCAGGAAGCCGGCGAAGCTGCCCTTGTAGCCGGTGTCCTGCATCGCCTCCAGCATCTGCGCGTGGATCTTCGCCACCTGTTCGAGGCCGATGCGGTGGATCTCGTCCGGGTCGAGTTCGAGCGTGGTGTACTCGCGGATCTGCTGGCGGTAGTAGGCCTTGCCGTCGGGCAGCGCCTCGGCCGCCAGCGTGGTGCGCGCCCGCGGCACGTACTCGTTGCGGAAGAACGCCAGCAGCTTCGCGTAGGCGGGGATCACCTCGTCGCGGATCCGCTGCAGCGCCCGGCCTTGCAGCGCCTGCGCCTGGTCGGCGGGGATCGTCGCCGGCAACTGCTTGAACGGCGCGTAGAAACTGCTCCGGGTCGGATCCTTCAGCTCGGCCACCGCGGCGATCGACGCGTCGCGCCCGCGCAGCACCGCGCGCGGCACGCTGAAGCCGCGCTTGAGGCCGGCGCGCATGTTGGCGATCTGCTGGTCGAAATAGGCCGGGATCTGGTCCAGCCGGTCGAGGTAGCGCTGGTAGTCGTCGGCCGTGCGCAGGCGGTCACCACCCAGCACGTAGCCGATGTCCGACCAGAACGCCGAGTCGCTGTTGAACGGCATCTGCCACGCCTTGAACCGCTGCGCGGCGAGCAGGTTGCGGATCTGCGCGCGGTACACCGCGTAGTTGACCTGGTCTTCGGCGGAGAGCTGCTGCGGATCGATCGCGCCGAGCCGCTCCATCACCTTTTGCCAGTAGTCCAGCCGGCGCTGCTGGCTGGCCGCGTCGACGTTGTCCAGCCGGCCAGCGTTCGGCTGCGCCTCGCCGGAGGCGAGCACGCCGGACTGCGCGCTGCGCCAGCTCCATTCCTGCTGGTAGATCTGCCGGAAGCGGGCCGCCGCGTCCTGCCCGGCCCATGCCGGCACCGCCAGGACCAGCGCGCCCAGGCCCAGCCACGCCATTCTCGTTGCCATGCTCACGAATCCGTTCCTTCCGCCGGTGACGGCGTGGCAGGCGGCTTGGCCGCATCCGCCACGCTCCAATAGGCCAGCGCCGCGGGCGGCAGCTGGGGCAAGGCCGCGCGCAGCAGCAGCGCGTGCACGGCATCCTTCAATCGTGCCACGCGCAGGGCGATCCCACGAGCCTCCAGCCAGGCGGCGAAATCCGCCAGCGCCTCCACGGTGGTGCCGTCCAGGTCCGGCGACTCCTCCAGGCTGAGCACCACCACCCGGATGCCGCCGCGCTCGCCGACCCGCTCGCGCGCCAGCGCCAGCGTCGGTTCCGCATTGGCGAAGAACAGCGGTTCCTCCGGCCGCAGGATCACCATGCCGGGCTGCTCGCGCGCCGCCTGGTGCTGCTTCGTGTCGATGAAATCGTGGCTGTCGGCGAGCCGGCCGAGCACGCTGATCCGCGGCGTCGCCAGCTGGCGCAGCAGCAGCACCAGGCTGAACGCGATCGCGGACAGCAGGCCGTTCAGCACGCCCAGGGCAAGCACGGCCAGCACGGCGGCCAGCGCCACCAGCCGGTCGCGCCGCCATTGCAGGTACGGCCGGAACACCGCCAGCCGCCACGACTTGCTCACCGCGTGGATCACGATCGCCGCCAGCACCGGCTCGGGGATGCGCTCGATCCAGCGCAGGAACAGCAACACCAGCAGCAGCACGGTGGCCGCCGCCACCAGCCCGGCCAGCCGCGACTGCGCGCCGGCCGCCTCGTTCGCCGAGGTGGCCGAGTAGCCCGCGCCGACCGGCATGCCGTGGAACAGGCCCGAGACGACATTCGCCAAGCCGAGCGCGACCAGGTCGCGGTTCGGCCGCACCTCGTCCCCGTGCTTCAGCGCGAAGCTGCGGATGGCGCTGTACGACTCGGCGTACAGGATCAGCATCAGCGCCGCCGCCAGCTCGACGTTCGGCAGCCACTGCGACGAGTCCGGCCAGGCCGGTGCCGTCCACGCCAGGGCCAGATGCACCGGCCCGACCAGCGCCACGCCCTGCCCGGCCAGCCAGCCGGAGGCGGCGATGCCGAGCACGATCACCAGCAGGCTGCCCGGCAGCCGCCGCAGCCGCCCGCACAGGAACAGCAGGCCGAGGGCGGCCGCGCCGGCGGCGATCGCGGCCGGTTGCCACTGCCGGAACTGTTCGACCAGTTCGACCAGCACCCGCGCGACATCGCCGTGCCGGGTGGACACCCCGAACACGTGCGGCAGCTGCTTCACCGCGATCACCCAGGCCAGGCCGAACGCGTAGCCGCGTAGCACCGGCCGCGCGATCAGGTTCGACAGCGCACCCAGCCGGGCCGCCCCGGCCAGCAGGAAGCTGGCGCCGGCCAGTACCACCAGCATCGCCGCGGTGACGAGGCGCTGCGCGCCGTCGCCGCCGGCCAGCGCCAGCGTCGCCGCCGCCAGCACCGCCGCCGAGGACGAGGTCGCCGAGACGACCGCGTAGCGGCTGCGGCCGATCAGGCCGTAGCAGGCCAGGCCGGCGAACAGGCCGATCACGCCGGCCTGCGGCGGCAGCCCGGCGATGCCGGAGTACGCCACCGCCTCGGGCAGCAGCAGGCCGGCGATCGACACGCCGGCCAGGACATCGACGCCGAAGGTGGAACCCGCCGCGGACGCAGGTGCCGGGCCCGCGTTCATTCGATCAGCCCGCTCCAGCCCGGCAGGTACGCCGTGTCATGGCTGTGCGCCAGCAGCAGGGCCTGCTGCAGCACCTTCGCGCCGACCTTGCCGCCCGGCAGTTTGAGGCGGCGGCGGTAGAAATCCGCCCACAGGAACTCCGCGTAGGGCGTGGCGTCCTTCGCGCAGCCGCCGGCCGTGCGCACCCGCGCGGCGAGGGTGCGGTAGGGATCGTCGGCCATCTCGGCGAGGCTGGCCGGGATCGCGGCGTAGTCGACGCGGGTGCCGTGCTGGTCGTACGGATGCGCCCAGCGGTTGAACTCCATCGTGCGCCAGAACACGTCCGGCTCCAGCCAGGAGAAATCGCGCTGGATCATCACCGGCACGCTGTTCACCCCCTCTTCCAGCAGGGCCAGCCCGAGGTGATGGTGATCGACGATGTAGACGCGCTGCTTCGGCCCCAGCACGCCGGGGAACCAGTGCTGCTGGATCAGCTCCTTGCGCTTCTTCCTGCCGAGCTTTTCCCACTCCGCGCGCTTGCCCGCGACCTCGGCCTGGCCTACGGTGAGCTGGGTCGGCCGCAGCTTGGCCGGGGCGATCGACAACAACGGGTGACGCAGGCCTGACGACATGGCATGACTCCTCCGGGCAGATGCCGTGCCGCCGAGCGTACCCGAGCCGGGTCGTGCCGATAAGAGCCCGCTGCGCCGCGCAAGTTTCTGCGCGGACGGACGGCTATTCCATGCCGGCGTAGTAGCCGCGCATCGATTGCAGGTAGGCGTCCAGGTTGCGGCCGGTCCGGTCGGCGAACACCTCGCCGGTCTCGGCGAGTTCGTCGATGCGGTCGGGGCGGAAATTGCGGAAATTCTCGCGCAGCCGGCACCACGTGCCGAGCGTCCACTTGCCGCCCCAGAAGGCCAGGCACAGCGGCTCGACCTCGCGCCGGCTGACGTTGCCGCCTTCATCGCTGTAGGTCAGCTGCAGCACCCGGCGCGCCTCGATGGCCGCATGCAGCCGGTCGATGCGGGCGGCGAACGCGAGCTTGTACTCGTCGCGCCAGACCGGCGCATAGATGCGCGTGCGCGCGGCGCGCTCGCGCAGCTCCGGCGGCAGCACCGCCTCGATCTTCAGCAGCGCCGCCCGGGCATCGCCGGCCAGCCTGTCGCCGGCGAAGGCCTGCACGAATCGCGTGCCGACCACCAGCGCCTCGAGTTCGTTCGCGGTGAACATCAGCGGCGGGATGTCCGAACCCTTGCGCAGCACGTAGCCCACGCCGGCCTCGCCCTCGATCGGCACGCCGGACAACTGCAGGTCGGCGACGTCGCGGTACACCGTGCGCAGCGACACGCCCAGCGTCTGCGCCAGCGAGCGCGCCTGCAGCGCGGTGCGCCGGCCACGCAGGGCGTGGATGATGAGGAACAGGCGATCGGCTCGACGCATCCGTGCATCATCGCCGAGACCGGCGGCGGCGAACAGCGCCGAATGTCACGACTCATCGCACCGAGCCCGATCGGCATCAGGCTGCCTGCGTGGCCGCCAGTTCGGCATCCTTCGACGCGGCGCGCTGCATCGCCGGGCGCGCGAGCACCCGATCGATATACGCACGGATCACCGGCAACTCCGGCACCAGCTTGAACATCGCCGTCCAGTTCAGCGCGGTACCCCACAGCACGTCGGCCGCGCTGAACGTGTCGCCGAGCAGCCAGGGACCGCGTTCGAGCTGGTCGGTGAGCGTCTTCAGCATGGTGCCGTAGTCGCCGTAGCCGCAGGTCGAGGGCGGTGCCGGTTCGCGCTGCATCGCCTTGTCGAGCACTGCCGGCTCGAAGCACGAGCCGTAGAACACCAGCCAGCGCAGGTACGGCCCGCGCAGCGGGTCGCCGAGCGGCGGTGCCAGTTTTGCCGAAGGGTAGAGATCGGCCAGGTAGATGAACACCGCCGGCTGTTCGGTGATCAGCGCGCCGCCGTGATGGATCGCCGGCACCTTGCCCATCGGGTTGACCGCGAGATACGCCGGCCCACGCTGCTCGCCGGCCTTCAGGTTGAGCACGTGCAGGTCGTAGTCGACGCCGAGTTCCTCGAGCAGCGCGCGGGTGCCGGCGGAGCGGCTCTGTGGCGAATGGAAGAAGGTGACGCGGGGTGTCGTGTCCATGCCGGGTGCTCCTGGCCGAGGTGGAGGTTCAGTCCTGCGGAAGCTGGCAGACCGCCTCGATGTTGTGCCCGTCCGGGCCGATCACGACGGCGGCGTAGTAGTTCGCGTGATAGTGCGTGCGCAGGCCCGGCGCGCCGTTGTCGCTGGCGCCGGCGAGCAGCGCGGCCGTGTGGAAGGCATCCACCTGCGCGCGGTTGCCGGCGACGAAGGCCACGTGCAGCGGGGTCGGTGCAGCCGGACCCTCGACCAGCCAGAACTCCGGCTCGTCGCGGCCCATCCCGATCGCGCCGGGGTATTCCTTCACCACGGCGATGCCCAGCGGGGCCAGCGCCTGGCCGAAGAAGGCGCAGCTGCGGGCGAGGTCGCTGCCCGGCAGGCTGATGTGGTCGATGATCATGAAAACCCCGTGGGTCGGCGTGGTCGGAATCGGAGGTACGGCGCCGGCGCCCGGTCGTCGTGGCGGGTCCCGGGCATCACTGGCCGCGGGGGTGGAAGACGATGTGGGTCAGCGCGGCCAGCAGGCTGCGCCGGCGCGCACGCGGGGTGCCGGCGGCATCCGCCGGGGCCGCCTTGGGCAGCTTGTACTGCCCGTCCAGCAGCAGGCCGTTGAGATAGAGCGGGCGGTAGGCCATGAGTACGCGTTGCAGCATCGGTTTCATGATGGGCTCCTCATGCCGTCGCCACGGCTTCGCCGACGCACCACGGCGGCAGCTGGGCGTGCTTGAACAGGCGGTACCAGTGCTCGCGGTCGCCGGGGCTGTACAGGTCCAGCGTACGGATCACCTCGCGCGCGAACTCCACGCTGCCCAGATGGCTGGCGCTGATCACGCCGCCGTCGCTGACCGCCAGCACCTCGCTGTCGTACTGGTCGGCGCCGGCGTAGCCCGGCACCTGGGCCGCGATCTGGCCGTTCCAGTTGCCGGTGTGGCGGCAATGGTCGAGCAGGCCGGCGCGGGCCAGCGCCAGCACGCCGCTGTCGATCGCCGCCACCGGCGCGCCCGCGGCGTGCAGTTGGCGGATCGCCGCCACCGCCGGCGCACCCTCGCCGCGCTGCCACAGGTGGCCGCCGGGCACGATCAGCAAGGCCGCGCGCCGGGGGTCGAGCTGGGCCAGCGACAGCTCGGGCTGCACGCTCAGGCCGCCCATCGAGACCACCGGCGCCATCGAGAAGCCCGCCGCCTGCACCTGCCAGTCGCCGGGCCGGCGGATCTCGCACAGTGCCAGCGCGGCCTGCCAGTCGGCGAAGCCGTCGAACACCAGGAAATAAACCGTGTCGCGCATGTCGTGTCCCTCCGCTATGGAGGTACAGCTTGCCCACCTCTTGCTGCCAACGTGATGTCAGCAGCCGGGCCGGATGCGGGCGCGCGGGCCGCCGGGCTGGCACCGTTCAGCCGGAGCCGGGACAATGGCGCTTCCTCTTGCCATGGACCCGACATGAAACCCGTCTCGCTGATCCAGTTCCTGATCGAGGAACGCCGCGCCGGCCACATCAACGCCGAACTTTCGCTGCTGATCGAAGTGGTCGCGCGCGCCTGCAAGCGCATCGGCGTGGCCACCGGCAAGGGCGCGCTGGGCGGCGTGCTGGGCATGGCCGGCACCGCCGATTCCGTCAGCATGAACATCCAGGGCGAGGCGCAGAAGAAGCTGGACGTGATCTCCAACGAGATCCTGCTGGAGGCGAACGCCTGGGGTGGCCACCTCGCCGCCTGCGCCTCGGAGGAGATGGAAGACCCGCAGCAGATCCCGGACGGCTACCCGAAGGGCCAGCACCTGCTGCTGTTCGACCCGCTGGACGGCAGTTCGAACATCGACGTGAACATCTCGGTCGGCACCATCTTCTCGGTGCTGCGCTGCCCGGACGGCGTGACCGAACCGAAGGCCGAGCACTTCCTGCAGCCGGGCACCACCCAGCTCGCCGCCGGCTACGTGGTGTACGGCCCGTCCACCGTATTGGTGCTCACCTTCGGCCACGGCACCCACGAGTTCACGCTGGACCGCGAGGTCGGCAGCTTCATCCTCAGCCGCCGCGGCATCCGCATTCCCGAGCAGACCGCCGAGTTCGCCATCAACATGTCGAACCAGCGCCACTGGCAGGCGCCGATGCAGCGCTACATCGGCGAGCTGCTGGCCGGCAAGGAAGGCCCGCGCGGCAAGGACTTCAACATGCGCTGGGTTGCCTCGATGGTGGCCGACGTGCACCGCATCGTGACCCGCGGCGGCGTGTTCTATTACCCGCTGGACGCGAAGATCGTCGACAAGGGCGGCAAGCTGCGCCTTATGTACGAGGCCAACCCGATGGCCTTCATCGTCGAACAGGCCGGCGGCGCCGCCACCACCGGCCGCCAGCGCATCATGGGACTGCAGCCGACCGGCCTGCACCAGCGCGTGCCGGTGTTCCTCGGCTCGAAGCAGGAGGTCGAGCTGGCCACGCACTACCACCGGGAGGCCGACGGCGCGCTGGGCTGACGTTTTGCTCTCTAGTTCTGCTCCCTCCCCTGCAAGCAGGGGAGGGTTGGGGTGGGGTCGCTCTTCGCCTCGAGCCAAGATCAAAAGCTTCACCCCCTCACCTGAAGGACTCCCTTCAGTCGCCTGCCTCCCCCTGCGACCTAAGGAAGTCCCTTTGGGGCAAGCAGGGGCAGGAGCCAAAGCAACAACGCGGCCTGTCCTGTGCCCTGTCAGCGCCACGTTCCAGCCATAGACTCGCAACCACTCTCTTCCCAATAGACCACCACATGCCCTTCCATCGCCTGCTGCCGGTGCTTGCCGCGCTCCTGTTGAGCGCCTGTTTCCACGCCAGCAAGCCCGCGCCACCGCCGGTCGTGGCGCCGGCGCCGGTGAAGCTGAAGATCGGCCTGGCGCTCGGCGGCGGCGCGGCGAAGGGCTTCGCGCACATCGGCGTGATCAAGATGCTGGAGGCCAGTGGCATCCACCCGGACGTGGTCGCCGGCACCAGCGCCGGCAGCGTGGTCGGCGCGCTGTACGCCAGCGGCATGGATCCGTTCGCGCTGCAGCAGACCGCGTTCGGCCTGGACGAGGCGAAGATCCGCGACGTGCGGCTGTTTTCCGGCGGCCTGGTGCGGGGCCAGGCGCTGCAGGACTACGTCAACCAGCTGCTGCACAGGCAGCCGATCGAGCAGCTGAAGCTGCCGTTCGCCGCAGTGGCCACCGAGCTGGAAACCGGCGCGCGCACGATGTTCGTGCGCGGCGACACCGGCCGCGCGGTGCGCGCGTCGTCCGCGGTTCCCGGCGTGTTCGAGCCGGTCGAGATCCGCGGCAAGCACTACGTCGACGGCGGTGTGGTCAGCCCGATCCCGATCGATGCGGCGCGCCAGCTCGGCGCCGACTTCGTGATCGCGGTGGACATCTCCGCCGCGCCGGACGGCAGCAACCCGCAAGGCATGGTGGGCATCGTCGGCCAGTCCATCGCCATCATGGGCCGGCAGCTGGCCGCGCAGGAAAGCGCGCGCGCCGACGTGGTGATCCGGCCCGACCTGCGCGGCATCGGCCCCACCGATTTCGAACAGAAGAACCAGGCCATCCTGGCCGGCGAGAAGGCCGCACTGGCGGCGATCCCCGCGATCCGCGCCAAGCTCGCCGCGCTGACGGCAACGCGCCAGGCCGCCGCCACCGCCGCGCGCTGAGCGCGGCCGGCCGTGCCGTCCCGCACTTGGCGCGGATGATGCCCGGGCTGTAGCGTCGGGTTTTCCCCACACCGGAATCCCCCCATGTCGAAACGCGCGTACCTGCCCGCTCCCTTGCTGCTGCTGGCCCTCGCGCTGGCGCCGGCCGCCTTCGCCGCCGCACCTGCGGTCGACCCGCGCATCGAGCAGGTGCTGGCCCAGCTGGGCAAGGCGCAGTCGATCCAGGCGGTGGCGATCTCGCCGGACGGCAAGCAGCTGGCGTGGGTGATCGAGCGCGACGGCAAGCCGGCGATCGAGCGGGCCGACGCCGACGGTCGCCATGCGCATCGCGTGAGTGCCGCGGCCAAGCCGGGCGAGTGCGCCGAATCCGGCATCGCCTGGGCGCCCGATTCGCGCCACCTCGCCTTCATCGCCAACTGCCACGTCGACCTCACCAGCACCAAGGTCATGCAGAACGCCATTTATCTCGCCGATACGCGCGGCAACGGCGCGCCGGCGCGGCTGGCCGAGCTGCAAGGCTACGTGCGTTCGCTGCAGTGGACCGCCGACGGCAAGTCGCTCGGCTTCCTCTACGTGCCCGGCGCCACCCGCCACGCCAGCGCGGTGGCCGCGGCCAAGCCGGCCGCCGGCGAGATCGGCGTGAGCGGGGTGGAAGTGCAGCGCGTGGCCAGCCTCGACATGGCCAGTGGCGTGCTGCACGAACTCACGCCGGCCAGCCTGTACGCCTACGAATTCGACTGGTCGCCGGACGGCTCGCGCATCGCCTACACCGCCGCGCCGCCGCCGGGCGACAACAACTGGTGGATCGCCAAGCTCTACGTGCAGCCGGCGCAACCCGGCGCCGACGCCGGCGTGCTGGTCGATCCCGCCGACGCCGCCAGCGGCTCGCTGCATGGCCTGCAGATCGCCCTGCCGCGCTGGTCGCCGGATGCGTCGCGGATCGCCTTCATCGGCGGCCTGATGAGCGACCAGGGCGCCACCGGCGGCGACATCTACGCGGCAGCCACCGATGGCGGCACGCCGGTCGAACTCACCCCCGGCATCCGCGTCACGCCCGTGTGGCTGCGTTGGAGCGGGCCGCAATCGCTGCTGGTCAGCCAGGTCAGCAACGGCCAGAGCCAGCTGGCGGATTACGCCGTCACCGGCGACCGCGCGCAGCAGCAAGGTGTGCACTTCACGGTGCCGGCCAGCATCGGCGACGGCAGCGCGTCGATGGCGATGTCGCTGTCGGCCGACCTCAAGCGCATCGCGTTCGTGCAAAGCTCCTACGCGACCGCCGCCGAAGTGCACGCCGGCGCGTTCGACCGCACGCCGCCGCCGGCGGTCACCGCGCTCAACGCCGCGCTGAAACCGGCCTGGGGCAAGGCCGAATCGGTGGAGTGGAACAACGAGGGCTTCCACGTGCAGGGCTGGCTGCTGTATCCGGCCAACTACGACGCGAAGAAGCGCTACCCGATGATCGTGGTGGTGCATGGCGGCCCGTCCAGCGCGGTGATCCCGCGCTGGCCCGGCGTCGGTTACGGCGGCGCGCCGCTGGCGGCCTTGGGCTATTTCGTGTTCATGCCGAATCCGCGCGGCAGCTTCGGCCAGGGCGAGCGGTTCGTGCAGGCGAACCGCAAGGACTTCGGCCACGGCGACCTGCGCGACCTCCTCGCCGGCGTCGACGCGGTAGAGAAGAAGGTCCCGGTGGACGACCAGCGGCTCGGCCTCACCGGCTGGAGCTACGGCGGCTTCATGAGCATGTTCGCGCCCACGCAGACGCAGCGCTTCCGCGCCGTGGTGGCCGGCGCCGGCATCTCGAACTGGCAGAGCTACTACGGCCAGAACCTGATCGACCAGTGGATGCCGCCGTTCTTCGGCGCCAGCGTCTACGACGACCCGGCGGTGTACGCGAAGAGCTCGGCGATAAATTTCATCAAGCAGGTGAAAACCCCGATGCTGATCGTGGTTGGCGACCGCGACGCCGAATGCCCGGCGCCGCAGTCGTTCGAGATGTGGCATGCGCTGCGCGCGCAGAACGTGCCGACCTCGCTGGTGGTGTACCCGAACGAAGGCCACCACTTCGTCGATCCCGCGCACCAGCGCGACGTGCTGCAGCGGGCGTTGGCGTGGTTCGCGAAGTACCTGCCGGCGAGCAAGTAGACGCCGGTGTCCGTCTCCCACCGGGAGGGGTGGACGTGCGGTCGCATCGCGCGGGCCAGTCGCCTCCCTCCCTGCCATCGGCGCCGGTTTCAACGCCACGGACGACATCCCATGAACCTCGCCCTGTTCGACTTCGACGGCACCATCACCACGCGCGAGACCTTCGGCGACTTCATGCGCTGCGCAGTGACGCCGCTGCGACGAGCGCTGGGCGCACCGTTGTTCGCGCCGATGCTGGCCGGCTACAAGCTGGGCCTTGTCTCCGGCACGCGCATCCGCCATCACGTCGCCGCCTTCGGTTTCCGGGGTGTGCCGGCCGCGCACGCCCATGCGGCCGGCGAACGCTTCGCCGCCGAGTTCCTGCCCGGTCTGCTTCGCCCCGAAGCCATGCAGCGCACCGCCTGGCATCGAGCGCAGGGCGACATCGTGGTGTTGGTATCCGGCGGCCTCGACTTCTACCTCGCGCCGTGGTGCAGGCAGCACGGCCTGGAATTGATCTGCTCCACGATGGAAACTCGCGCCGGGCGCCTCACCGGCCGCTACCACGGTGCCCAATGTGTGGGTGAGGAAAAGGCTCGCCGCGTGTGCGAACGCCACGACCTTGCCACCTACGACCAGTGCTACGCCTACGGCGACACTCATGAAGACGGGGCGATGCTGGCGCTGGCGCACAAGCGCTTCTACCGCGGTGTCGAGATCGATTGATCGGCAAACATCAGAACAACTCGCCCTGCGGCGACGGCTTGCGCGGCGGCACGAAGCGCGAGGTATCGAGGGTGAGTTCGCGGGCGCGGACGAAGCCGTGCTTGCGGCAGGCGACTTCGAAGCGGCGGCGCAGCAGGTCGGCGAACACGCCCTGGCCGCGCATGCGGGTGCGGAAGTCGCTGTCGTAGTCGCGGCCGCCGTTCATCTGCCGCACCAGGCTCATCACGTGTTCGGCGCGCTGCGGCACGTGCAGGGCCAGCCATTCGCGGAACAAGGCTTTCAGTTCCCACGGCAGGCGCAGCGTGGTGTAGCCGGCGCAGCGCGCACCCGCTTCGTGCGCGCGTTCGAGTACCGCTTCCATGTCCTTGTCGTTCAGCGCCGGGATGATCGGCGCCGCCAGCACGCCCACCGGCACGCCGGCAGCGGCGAGCGCGGCGATGGCCTGGATCCGCCGGTGCGGCGCGCTGGCGCGCGGCTCGAGTTTCGCGGCGAGGTGGTTGTCCAGCGAGTTGACCGAGACGAACACCTGCACCAGCTTCTCGCGCGCCATCGGCTGCAGGATGTCGAGGTCGCGCTCGACCAGCGCGTTCTTGGTCACGATGGTGCACGGGTGGTGGCATTCGGCGAGCAGTTCCAGCGCGGCGCGGGTCAGCCGCCACTTCTTCTCGATCGGCTGGTAGGGGTCGGTGTTGCTGCCGATGTTGATGGGGCTGACCCGGTAGCCCGGCCTGGCCAGTTCCACGCGCAGCACCTCGGCGAGGTTGCCTTTGGCGCGGATCTTCGTCTCGAAGTCCAGCCCGGGCGAGAGGTTGAGGTAGCTGTGCGTGGGCCGCGCGAAGCAATAAATGCAACCGTGCTCGCAGCCGCGATACGGGTTCATCGCCTGCTCGAAGGCGATGTCGGACGAGTCGTTGCGGGTGATCACGCTCTTGGCGCGCTCCTCGGTGACCTCGGTGCGCGGGCGCGGTGCATCCTCGTCCAGCAGAGCGCCCTGCCAGCCGTCGTCCTCGGCCTGGTGACGGATGCTTTCGAAGCGGCCTTCCGGATTGGAGGCGGCGCCGCGACCCTTGAGCGGGCGCGTCGCGGGGAGCTGTTCCGGGGAGGTCGGCAATGGCGAGGAGCGATCCATCGGAGCAGTGTCGCGCGGCGACGTCTCAGTCGCCGCGACATCTTTTCGCGGCGTGATCCGGCGCGCGCCGGACGCGCCATGGCGACGTTATGATGCGGCCGTCCGCCGCTGCCGGCGGCGCGCTTTCACCTGTCGGGGCTTACTTCATGCGCTGGCTGCTGTTCGCCTTTACCGTGTTCGCGTTCATGCTGTGCTTCACCCGCCACGGCGCCGGCGCCTGGGGCTTCTGGCTGCTGGTCGGGCTGATCGGCGTCTTCGCCACCACGCTGGCCTTCGTGCAGGCGCGCATCGCCGGCAGCGCGCGCGGGGACAGCCTGTCCGAGTACGACCTGAAGCGGCTGCGCGAGGGCAAGGTGCCGCTGAAGCACGAACGCCCGGATCGGTAAGGTACTGACGGGTAGGAGCGCACCCTGTGCGCGATGCTTTGAGGTCAATCGGGCCAAGAGCATCGCGCACAGGGTGCGCTCCTACAGCCCCAGCTCGGCGGCCATCGCCTCGCGCATCAGGTACTTCTGCACCTTGCCGGTCACCGTCATCGGGAAGGCATCGACGAAACGCACGTAGTGCGGCACCTTGTAGTAGGCGAGGTGGTGGCGGCAGTAATCCTGGATCTCGGCCACGCTGGCGCTGACGCCTTCGCGCAGTCGGATCCACGCGCACACCTGCTCGCCGAACTTCGCGTCGGGCACGCCGAACACCTGCACGTCGAGCACCTTCGGGTGGGCGTACAGGAACTCCTCGATCTCGCGCGGGTACACGTTCTCGCCGCCGCGGATGATCATGTCCTTGAGCCGGCCGACGATGCGGCAGTAGCCGTCCGCGTCGATCACCGCGAGGTCGCCGGTGTGCATCCAGCGCGCCTCGTCGACCACCTCGCGGGTGCGCGCCTCGTCCTCCCAGTAGCCCAGCATCACCGAGTAGCCGCGCGTGCACAGTTCGCCCGGCATGCCGCGCGGCACGATGCGCCCACGCTCGTCGACCAGCTTCACCTCCAGCTGCGGATGGATCCGGCCCACGCTGTCGACGCGGCGTTCCAGCGGATCGTCGGGCACGGTCTGGAAGCTCACCGGGCTGGTCTCGGTCATGCCGTAGGCGATGGTGATCTCGCCCAGGTGCATCTCGCCGACCACCCGCCGCATCACCTCGATCGGGCACGGCGAGCCGGCCATGATGCCGGTACGCAGGCTGGACAGGTCGAACTCGGCGAAGCGCGGGTGCTCGAGTTCGGCGATGAACATGGTGGGCACGCCGTGCAGGCCGGTGCACTTTTCCGCCGCCACGGTCTCCAGCGTGGCCAGCGCGTCGAAGCCCTCGCCGGGAATCACCATGCAGGCGCCATGGGTGACGCAGGCGAGGTTGCCCAGCACCATGCCGAAGCAGTGGTAGAACGGCACCGGGATGCACAGCCGGTCGTGCTCGGTGAGGCGCATCGCCTCGCCGATGAACCAGCCGTTGTTGACGATATTGTGGTGGGTCAGGGTGGCGCCCTTCGGCGCGCCGGTGGTGCCGGAGGTGAACTGGATGTTGACCGGGTCGTCGAAGCCCAGTTCGCGTTCGGTCGCGTGCAGATGCGCCAGCGCCGCGGCATCGCCAAGCTCCACCAGCTGCCGCCAGCCGCGCGTGCCAGGCGCCGGCTCGTCGTCGAGCAGGATCACCTCGTGCAGCGCAGGCAGCCGCGCCGCGTGCAACTCGCCCGGCGCGCCGGCGGCCAGTTCCGGCGCCAGTTCGGCGAGGATGTCCAGGTAGTGCGAGGTCTTGAAGCGGCGCGGCAGCACCAGCGCGCGGCAAGCCACCTTGTTCAGCGCATACTCCAGATCGTGCGTGCGGTAGGCCGGATTGATGTTGACCAGGATCAGCCCGGCCTTCGGCGCGGCGAACTGCAGCAGCACCCATTCGGCGCGGTTCGGCGACCAGATGCCGACGCGGTCGCCGCGCTCGAGGCCCAGCGCCAGCAGGCCGGCGGCCGCGCGCTCCACCGCGGCATGGAACGCGCGGTAGTTCAGCCGAACGCCCTGCGCGCGCACCACCAGCGCCGGCCGCTCGGGATAGGCGGCGGCGATGCGGTCGATCAGCGCACCCACGGTGTCGCCCAGCAACGGTTGCGGGCTGGCACCATGGACATAGCTTGCTGCCGCCTTCACGCAGGTTTTCCCATATCCGTCGCTTGCCACGTGGCCACCGACATCATGCCTCCATATCCGTCACGATCGCTGCACACCGGCTCCCCCACGCTGGCCGCGACCTGGGTGGACGACGCGTCGACCCTGCCCCTTTGTCCAAACGGGAGTTCACGATGACGGCAAGTGGCCTGATCATATTCCTCGTCATCGGCGCGATCGCCGGCTGGCTCGCCGGCATGATCGTCCGTGGTTTCGGCTTCGGCCTGCTCGGCAACATCGTGGTCGGCATCATCGGTGCGTTTCTTGCCGGCTGGCTGCTGCCGACGCTGGGCGTCGGCTTCAGCCTCGGCGGCCCGATCCTCACCAGCATCGTCTACGCGATGATTGGCGCGATCGTGCTGCTGGTGGTGATCGGCCTGGTCAAGCGCGCCTGACGGTTCATCCTGCCCATGGCGGCAAAGGAAAACGCAGCGGCGCGGGCCGCTGCGTTTCCCCGTGGCACACGCGGGTTCAGTCGTGCAGGTTCACGTCCTTGGTTTCGCGCACGAACAGCATGCCGATCACGAACGTCATCGCGGCGATCGCCACCGGATACCACAGGCCGGCGTAGAAATTGCCGGTGGCCGCGACGATGCCGAACGACACCGAGGGCAGGAAGCCGCCGAACCAGCCGTTGCCGATGTGGTACGGCAGGCTCATCGAGGTGTAGCGGATCTTGGTGGGGAACATCTCCACCAGCCACGCGGCGATCGGCCCGTAGACCATCGTCACGTAGAGCACCAGGATCGTCAGCAGCAGCACCAGCATCGGCTTGTTGGTCTGCGCCGGATCGGCCTTGGCCGGGTAGCCGGCCGCGGCAAGCGCCTTGCCGACGCTGTCGCCGAAGGCCTTGCTGCGGGCGGTGAAATCGGCCTTGGACAGGGCGCCGCCCTCGAACGAGGGGAACTGCTGGCCGCCGATCGAGACGACCGCCGGCGTGCCCGCCGCGGCGACGACGTTCTCGTACGGCACGCCGCGCTTGGCCAGGTAGCTCTTGGCCACGTCGCAGGAGCTGGTGAAGACCTTCTTGCCGATCAGGTCGATCTGCACGCTGCAGCCGGCGGGATCGGCCTGCACCCGCACCGGCGCCGTCACGCTGGCCGCCTCGATCGCCGGGTTGCCGTAGTGGGTGATCGCCTTGAAGATCGGGAAGTAGGTCAGCGCGGCGAGCAGGCAGCCGGCCAGCACCACCGGCTTGCGCCCGATCTTGTCCGACAGCCAGCCGAAGAACACGAAGAACGGCGTGCCGATCACGAGCGCCGCGGCGATCATCAGCTGGGTAGTGGTGGCATCGATCTTCAGCGTGCTGCCGAGGAAGTACATCGCGTAGAACTGGCCGCAGTACCACACCACGGCCTGGCCGGCGGTGGCGCCGAGCAGGGCCAGGATCACCAGCTTGAGGTTGCCCCAGCGCGCGAACGACTCGGTCAGCGGCGCCTTCGACTGCTTGCCCTCGGCCTTCATCTGCTTGAACACCGGCGACTCGGCTAGTTGCAGGCGGATGTACACCGACACCGCCAGCAGCAGCGACGACAGCAGGAACGGAATGCGCCAGCCCCAGTCGTCGAACTTGTCGCCGAGCATCCACTTGCAGCCCAGGATCACCAGCAGCGACAGGAACAGGCCGAAGGTGGCGGTGATCTGGATGAAGCTGGTGTACAGGCCGCGCTTGCCCTTCGGTGCGTGTTCGGCCACGTAGGTGGCCGCGCCGCCGTACTCGCCGCCCAGCGCCAGGCCCTGCAGCATGCGCAACGCGATCAGGATCACCGGCGCGGCCATGCCGATCGAGCCGTAACTGGGCAGCAGGCCCACGAAGAACGTGGACAGGCCCATGATCACGATGGTGATCAGGAACGTGTACTTGCGCCCGACCAGGTCGCCGACCCGGCCGAACACCAGCGCACCGAACGGGCGCACCGCGAAGCCGGCGGCGAACGCGAGCAGGGCGAACACCAGCTGGCTCGCCTCGTTCAACCCCGAGAAGAACTGGTGGCCGATGATCACGGCGAGCGAGCCGTACAGGTAGAAGTCGTACCACTCGAACACGGTGCCCAGGCTGGATGCCAGGATCACCCGCTTGTGGCTGACGTCGAGCGCGTTGTCGGCACGGCTGCCGATGGCGTCGATGGCATTGGTGGCCATGTGTTTCCCCTCCCGAAATAAGTGAATTGCCTCTGCCCGGAACCCTGGGGAGAAGTCGGAAGGTGCGGACCGTCCCTTGCCCCGGGCCGCACCTCGTCATCCTCCCGGTCTCGCGGGAGGTTGGGCGGCGGCGTGCCGAGGCACGCCGCCATGAACCTCAGAAGCGATACAGCGCGTTGAGGCTGACCTGGTTGCCGGTGGTGGTCTTGCGGTCGGTGCCGTTGCTGGTGGAGTCGATCTTGTCGTGCATCCATTCGGCGCTGAGGTCGTAGGAGCCGGCGGTGTACTGCAGGCTCAATGCGGCCTGGCGGTTGCGCAGCAGGCCGGTCGCGCCATGGCCCATCCAGGTGATCACGTCCTTGCTGTCGGGCTTGCTGTACGCGTAGAACGCGTACAGGCTCCAGTTCGGCGTGAAGCTGTAGCCGGCCTGCACGAAGCCGCCGCGCTCGCTGATGTCGCCGAACTGCGACATCGCGCCGAAGATCTCGCCGAGGCCATTGCCGGCATAGGCCAGCCCCTTGAACGTCCACGGACCGGGTTTCCACTGGCCGCCGACCTCGTAGCCCACGCTGGTCACCTCGGAACGGATCGGCGTGGGCGCGTTGCCATCCACGCCGCGCAGGTCGACCTTGCTGTAGTGAGCGGCGAAGTACGCCAGCCAGTTCTTGTCCTGCACGTGCAGCCGCGCCTCGATCTGCGGCCGGAAACCGGCGTTGCCGGCGGTGAGGTAGTTGATGTTGTTGCCGGGACCGCTCCAGTTGCCCTCGAACGCCGCCACGTCGATACGCCACTGCGCGCCGGTGCTGCCGTGGTTGATGTCCTGCATCACCACCACGCCGGGGAAGCGCCAGCCGCCGTAGCCGGAACCGAAGCCCAGCGGGAACGCGATGTGCGCCAGCGAGGTGGGCGAGTTGTCGATCGGGAACATCAGGTCCCACTGCTGGCCGATGCGCACCGTGGTACCGGTTTCAGGGTTGGTCAGGTCCATGTAGGCCTGGCGCAGGCGCGGCGTCGCCTGCTGCTGGCTGTAGGCGCCGGTGCCGTTGAAGCCGCCGAAGAAGTCCATCTCGATGCGGCCGCCGCCGTTCCAGTCGCCGGCAAACTTGGCGCCCTTGAAGTCGAGCCAGAAGCGCGTGTTGCGCACGTCGACGCCGCTGAGCGAACCCTTCGAGCCGGGTATCGGGAACAGCGCGTTCTGGCCGTTGCCGTAGGTGAAGCTCTTGTTCTGGCTGAACGCGCTGGCGCTGATGAAGCCGTGCAGCGCCACCGACACGCCGGGCGCGCTGCTGAAGGTCGGCGTGGACGCGGGCGCGGCGGCCACGCTCTGCGCGGCCGGAGCCTGCGGCGCCGGCGCGGCCTTCTGCGCCTTGATCATCGCCTTCAGTTCGTTCAACTGCTGCTCCAGCTGCGCCACGCGCTGCTCGAGCTGCTGTTCGCGCGCGTCGCTCTGCGCATGAGCGGCCAGCGGCAGGGCCAGCGCGCAGGCCATGCTCAGGGCGAGCGCCTTGTAACGGTTCGTGTATCGCGTCGTCATGCGTGCGTCTCCCCAAGGTCGATGACGGGCCGAGCATGGCCATGCTGCGGCGCGGGCGACTATTCGCCATTGGTCGAAGTTCGACCAAAGTCGAGACGCCGCCGCGCCGCCTCCGCCGCAACGATCGGGCTACACTCGAAGCCCGCATGCCGCCGGGCGCCGTCGCCTGCCGCGGCATCCCCCTCGCCGTTCCCGGCACCCAGCCAGCAGGAGCCCAGCCATGTCCAAGCTCTACCCGGTCGATCCCTCGTTCGCCGCCGCCGCGCGCCTGCGCCACGACGATTACACGCGCCTCTACGCCGAGTCGGTGCGCGATGCGGAGGGCTTCTGGGGCCGCGTCGGCCAGCGGCTGGACTGGACCCGCGCGCCGACCCGGATCAAGGACGTCTCGTTCAGGCGCGACGACCTGCACATCCGCTGGTACGAGGACGGCGAGCTCAACGTGTCGGCGAACTGCCTCGACCGCCACCTGGAGAAGCGCGGCGACAAGGTCGCGATCATTTTCGAGGGCGACGACCCGAAGGACTCGCGCAGGATCACCTACCGCGAGCTGCACGCCGAAGTGTGCAAGTTCGCCAACACGCTGAAGCATCTCGGCGTGGCCAAGGGCGACCGCGTGGCGATCTACCTGCCGATGATCCCCGAGGCGGCGGTGGCGATGCTGGCCTGCGCCCGACTCGGCGCCACCCACTCGGTGGTGTTCGGCGGCTTCTCGCCCGACTCGCTGGCCGGGCGCATCGCCGACTCGCAGGCCAAGGTGGTGGTCACCGCCGACGAGGGCCTGCGCGCGGGCAAGCACATCCCGCTCAAGGTCAACGTGGACGCGGCGCTGGAGCGCCCCGGCACCAACAGCGTGGAAACCGTGATCGTGGTGCGCCATACCGGCGGCGCGGTGAACATGCAGTCGCCGCGCGACCGTTATTACCACACCCTGATGGAAGGCCAGTCCGCCGACTGCCTGCCGGTCCCGGTCGACGCCGAACACCCGCTGTTCGTGCTGTACACCTCCGGCTCCACCGGCAAGCCGAAGGGCGTGCAGCACTCGACCGGCGGCTACCTGGTGTTCATCAGCTACACCCACGAGCTGGTGTTCGACCTGCGCGAGGACGACGTCTACTGGTGCACCGCCGACGTCGGCTGGGTCACCGGCCACAGTTACGTGGTGTACGGCCCGCTCTGCAACGGCGCCACCACGGTGATGTTCGAGGGCGTGCCGAACTATCCCGACCACAGCCGCTTCTGGCAGGTGATCGACAAGCACAAGGTGACGCTGTTCTACACCGCGCCCACCGCGATCCGCGCGCTGATGCGCGAGGGCGAGGGCCCGGTGAAGAAGACCTCCCGCGCGTCGCTGCGCCTGCTCGGCTCGGTCGGCGAGCCGATCAACCCGGAGGCGTGGGAGTGGTACTACCACGTGGTGGGCGAGGGCCGCTGCCCGATCGTCGACACCTGGTGGCAGACCGAGACCGGCGGCATCATGATCTCGCCACTGCCCGGCGCGATCGCCACCAAGCCCGGCTCGGCCACGCTGCCGTTCTTCGGCGTCAAGCCGGCCATCGTCGACGCCGACGGCCAGGTGCTGGAAGGCGTGGCCGAGGGCAACCTGCTGATCACCGATTCCTGGCCCGGCCAGGTGCGCACCATCTACGGCGACCACCAGCGCTTCATCGACACCTACTTCAGCGCCTATCCCGGCAACTACTTCAGCGGCGACGGCGCGCGCCGCGACGAGGACGGCTACTACTGGATCACCGGCCGCGTCGACGACGTGATCAACGTGTCCGGCCACCGCCTCGGCACCGCCGAGGTGGAGAGCGCGCTGGTGGCGCATCCGAAGGTGGCCGAGGCCGCCGTGGTCGGCTGCCCGCACGAGATCAAGGGCCAGGGCATCTACGCCTACGTCACCCTGGTCGCCGGCGAGACCGGCAGCGATGCGCTGCGCGCGGAACTGATCGCCTGGGTGCGCAAGGAGATCGGCCCGATCGCCACGCCGGACTACCTGCAATGGGCGCCCGGCCTGCCGAAGACCCGTTCGGGCAAGATCATGCGCCGCATCCTGCGCAAGATCGGCGAGAATCTGCCCGACCAGCTCGGCGACATCACCACCCTGGCCGACCCGGGCGTGGTGAAGAACCTGGTCGACGAGCGATTGATCAAATGAGGCAACTGTAGGAGCGCACCCTGTGCGCGATGCTCTTTCCCCACCACCGGACAAAAGCATCGCGCACAGGGTGCGCTCCTGCACTCCCGACGAAGCCCATGCCCGACATCCTGATCGCCGACGACCATCCGCTGTTCCGCGATGCCCTGCAGCGCGCGGTGCTGGCCGCGCTGCCGCAGGCGCGCGTGCATACGGCCGACAGCGTGCACACCCTGCTCGGCCTGATCGAGCAGTTCCCCGACGCCGAGCTGCTGCTGCTCGACCTGCACATGCCCGGCGCGCGCGGCTACTCCGCGCTGGCGCACATCCGCGGCCAGTACCCGGGGCTGCCGACCATCGTGGTCTCCGGCCACGAGGAGGCGCAGGTGGCGCGCCGCGCGCTGGCGCACGGCGCCTCGGCGTACATCCCCAAGTCCACCGCCGGCGCCGACATCGTGGCGGCGATCCGCGCCGTGCTGGACGGCGACGTCTGGCTGCCGCCGGCCCTGCTCGGCAACCCCGCCGAGCTCAAGCCCGACGAAGCGGCCGCCGCCGCGCAGGTAGCCGCGCTGACGCCGCAGCAGTTCCGCGTGATGACGATGATAGCCGAGGGCCTGCTGAACAAGCAGATCGCATGGGAGCTGGGCGTCTCCGAGGCCACCGTGAAGGCGCACATGACCGCGATCATGCGCAAGCTCGGCGTCAACAACCGCACCCAGGTGGCCCTGCTCGCCAGCCAGCTCGCGGTCGACCAGGAAAGCCTGCCGGCCATAGCGGACGATCCCGACTGAGCCCTTGCGGGCGAGCGGATCGGGCCTGGGTTGGGCCGGACATCCCGAGCCGCCCGCCGTATCGCCTGCGCCGATGCGGCCCGGACGCGGTTTCTTCGGCGCCGGGGCACGCCGTCAATCAGCCTTATATACGGCTATTTGATTTTCTTGCTTTCTTTTGTTGCGGCGCACTATAGTCGATTCTCCCCATGCCGGGAGTGGAGAACATGGCTCAGCCGCGCGCGCAGGGTTTGTACAGCCCATCCAACGAACACGACGCCTGCGGCGTGGGTTTCGTCGCCCACATCAAGGGCAGGAAAAGCCACGACATCGTCCAGCAGGGCCTGCTGATCCTGCGCAACCTGGATCACCGCGGCGCGGTCGGCGCCGATCCGCTGATGGGCGACGGCGCCGGCATCCTGATCCAGATCCCCGACCTGCTCTACCGCGAGGACATGGCGCAGCAGGGCGTGCAGCTGCCGCCGCCGGGCGAATACGGCGTGGGCATGATCTTCCTGCCCAAGGAGCACGCCTCGCGGCTGGCCTGCGAACAGGAGCTGGAGCGCACCGTGCGGGCCGAGGGCCAGGTGGTGCTGGGCTGGCGCGACGTGCGCGTCGACGCCGGGATGCCGATGTCGCCGGCGGTCAAGGCGACCGAACCGGTGGTGCGACAGCTCTTCATCGGGCGCGGGCCCGACGTCATGGTGCCCGACGCGCTGGAGCGCAAGCTGTATGTCATCCGCAAGACCTCCAGCCACGCGATCCGCGCGCTGGGCCTGAAGCACGGCAAGGAATACTTCGTCCCCTCGATGTCCAGCCGCACAGTGGTCTACAAGGGCCTGCTGCTGGCCGGCCAGGTCGGCCAGTACTACCTCGACCTGGCCGACCCGCGCACCGTGTCGGCGCTGGCGCTGGTGCACCAGCGCTTCTCCACCAACACCTTCCCCGCGTGGGAACTGGCCCACCCCTACCGCATGATCGCGCACAACGGCGAGATCAACACGGTCAAGGGCAACGTGAACTGGATCAACGCGCGCACCGGCGCGATCTCCTCGCCGGTGCTCGGCGACGACCTGGCGAAGCTGTGGCCGCTGATCTACCCCGGCCAGTCCGACACCGCCTCGTTCGACAACTGCCTCGAGCTGCTGACCATGGCGGGCTACCCGCTGTCGCACGCGATGATGATGATGATTCCCGAGGCCTGGGAACGCCACACGCTGATGGACGACAACCGCCGCGCGTTCTACGAATACCACGCCGCGATGATGGAACCCTGGGACGGCCCCGCCGCGATCGCCTTCACCGACGGCCGCCAGGTCGGCGCCACGCTCGACCGCAACGGCCTGCGCCCGGCGCGCTACCTGATCACCGACGACGATCTGGTGATCCTGGCCTCCGAGGCCGGCGTGCTGCCCGTCGCCGAATCGCGCATCGTGAAGAAGTGGCGGCTGCAGCCGGGCAGGATGCTGCTGATCGACATGGAAGCGGGCCGCATCATCGACGACAAGGAGCTGAAGGACCAGTTGGCCAACGCCCGGCCGTACAAGCAGTGGATCGAGCACATCCGGATCAAGCTGGACGCGCTGCCGGAGCCGCGCGCCGAAGCGCGCGCCGTCGACAGCCTGCTCGACCGCCAGCAGGCCTTCGGCTACACCCAGGAGGACCTGAAGTTCCAGCTGCTGCCGATGGCGCAGGCCGGCGAGGAGGCGATCGGCGCGATGGGCAACGACTCGCCGATGGCGGTGCTGTCGGAGCGCAGCAAGTCGCTGTACAACTATTTCCGCCAGCTGTTCGCGCAGGTCACCAACCCGTCGATCGACCCGATCCGCGAGCAGCTGGTGATGTCGCTGGTGTCCTTCATCGGGCCCAAGCCCAACCTGCTGGACATCAACAACATCAACCCGCCGCTGCGGCTGGAGGTGGCCCAGCCGGTGCTGGACTTCGCCGAGATGGCCAAGATCCGCAAGATCGGGCGCTACTCCAAGAGCAAGTTCCGCAGCTTCGAGCTGGACATCACCTACCCGGCGGCCTGGGGCAAGGCGGGCATCGAGGCGCGCCTCGCCTCGCTGTGCGCGCAAGCCACCGACGCGATCCGCCAGGGCCACAACATCCTGATCGTGTCCGACCGGCGCAGCGACCGCGAGCGCGTGGCGATCCCGGCCCTGCTGGCCACCTCGGCCGTCCACCAGCACCTGGTCACCAAGGGCCTGCGCACCAGCACCGGCCTGGTGGTGGAGACCGGCTCGGCGCGCGAGGTGCACCACTTCGCCCTGCTCGCCGGCTACGGGGCCGAGGCGATCCACCCCTACCTGGCGATGGAAGTGCTGGCGCAGCACTTCGCCGCGGGCAGCGACGGGATCGGCGCGGAGAAGGCGATCCGCAACTACATCAAGGCGATCGACAAGGGCCTACAGAAGGTGATGTCCAAGATGGGCATCTCCACCTACATGTCCTACACCGGTGCGCAGATCTTCGAGGCTGTGGGCCTGAGCCGCGAGCTGGTGGACAAGTACTTCACCGGCACCACCTCCAACATCGAGGGCATCGGCCTGTTCGAGGTGGCCGAGGAAGCGCTGCGCCTGCACGCCGCCGCCTACGGCGACGACCCGGTGCTGGCCGACGCGCTGGACGTGGGCGGCGAGTACGCCTGGCGCGTGCGCGGCGAGGAACACATGTGGACGCCGGACATGGTGGCCAAGCTGCAGCACGCCACCCGCGCCAACAACGCGCAGACCTACCAGGAGTATTCGCAGCTGGTCAACGACCAGAGCCGGCGCCTGATGACGCTGCGCGGGCTGTTCGAGTTCCGCCTCGACCCGGCCGCGGCGATTCCGCTGGACGAAGTGGAACCGGCCGCCGAGATCGTCAAGCGCTTCGTCACCGGCGCGATGTCGCTGGGCTCGATCTCGACCGAGGCGCACACCACGCTGGCCATCGCGATGAACCGCATCGGCGGCAAGTCCAACACGGGCGAAGGCGGCGAGGACGAGGCGCGCTACCAGGGCGAGCTGCGCGGCGTGGCGATCAAGCAGGGCGACACCGTCGCCGGCCTGCTCGGCGAGGCGCACATCGAACGCGATCTCGAACTCGAGGCCGGCGACTCGCTGCGCTCGCGCATCAAGCAGGTGGCCTCGGGCCGCTTCGGCGTCACCGCGGCCTACCTGGTCTCGGCCGACCAGATCCAGATCAAGATCTCGCAGGGCGCCAAGCCCGGCGAGGGCGGCCAGCTGCCCGGCCACAAGGTCTCCGACTACATCGCCCGGCTGCGCTTCTCGGTGCCGGGGGTGGGCCTGATCTCGCCGCCGCCGCACCACGACATCTACTCGATCGAGGACCTGGCCCAGCTCATCCACGACCTGAAGAACTGCAACCCGCAGGCGTCGATCTCGGTGAAGCTGGTGTCCGAGGTGGGCGTGGGCACGGTGGCGGCCGGCGTGGCCAAGGCCAAGGCCGACCACGTGGTGATCGCCGGCCACGACGGCGGCACCGGCGCCTCGCCGTGGTCGTCGATCAAGCACGCCGGCACGCCGTGGGAACTGGGCCTGGCCGAAACCCAGCAGACCCTGGTGCTGAACCGCCTGCGCGGCCGCATCCGGGTGCAGGCGGACGGCCAGATGAAGACCGGCCGCGACGTGGTGATCGGCGCCCTGCTCGGCGCCGACGAATTCGGCTTCGCCACCGCGCCGCTGGTGGTGGAAGGCTGCATCATGATGCGCAAGTGCCACCTCAACACCTGCCCCACCGGCGTGGCCACGCAGGATCCGGTACTGCGCAGGAAGTTCAGCGGCAAGCCCGAGCACGTGGTGAACTACTTCTTCTTCGTGGCCGAGGAGGCGCGCCGGATCATGGCGCAGCTGGGCATCCGCCGCTTCGACGAACTGGTCGGCCGCGCCGACCTGCTCGACATCCGCCAGGGCATCGCGCACTGGAAGACGCGCGGGCTGGATTTCGCCCGCGTGTTTTACCGCCCCGAGGTGCCGGCGGAGGTGGCGCGGCGGCACGTGTCCGCACAGGACCACGGCCTCGACCAGGCCGGCAAGGCGCTCGACCACACCCTGATCGAGAAGGCCCGGCCCGCGCTGGAGCGCGGCGAACGAACCAGCTTCATCGTCAGCGTGCGCAACGTGAACCGCACCGTGGGCACCATGCTTTCCGGCGAGGTGGCGCGCCGCCACGGCCACGCCGGCCTGCCCGACGACAGCATCCACATCCAGATGGACGGCACCGCCGGACAGAGCTTCGGCGCGTTCCTGGCCCGCGGCATCACGCTCGACCTGGTCGGCGAGGCGAACGACTACGTGGGCAAGGGCCTGTCCGGCGGACGCATCGTGGTGCGCTCGCCGAACGACTTCCACGGCTTCGGCCCGGAGCACATCATCGCCGGCAACACGGTGCTGTACGGCGCCACCGAAGGCGAGGCCTACTTCAATGGCGTCGCCGGCGAACGCTTCGCCGTGCGCAACTCCGGCGCCACGGCCGTGGTGGAAGGCGTCGGCGACCACGGCTGCGAATACATGACCGGCGGCACCGTGGTCCTGCTCGGCGAGACCGGGCGGAATTTCGCCGCCGGCATGTCCGGCGGGGTGGCCTACGTCTACGACCCCGAGCTGCACTTCCAGCCGCGCTGCAATCTTTCCATGGTCGGCCTGGAACCGCTGCTCTCCGGCGTCGAGCAGGAGCTGCGGGTGCCGCGGGCGCTGTGGCATCCGCCCACCCGCGGCGGCGCCGGCGAAACCGACGAGGCGATCCTGCGCCGGCTGCTCGAGGCGCATTTCCGCTACACCGGCAGTTTCCGCGCCAGGGCGATCCTGCACGACTGGATCAATGCGCGCACGCATTTCGTCAAGGTGATGCCGCACGAGTACAAGCGCGCGCTGGCCCAACCGCCGCGGGAAACCGCGACCGCATCCACCGAGAAGGCCACGGCCTGAGTCCAGGGGGAACACCACAGATGGGCAAGATCACCGGCTTTCTCGAGTACCCGCGCCTGCAGGAAACCAGCGAGGCGCCCGCGCAGCGCAAGAAGCACTGGCACGAGTTCACCCAGCAGCTGTCCGACGACCAGGCCAAATTGCAGGCCGCGCGCTGCATGGACTGCGGCACGCCGTTCTGCCACCAGGGCTGCCCGGTCAACAACATCATTCCGGACTTCAACGACCTGGTGTACCGGCAGGACTGGAAGCGCGCGATCGACGTGCTGCATTCGACCAACAACTTCCCCGAGTTCACCGGCCGCATCTGCCCCGCTCCCTGCGAGGCCGCCTGCACGCTGAACATCAACGACGATGCCGTGGGCATCAAGTCGATCGAGCACAAGATCATCGACAAGGCGTGGGAGGAAGGCTGGGTGGTGGCGCAGCCGGCCGCGCGCAAAACCGGCTGGAAGGTGGCCGTGGTCGGCTCCGGCCCGGCCGGGCTGGCCGCCGCGCAGCAGCTGGCCCGCGCCGGCCACGCGGTGACCGTGTTCGAGAAGAGCGACCGCATCGGCGGCCTGCTGCGCTACGGCATCCCCGACTTCAAGCTGGACAAGGGCCACATCGACCGGCGCCTGGAGCAGATGCGCGGCGAAGGCGTGCAGTTCCGCACCGGCGTGTTCGTGGGCGCCGCGGCCGACGCCGGGCACCACGGCAAGGTCAGCGTGATCGCGCCCGAACTGCTGCTGCGGGAATTCGACGCGGTGGCGCTCACCGGCGGCGCGGAAACCCCGCGCGACCTGCCGGTGCCCGGCCGCGCGCTGCAGGGCGTGCATTTCGCGATGGAGTTCCTGCCGCAGGCGAACCGCGTGGCGGCCGGCGACGCGCTGAACGACCAGCTGGTCGCCACCGGCAAGCAGGTCGTCGTCATCGGCGGCGGCGACACCGGTTCCGACTGCGTGGGCACTTCGAACCGGCAAGGCGCCGTGGCGGTGACCCAGTTCGAGCTGCTGCCGCGGCCGCCCAGGCAGGAGGACAAGCCGCTGGTGTGGCCGTACTGGCCGATCCGCCTGCGCACCTCCAGCTCGCACGAGGAAGGCTGCCAGCGCGACTGGGCGGTAGCCACCAAGTGCTTCAACGACGACGGCAAGGGCAGGGTCAAAAGCCTCACCGCTGTCCGGCTGGAGTGGAAGGACGGCAAGATGCACGAGGTGGCCGGCAGCGAGTTCGAGATCCAGGCGGACCTGGTGCTGCTGGCCATGGGCTTCGTCGCGCCCGCGCAGGGCGTGCTGGACGCGTTCGGCGTGGCCAAGGATGCACGCGGCAACGCCAGGGCCGGTACCGAGGCCCGCGGCGGCTATCGCACCAGCGTGGACAAGGTCTTCGCCGCCGGCGACATGCGCCGCGGCCAGTCGCTGGTGGTCTGGGCGATCCGCGAAGGGCGCCAGTGCGCGCACGCGGTGGACGAGTTCCTGATGGGCCATTCCAGCCTGCCGCGCTGACCGGCTGACCCGCCCGCCGGCTCAGGCGGGCCGGTCCTCGCCCTGGCGCCGCACCAGCGCGGTCAGCAGCGCACGCAACGCGGCCGGGCGCACCGGCTTGTGCAGCACCGGGTAGCCGCGCGCACGGGCGCGCTGCTTCAGCTCGCTGCTGCCGTCGGCGGTGATCATCGCCACCGGCGGCAGTTCGCCCAGCGCGTCGCGCAGCTGCTGCAATGCCTGCAGGCCGTCGACGCTGTCGGTCAGGTGGTAGTCGGCCAGGATCAGGTCGATGGGCCCGCGCCTCAGTTCGGCGCGGGCCTGCGCCACGTCCAGCGCGGTGCGGCAATCGACCCCCCAGCGGCTGAGCAGGGCGCGCATGCCGTCGAGGATGCTGGCGTCGTTGTCCAGGCACAGCACGGTCAGCGGCAGCTGCTTGTCCGGGCCGGCGCGCTCCACCCGCTGGCGCCGCACCGGCACCGCCTCGCTGCGCGGCACGGTCACCGCGAAGCAGCTGCCGTGCTCGACCCGCGAATGCAGGTCGAGCCGGTGGCCGAGCATGCCGGCGAGGCGGTCGCAGATCGACAGGCCCAGGCCCAGCCCTTTCTCGCCCCACGGCGACGGGTGTTCCAGCCGCTGGAACTCATCGAAGATGCGCGCGCGCTGCTCCGCCGCGACGCCGGGGCCGGAATCCCACACCTCGATGCGCACCTCGCCCCCCACCCGCCGCGCGCCCAGCAGCACGCCACCCCGGCTGGTATAGCGCAGCGCGTTGGAAAGGAAGTTCTGCAGGATCCGGCGCAGCAGCTGCGGATCGCTGCGCACGGCGAGCGTGGTCGGCACCACGCGCAGGCGCAGATCGCGCTGCTCGGCGACCACCGCGAACTGCGCCTTCAGCGAATCGAACAGTTCGGCCAGCGCGAAGCCGCCGACTTCGGGATGGTAGCTGCCGGCGTCCAGCCGCGAGATGTCGAGCAGCGCGTCGAGCAGGTCCTCGGCGGCCCGGAACGAGGCGTCGATGCGCTCGGCCAGCCCGCTCGCTTCGGCGTCCAGCCCGGAATGCTGGCGCAGCGCCGAGGTGAACAGGCGCGCCGCGTTCAGCGGCTGCAGCAGGTCGTGGCTGGCGGCGGCGAGGAAGCGCGTCTTGGAGATGTTCGCGGTTTCCGCCGCGCGGCGCGCCTGCGCGGTGGCGGCCAGCGCCTCGGACAGCTCGGCGGTGCGCTGCTCGACGCGCTGCTCCAGCGTCTCGTTCACCTCGATCAGCGCCTGCTCGGCATGCTTGTACGCGGTGACGTCGGTGTAGGTGGTGACGTAGCCGCCGCCGGGCAGCGCGCGGCCGCGCATCTCGATCACCGTGCCGTCGGGGCGCACGCGCTGGAACAGGTGCGGCGAACCGGCGCGCATGTACTGGATGCGCTTGGCCACGTGCGCCTCGACCTCGCCCGGGCCGCACTCGCCGCGCTCGGCGTTCCAGCGGATCAGCTCGGCCACCGGCACGCCCACGTGGACCATGCCGTCGGGGTAGTCGAACAGCTCCAGGTAGCGGCGGTTCCACGCCACCAGCCGCATCTGCGCGTCGACCACGCTGATGCCCTGCGAGACGTTTTCCAGCGTGGTGGAGAGCAGCTCGCGGTTGAAGCGCAGTTCCTGCGAGGCCTCGTCCAGCAGCGCCACCGACTCGGCCAGGTCGAGGCCGCTGCCGGACAGCGCGCTGATCAGGATGCGCCGCGCGTTGGCCGCGCCCACCGCCGAGGCGAGCAGGCGCTCGGTGTACTGGATCAGCGCGCGGTCGGCCGCCTCGCCGGGCAGCAGCGGCTTGTCGCGCCGCTGCGCGTACTCCTCGAACGCGCGCACGCTGCTGCGCTCGCCCACGATGCGCTCGGCGATGGTGCGCAGGTCGGCCACCGCCACGCGACCGCGCCAGTCGCCGGCGCCGCCGCGGCTGGCCGGGTCGGCGTCCATGAACACCGCCGCGTGCAGGCGTTCCTCCAGGCTGGGCCGGAAGCGCAGCGAGACGAACACCAGGCAGCCCGCATTGACCAGCAGCGACCAGAACGTGCCGTGCATCACCGGATCCCAGCCGCTCAGGTAGAACAGCGCCTGCGGGCGCAGCCAGTCCCAGCCGAACGGTCCGTGGTGCAGCCACTGGTCCGTGCGCACCACCGCAGGCAGCAGCATGGTGTACAGCCACACCACGAAACCGCCGGCCAGACCCGTCACCACGCCGCGGCGGCTGGCGCCGCGCCAGTACAGTGCGGCGATCAGCGCGGGCGCGAACTGTGCCACCGCGGCGAATGCGAGCAGGCCGGTGGCGGCCAGGTTCTCCGCGTTCGCGGCCACCCGGTAGTAGGCGTAGGCCATCAGCGCCAGCGCGATGATCGCGATCCGGCGCACGCCCAGCACCAGCTGCGACAGATCGCTGCGCTGCTCCAGCCGCAGCCGGCGGATGCGCAGCAGCGCGGGCATCGCCAGGTCGTTGCTGATCATCGTCGACAGCGCCACCGAGGCCACGATCACCATGCCGGTGGCCGCCGAAAAGCCGCCGATGAAGGCCAGCAGCGCCATGCCGCGGTCGCCGTGCGCCATCGGCAGGGTCAGCACCCACGCATCGGCACCGCTCGCGTGCAGCAGCGGCATGCGCGCGCCGGCCGCCACGATCGGCAGCACCGCCACGCTGACGACGACCAGGTACAGCGGCACCATCCAGCGCGCGCGGGTGAGGTCGCCGGCGTCCTCGCACTCGACCATGCCGATCTGGAACTGCCGCGGCAGGCAGAACATCGCGCAGAACGCCAGCATGGTCTGCGCGAGGAAGCCGGGCGACAGGCCGTGGCTCAGCTGGGCAACCGGCAGTTGCACGGTGCCGACCAGCCCCGGCCCCCGCCACAGCGCGTAGCCTGCCAATACCACGAATGCCAGCAGCTTGATCAGCGACTCCAGCGCGATCGCCAGCATCATGCCGTGGTGGTGCTCGGTGGCGTCGATGCTGCGCGTGCCGAACAGGATCGCGAACACCGCCAGCAGCACCGCGCACCACATCGCGCTGTCGATGCCGCCGCTCCTGACCGCGCCCAGCGCGGTTCCGCCGAGCACGCCGAACGACATCGCCACCGCCTTGAACTGCAGCGCGATGTACGGCACCACCGCGACCACCGCGATCACCGCCACCAGCGCGGCCAGGCCGTGCGACTTGCCGAAGCGCGCGCCGATGAAGTCCGCGATCGAGGTGATGTTGCGCTGCCTCACCACCTGCACCAGCCGGCGCAGCAGGCCGAAGCCGAACACGTACAGCAGGATCGGGCCGAGATAGATCGGCAGGTAGGCCAGGCCGTCGCGCGCGGCCGTGCCGACTGCGCCGTAGAACGTCCACGACGAGCAGTACACCGCCAGCGCCAGGCTGTAGACGATCGGGCGCAGCCGCGGCTGGCGCGGGTACAGCGGCCGCCGGTCGCCGGCGTAGGCCACCACGAACAGCAGCCCGACGTACAGCAGCGACACCAGCAGCAGCAGCCAGCCCTGGATCAAGCCCTCACCCCTCTCACTCGAACCCGTTCCTGCTCTGCGCCAGAGCCCGGGCATGCGCTTGTGCGGCGCCGGCGCGGGCGGCACCATGCGCGGATGACCGCCGCGCGCCTACCGACGCTTGCCAACGTAGCAGAGCACCTGCGCGATGACGAGATTCACGTGTGGCGACTGGACTACCACCCGCGGGACGGACGCGGACCGCTGCGCGCGGTGCTGGCCGCCTACCTCGGCTTGCCGGCGGATCGGGTCGTGCTGGCGGAAGGCGCCTACGGCCGGCCGGTGCTGGCCGGCGGGCACGATCCCTCGCTCGACTTCAACTGGTCGCACAGCGGCGCCCATGCGCTGGTGGCGGTGGGCCGGCACGTCGCTCCCGGCGTCGATCTCGAATGCCTGCGCCCCCGTCCCCGCGCGCTGGCGATCGCCGAGCGCTACTTCAGCGCCGAAGAGGCCGCCGCGCTCGCCGCGCTGCCGCCGACCGCGCGCAGCGCCGCCTTCCTCGAACTATGGACGGCCAAGGAGGCGGTGCTGAAGGCTTTGGGACGCGGCCTCGCGTTCGGACTGGACCGCCTCAGCATCGCCGGCACCGCCGAGCGGCCCAGCCTGCAACGTCTCGAGGGCGACGACGCCGCGGCCTGGCAGTTGCGGCGGCTGGCCATCGCGCCCGGACTGGTCGCGACGCTGGCGTGGCGTGGCGGCGAACGGCAGGTCCGCTTCGGCACGCTTGCCAGCCGCGGCTGATCGGCGCACTGTTTCCGACCCCGCCGGCATCGCCGCCGGCGTTGCCCTGTCCACGGCTCTACCCGGGAGCGCCCGTCCGCGATGACCCTGCTCAGCGTCAACCTCAACAAGATCGCCGTGCTGCGCAATTCGCGCGGCGGCGACGAGCCCGACATCTGCCGCGCTGCGCAGACCTGCATCGAGGCCGGCTGCGGCGGCATCACCGTGCACCCGCGCCCCGACCTGCGCCACGTGCGTCCGGACGACGTGCGCGCGCTGGCCGCGACCCTGCGCGGCCGGGTCGAGTACAACATCGAGGGCAATCCGTTCGCCGCCGCCCGCGGCGCCTACCCCGGGCTGCTCGCGCTGGCCCGCGAGGTGCGCCCGGCCCAGGTCACCCTGGTGCCCGACGGCGACGGCCAGATCACCTCCGACCACGGCTTCGACCTGCAGCGCGATCTCCCGCGGCTGCAGCCGCTGGTCGACGAACTGCGCGCGCTCGGCTGCCGGGTCAGCCTGTTCGTGGACGCCGGCTGCCGGGGTTTCGAGCTGGCCGCCTCGATCGGCGTGGAGCGCATCGAGATCTACACCGGGCCTTACGCCCACGCCTTTGCCGAGGGCCGGCCCCAGGCCGCGCTGGCCGCCTGCGCCGATACCGCGCGGCACGCGCAGCAGGCCGGGCTGGCGGTGAACGCGGGGCACGATCTCAGCCAGGCGAACCTGGGCACGTTCAAGGCGGCGATCCCCGGCCTGGCCGAGGTCTCGATCGGCCATGCACTGATCGGCGAGGCGCTGTACGAAGGCCTGGCCACCACGGTGCACAATTACCTGCAGATCCTGCGCTGAGCGACGTTTCCCATGCATACGAAAACCCCCGCGCGAGGCGGGGGTTTCGTGCTTGATACTGCCCCGGAATACCGGATCAGAGGTTTTCGGTGAACCCGATCTTCACCAGCTTGTAGCTCTTCGCGTCAGCCAGTACGCGCGCCACATGCTCGTAGGCCACCGCGTCGGCCGCGGCGATCTGGATTTCCGGTTGGTTGCTCTGCTGGGCGATCACCGCGAACTGCGCCTTCAGGCCCAGCTCGTCCACCGGCGTATCGTTCCAGTACAGCGCGCCAGCCTGGTCGATCTTCAGGTGGATCGGATCCGGCGGGTTGGTCGGCGGAACCACGTTCGGATTCGGTTGCGGCAGGTCGACCTGGATCCGGTGCGCGAGCACCGGCGCCGTGATCATGAAGATGATCAGCAGCACCAGCATCACGTCGACCAGCGGCGTGACGTTGATTTCCGACATCGGTCCACTGGTGTTGGTAGTGAAAGCCATCTCGTCACCCCTTCGGCGCGTCAGTGGTCATGAACGCGACATGCACCATGCCCGAATCCTTGGCGTCGCCGATGATCTTCTTCACGATCTTGAACTCGGTACCCTTGTCCGCGCGGATCTGCAGCTCCGGCTGGGGCGACTTCTGCGCATTCACCGCGAACTGTGCCCGCAACTCGGCTTCGGTGACCAGGTGGTCGTTGAAGTACATGCTGCCGTCCTGCTTGACCGCCAGATCCAGCGGCGGCACCGCCATCTCGGAGTCCGGCGTCTTGGGATTCGCGGTGGGCAGGTCGATCGTGATGGAGTGCGACATCAGCGGCGCCGTGATCATGAAGATGATCAGCAGTACCAACATCACGTCGACCAGCGGCGTGACGTTGATTTCCGACATCGGACCGCCGGAATTGCCACCTAGGCTGACTGCCATGGGTCAATCCCTCACTTCTGGCTTTCGACGCGCGAACCGGTGGCGAAGAAGTCGTGCAGGTCGTGCGCGAATTCGTCGAAACGGGCGTACACCACGCGGTTCGAGCGGCTGAAGAAGTTGTAGGCGAACAGCGCCGGGATCGCGGCGAACAGACCGAACGCGGTCATGATCAGCGCCTCGCCGACCGGGCCAGCCACCGCGTTCATCGACGCGTTGCCGGAAGCGGCGATGCGGATCAGGGCGTGGTAGATGCCCCACACGGTACCGAGCAGGCCGACGAACGGCGCCGCCGAACCCACCGTGGCGAGCAGGGTCATGCCGCCTTCCAGACGCAGGCTCTCGCGGGCCACGGCCTGGCGCAGGGCGCGGTCGATGAACTCCGAACGGCTCAGCGATTCGGCCAGGCGGCCGGTGGTGCCTGCCGCCGTGGTGGCCTGCTGGTGGTGGGCGACCGCCGAGGCGGCGTCGAGCGCGATCTTGGAGAACGGCTCGCTGCGCGGCTGGGCTTCCAGTTCGCGGATCGCGTCCTGGGTGGAGCCGTTGCCCCAGAAGCCGTTGATGACCTTGTCGGCACGGGCCTTCACGGTCGCATTGCGGATGCCGTTGGCGATGATGAAGTACCACGACAGGAACGACATCGCGACCAGGGTCACGAAGACCACCCAGCCTAGCCAGTCGAAGTTCTGGATCAGGTTGTCGAAGCCCATCTGCTTCATGGCTTCGGCATTGGTGTTGCCACCCATCGCCTGCGCGGCACCGGTCGTATCAGGAGTCTGTAGGAACATAACGCTACCCTAGGGAAGTCAAGCGTGAACTGTAACCGTAACCGGGCGAACCCGGTTACAGCTGGCTGAGATTGAAGTTGACCGGAACGCGTGCGTACCCTTCAACTTTTTGTCCATTTCGGATCGTTGGATTGAAGCGCCAACGGCGTGCGGCATCCATGGCGGCACGATCAAGTTCATGGTAGCCGCTGGACCGGTCGATCTGGATGTCCTTGGGCGAGCCATCCACACCCACCAGGATCATCAGCACGACCGTACCCTCGTGCCGCTGGCGAATGGCCTGCGGCGGATACTTCGGCTGAAGCCGGCTGTTGTAGCTGAGATCCGAGCTGGCCGTGATGTCCGCCGGCGGCGCAGGCGGTGCCGGCGGCGCAGGCGGCGCAGCGGCCACTGCATTGCTCGACACCTCTTCCACCGGCGGCGGCGGAGTCGGCGGCGGCGGGGTCGGTGGCGGCTTGATCTGCTGGATGATCTTCGGCGGCGGCTGCTTCGGCGGCTCCGGCGGCGGCGGCGGCGGTGGCGGCGGCGGCGGCGGCGGTTCGATGAAGTTCACCTGGACGATGCGTTCCTTTTCCTTGTGGTCCTGATGCGGGGGCGCCATTGGCGCCACGATCAACAGGAACGCAAACGCATGCAGTCCGATGGCAACTGCCAATGCCCAGGTGCGCTTCCAGCTAAACGGCTCGCGCCCGATATCTTCGTTACTTGAGGCCATCTGTCACTGTCTGAAGCTGATCAACGGAAGAGAACGTTGCCGCAGGGCTTGACCCGAAACCGTCCGATGCATGGACGGAACCCGGAAAGAACTTGCCGCTGGGGATACGCAGGGAAAGGTTTTCAACGTTACAACAGAGCATGGCATTTGTATAGCACCGAGGGGGAGGAAATATGGACGTCCATCCGCACCGTGGCGCACGCCGCAGCGGTGCGGATCAGCCCGCACCGCTCTTCTGCAGCCATGCCTTGGCCTTCGCGGCCGTCTCGGGATCCTGGGCCGCTTTCTTCATGGCGTCGATCGCGCCCGGCTTGTTCTTCAGCCCGCGCTCGGCCTCGGCCAGCAGCATGTATGCCGTGCCCTTGTGCTTGACGCCCTTGTCGATGCCCCGCTGGATCAGGGTCTTGGCCTGGCTGTACTTGTTCTCGCTCAGCAGCAGGCGGCCGCTGCGCAACGCGGGCTCGCCGTCGGTGGCGGTCGGCTCGGCCTTGTTGTAGTAGTCGATCGCCTTGCCGGTGTTGTTGGCCAGTTCGGCCGACTGGCCGAGCAGCACGTAGGTATCCGCGTCGGCCTTGACCACGCCCTTGCTGATGCCTTCCTCGAGCACCTGGCCGGCCTTGGTCGCATTCGGCGCCGGGTCGGCACCGTCCTGGCCGGTGATCAGGTACAGCTTGGCCAGGTTCACGTACTGCGTGTCCTTGGTGAGCTTGCCGGCGGCGCGGGCACTTTCCAGCATCTGGATCGCCTGCGGGTACTTCTGCGCCTGGGTCAGCACCGCCACCGCGTTGTTGAGCGCGTTCGGGTCATCCGGGTTGGCACCGAGCTGGCTCTGCGCCAGCGCGGCGGCCTTGTCGTTCTGGCCGGACTCGGCGTAGCTGGCCATCAGGATCTGGTCCCAGGTCGGCTGCGGCTTGTCGGTCAGCGACTTGGCCTTGGTGATCGCGGCGATCGCCTCGGGATACTTGTTGAGGCGATAGTCGGCGTTGCCCTCGAGCGCGTAGGAGTCGGCGGTTTCCTTCTTGCCCTCGGCGCGCCACTTGGTGATCGTGTCCAGCGCGGGCTGGTACTGCTCGTCGGCCATCTGGAACTGCGCCAGCATGTACATCAGCTGGAAGTAGGTATCGTTCGGCATCACGCCGAGCGCCAGCGAGCGCTGCAGCGAGGCGATCGCACCCTTGGTGTCGCCGTCGTTGTAATGGAGGCTGGCCATGCCCTGCAGGGCAAGCGCCTGGGCGTACTTGCTCTTGCTGCCGTCGATGATCGGCTGCAGCACTTGCTCGGCCTTGGCCTTGTCGCCCTCGTTGACGGCGTCCAGGCCGGCGTTGAGGTTTTTCTGGTCCTTCTCGCTGGTCAGGTCGAGCTTCGGCTCGACGCGGGTCGCGTTCGGATACAGCACTTCCTTCTTGGGTTTGGCGTCATCGCTCTTGCGCGCCAGCGCCGGGCTGCTGGCCACGCCCAGCAACAGCGCAACGCCGGCCAGCATGGTTAACCCTCGGGCATGCTTCATGGTGATCCTCGTTTCTGTCTGCGCGTATCGATCGATTGACGCGGGGGAATTGTGGAGAATAACCCGATCCGGCAAGCGATAACAAGTTGCACTGCCGCATCAAAGCTCGTTAAAAATCAATTACTTGATCGCCATCCCGGACATCGGCGCGGCCCGCGCGCCGGTGTGCATGGTCAGATGTCCAGGTTGGCCACCTTCAGCGCGTTCGCCTCGATGAAATCGCGGCGCGGTTCGACCGCCTCGCCCATCAGCATCGAGAACATCTGGTCGGCCGCGATGGCGTCCTCGATGCCGACCTGCAGCATGCGCCGGGTGTCCGGGTTCACCGTGGTATCCCACAGCTGCTCCGGATTCATTTCGCCCAGGCCCTTGAAGCGCTGGATGCTGCGACCCTTCTTGGCCTCGTCCAACAACCAGTTGCGGGCGTCGAGGAAGCTGAGCACGCCACGCGAGGCGTTGCCGCGGCGCACCACGGCGTCGGGCTGGATCATGCCGGCGATCTGCTGGCTGATCGCCAGCAGCGGGCGGAACTCGTTGCTGGCGAAGAACGGCTGCGGCAGCAACCAGGTATGGCTGAGCCCGTGCTGTTCCTTCACCACCTCGATCGCGGCCGGCTGCTCGCCGTGAGCCGGGCGCAGCGACATGCGGTAATGCGGCTTGCCCAGTCCGCTGGCGGCCAGGCGCTGGGTGGCGCCGTCGAGCCACGCCTGCATCGCAAGCGAATCGGCCCACAGCGCCGGCGCCATCGGCGTGTGTTCAAGCAGGGCGTTCAACACGGCGGCATCGAAGCGATGTGCCAGCTTGGCGATCTGGTCCAGCGCGTGCTGGTAGCCGCGCAGCAGCTTTTCCAGCGCCTCGCCGGCGATCGGCGGCGCGTCCGGGTTGTAGGTCAGCGCGGCGTTGTCGACCGCACTGGAGATCAAGTAGTCGTTCAACGCGGTGTCGTCCTTGATGTACAGCTCCTGCTTGCCCTGCTTCACCTTGTACAGCGGCGGCAGGCCGATGTAGATGTGGCCGCGCTCGATCAGCTCCGGCATCTGCCGGTAGAAGAAGGTCAGCAGCAGGGTGCGGATATGCGAGCCGTCGACGTCCGCGTCGGTCATCAGGATGATGCGGTGGTAACGCAGCTTGTCCGGGTTGTACTCGTCCTTGCCGATGCCGGTGCCGAGCGCGGTGATCAGGGTGCCCACCTCGGCCGAGGCCAGCATGCGGTCGAAGCGCGCCTTCTCGACGTTGAGGATCTTGCCCTTCAGCGGCAGCACGGCCTGGGTCTTGCGGTTGCGGCCCTGTTTGGCCGAGCCGCCGGCGGAGTCACCCTCGACCAGGAACAGCTCGCACAGCGCCGGGTCCTTCTCCTGGCAGTCGGCCAGCTTGCCCGGCAGGCCGGCGATGTCCAGCGCGCCCTTGCGCCGGGTCATCTCGCGGGCCTTGCGCGCAGCTTCGCGCGCGCGCGCGGCATCGACCACCTTGGAGGCGATCGCCTTCGCTTCGTTCGGGTGTTCCAGCAGGAACTCGCCGAGCTTTTCGTTGACGACCTGCTCGACCACGGTCTTGACCTCGGACGAAACCAGCTTGTCCTTGGTCTGCGAGGAGAACTTCGGGTCGGGCACCTTCACCGACAGCACCGCAATCATGCCTTCGCGCATGTCGTCGCCGGACAGCGCGCCCACCTTGGCGTTCTTGGCCAGGCCGGATTTCTCGATGTAGTTCTGCAGCGAGCGGGTCAGCGCGGCGCGGAAGCCGGTGAGGTGGGTGCCGCCGTCGCGCTGCGGGATGTTGTTGGTGAAGCAGAACATCGTCTCCTGGTAGGAGTCGGTCCACTGCATCGCCACCTCCACCACGATGCCGTCCTGCTCCGCCGTCAGGCTGATCACGTTCGGGTGCAGCGCGGTCTTCAGCTGGGCCAGGTGCTGCACGAATGATCGGATGCCGCCCTCGTAGGCAAACGAGTCCTGGCGTCCTTCGCCGCGCTCGTCCTTCAGATCGATGGTGACGCCGGAGTTGAGGAAGGCCAGCTCGCGCAGGCGCTTGGCCAGGATCTCGTAGTGGAAGTCGATGTTGCTGGTGAACGTGGCCGGGCTGGGCAGGAAGCGCACCAGGGTGCCGCGCTTGGACGACGGACCGACTTGCTTCAACGGGTACAGCGGCTCGCCGAGCGCGTACTCCTGCAGGTATTCGTGACCGTCGCGATGGATGGTCAGCCAAAGATGATCGCTGAGCGCATTCACCACCGACACGCCCACGCCGTGCAGGCCGCCGGAGACCTTGTACGAATTCGCGTCGAACTTGCCGCCGGCGTGCAACACTGTCATCACCACCTCGGCGGTGGAACGGCCCTCCTCCGGGTGGATGTCGACCGGGATGCCGCGGCCGTTGTCGCTGACGCTGACCGAACCGTCATCGAGGATGGTGACCACCACCTTGTCGCAGTAGCCGGCCAGCGCCTCGTCAATCGCGTTGTCGACCACCTCGAACACCATGTGGTGCAGGCCGGTGCCGTCATCGGTGTCGCCGATGTACATGCCCGGGCGCTTGCGCACCGCCTCCAGGCCCTTCAGGACCTTGATGTTGCTGGAGTCGTAATGCGATTCGTTGATGGGTTCGTTCATGCGTCGACCGTTTCCTGGCGCCAGCAACCCGCCCGACGCGGCGCCGTGAAAGGCCGGACAGGGTTATGCCCTCTGGTGGAGATGCAACCCGCTGATTATAGCAGGCGCGTCAGCTCGCCTTGTTCCACGTGGAACACACGAGCCGGCAGACCCTGCAAAGCCTGCGGCAACTCCGTGCCGGTCAGCAGAACCTGTGCCCGGGCTGCAGCCAGCTGGGCGACCACGGCCGCCTGATGGGCCTGGTCCAGCTCGGAGGCGAGGTCGTCCAGGCAGACGATCGGCCATTCGCCGCAGTGTTCGGCATACAGCTCGGCCTGGGCCAGCATGCAGGCCAGCGCCGTGAGCTTTTCCTGGCCGCGGGACAAATGCTCGCGCAGCGGCGCATGCTCGAACGCGATCGACCAGTCGGCCCGGTGCGCGCCCAGCGTGGTATGCCCGCGGGCCAGATCCCTGCCCCGCTGCTCGCGCAGCTGCCGGGCCAGGTCCTGCTCCTCCGGCCAGCCGCGGCGATATCGCAACTCGAGCGCCCCCAGTTCCGGCAGCAGGCCGCCGATGCTGGCAAGCAGCTTGGGTTTCAGCAGATCCAGGTAGGCACCACGTTGCTGGTCGATCTGCTGCGCGGACTGGGCGAGTTCGATCTCCCACGGCGTGAACAAATCGTCATCCCCCGGCGTGGCGGAACGCAGCAGGCTGTTGCGTTGCTTGAGCGCGCGCTGGTAGCGACGCCAGCCGGCCAGGAATTCGTGTTCCACGTGGAACACGCCCCAGTCCAGGTAGCGGCGGCGTTCCTCCGCCGCACCGGCGATCAGCGCATGCGACCCCGGCTCGAAGCAGACCACCGCACACTCGCGCACCAGTTGGCCGATCGCCACGTTCGCGCCGTCCAGCCTGGCTTCCCAGCGCACGCCGTCGCGGCCCAGGCCCACCCGGCCGGCTCGCCCGTCCGCATGACGAAGCTCGGCGAAAATCGACAGCTGCGACGCGCCCCGCTGCAACAGCGCCTCTTTCGCGCCGCTGCGGAACGAACGGGCGTGCGAGAGCAGGAACACCGCTTCCAGCACGCTGGTCTTGCCCGCACCGTTGGCGCCCGTGAACACGTTGAGCGCCGGATCCAGCGCCACGCCGACGTTCCCCAGGCAACGCAGCCCGCGCACCCGCAACTGCTCCAGCCTCACGGGCGCAGTTCCCATAAACGGCAACGCCGGGGGTCCTCGCGGACGCCCCGGCGTTGCCCTTGTCCACCGCCCTGTACGCAGGCCATGCAGCGAATGTCAGAGCCGCAACGGCATGATCACGTGGCGGGCGTGCTCGTTGTCGTGTTCCTGCACCAGGCAGCTCGACTGCGCGTCGCGCAGGCTGAGCCGGGCCTGGTCGCCGCGCAGCGCGGACAGCGCATCGAGCAGGTAGCCCACGTTGAAGCCGACCGCCAGGTCGGAGACGTGGGTGTCGGCCTCGACCTCTTCCACGGCCTCTTCCTGCTCCGGGTTATGCGCCACGATGCGCAGCTTGCCCGGCGAGAGTTCCAGCCGCACGCCGCGGTACTTTTCGTTGGACAGGATCGCAGCCCGCTGCAGGGCCCCGCGCAGCACCTCGCGATTGATCGTGGCGGTCTTGTCCGCGCCCAGCGGGATCACTGCCTCGTAATCCGGGAACCGCCCGTCGATCAGCTTGGAGGTGAACACCACGTCGCCTCGACGCACGCGCAGGTGGTTGCGGCCGAACTCCAGCTCGACCTGGCCCTCGCCGGTCTCCAGCAGGCCGACCAGCTCGTTGACGCCCTTGCGCGGGATGATGATCTGCCGGCGCGTGCTCACCGAGTTCTGCAGCTGGGTTTCCTTCATCGCCAGGCGATGGCCGTCGGTGGCTACGCAGCGCAAGGTATGTTCCTGCAGGTCCAGCAACATGCCGTTCAAGTAATAGCGCACGTCCTGGTTCGCCATCGCGAAGGCGGTGCGCTCCATCAGGTCGCGCAGCACCTCCTCCGGCAAGCTCACCTTTTCCACCAACTCGATCTCGTCGATGGTGGGGAATTCGGCAGCCGGCAGGGTGGTCAGCGTGAAGCGGCTGCGCCCTGCGCTGAGCGCCACGCGGTCACCGTTGAGCTTCACGTCGATCCGCACGCCGTCGGGCAGGGCACGCACGATGTCGAACAGCTTGCGCGCGGGGATGGTGATCTCGCCGTCGGCCGGTTTCTCGGCCTCGGCAGTAGCCACCATCTCCACCTCGAGGTCGGTGCCGGTGAGCGACAGCCGCCCATGACCCACCTTGACCAGCAGGTTGGCCAGCACGGGCAGGGTCTGCCGGCGCTCCACCACGCCCACCACCTGCTGCAGCGGCTTGAGCAGAGCTTCTCTCTGGATGCTGAATTGCATGGCTGTGCTTCCCCTCTACCTGCTGTTCTGTCTTTAAAAGAAGTTTAGTGGTTGTTGTTGGTGCGGTGGATAAGATTTATATCGTATTTTTTGTTTGATAATCAAATAATTGAACGATGATACGGGTGTGGCTGGAACGGCTGGCTGCCGGTGGGCGGTTTGTGGATAACTTCCGATGCGATTCCATCCACCCATTATCCACAGCTTGGCCTCCCGCTTATCCATAAACTTTGCGCATCGGCCGGTTTCAGCCGGTCAGCGTGCGGATCAGCTGCTCCCAGTCCTGGCGCATCCGCGCGTCGGTCTCGATGAATTTGCGGATCGTTTTGCAGGCGTGCATCACGGTAGTGTGGTCGCGCCCGCCGAACGCCTCGCCGATCTCCGGCAGGCTGTGCTCGGTCAATTCCTTGGACAAGGTCATTGCGATCTGCCGCGGCCGCGCCAGCGAACGCACGCGCCGCTTGGACAGCAGGTCCTGCAGCCGCACGTTGAAGTATTCGGCGGTGATCTTCTGGATGTTCGGAATGGTGATCGCCTGGGCGTGCGTGGCCAGCAGGTCGCGCAGGGTCTCCTCGGCGAAGTCGGTGGTGATCGGCTTGCCGTAGAAGTTGGCCCGCGCCGCCAGCGTGTTCAGCGCGCCCTCGAGGTCGCGCACGTTGGAGCGGATGCGCTTGGCCAGCAGCATCGCCACGTGCTCGTCCACCGCTACGCCCTTGTCGTGTGCCTTGGCCAGCAGGATCGCCGCGCGCGTCTCGAAATCCGGCGGCTCGATCGCCACCGACAGGCCCCAGCCCAGCCGCGATTTCAGCCGAGGCTCCAGCTTGTCCACTTCCTTCGGGTAGCGGTCGCAGGTGAGGATGATCTGCTGCTTGGACTCGAACAGCGCGTTGAAGGTGTGGAAGAACTCCTCCTGCGTGGTGTCCTTGCCGGCGAAGAACTGGATATCGTCGATCAGCAGTGCGTCCACCGAGCGGAAGCGCTGCTTGAACTGGTCCATGCTCTTGGCGCGCAGCGCCTCGATCATCGAGCCGACGAACTGCTCCGAGCGCAGGTACAGCACCTTGCAGTCCGGGTTGCGCTCGCGCATCAGGTTGCCGGCGGCGTGCATCAGGTGGGTCTTGCCCAGGCCGGTGCCGCCGTACAGCAGCAGCGGGTTGTAGGCGCGGCCGGGGTTGGTCGCCACCTGCATCGCGGCGGCCTTGCCGAGCTGGTTCGACTTGCCCTCGACGAAGGTCTCGAAAGTGTAGTGCGGGTCCAGGTTGTGGCTGAACGCCGGCGCCGGGGTGCTGGCAACCCGGGCCGCGGGCGCGGCGGCCGGCCTGGCCGCCGGTGCCGGCCGTGGCGAATTCGACCCGACTTCCAGCCGCACCGGGCAGGGCTTGCCGCCCAGCTGCTGCAGTACGGCGCCGATCCGCTCCAGGTAGCGTTCGCGCACGGTGTCCAGGGTGTAAGGGTTCGGCGCGAACAGCTGCAGGCCGTCGGCATCCTCGCGCGCCTGCAGCGGCATCAGCCAGGTGTGCAGGTCTTCGGCGCTCAGCTCGCCTTCGAGGCGCTCAAGGCAGCGCCGCCACAGATCACTCATGGATAAAATCAGCCACAGCTTTTGGGCGCTTGCGCGCACGGGACGGACTAGTCTAGCAGCAGCCCGACCGCCCTCGCCGTCCACATATCCACACCGCTATCCACAGGACATGCACAGGCCGCCATGTGGCGCCATTTGACAGCGGCGGCGGCTACCCCACATACTTTCCAACCTTTTTATCCACATTCCCTTCGGAGTAAGCCATGAAGCGGACCTTCCAGCCCAGCAAGCTCAAGCGCGCCCGCACGCACGGTTTCCGCGCCCGTATGGCCACCGCCGACGGCCGCAAAGTCCTCAACGCGCGCCGCGCCAAGGGCCGCAAGCGCCTGATCCCGTAAACACCGATCCAGTATTGGGGACGGGTGCCATGTCCACCGCCGGTCTGCCGCGCGAAGCGCGGCTGCGTCGGCCGGGTGACTTCGCCGCCTTGCGGACCAGCAGCGGACGCGCAGGCGGCCGCTGTTTTCATATGCGCTACCGCGACAACGACCTCGGCCATGCCCGGCTCGGCCTGGCGATATCCAAGCGCGTCTCCAAGCGTGCGGTCGAGCGCAACCGGATCAAGCGGCTGCTGCGCGAGTCATTCCGGCGCATTCGTCACCAGCTGCCGGCGGTCGACATGATGGTGATGGCGCGCGAGCAGGCCGCCGGCGTGCCGGGGCCGCAGCTGCTGGCCGAGCTCGATGGCCTGTGGAAGAAGCTGCTGGCGAACCATGCCGCGACCTCCGGGCCATTGAAGCCCGCCGGCGACACCCGCACAATCGAACGCTGATCTTCATTCCTCCCGTCTCCGCGGCGTTGACAAGTGTCGTGGCGTTACCCGGATCTGCTACGCGATGAATCAAACGCGCACCTTCCTCATGTTCGCCCTGCTGGCCGTGGCCTACCTCCTGTTCCTGGCCTGGGAGAAGGACTACGCGCCCAACCCGCCGCCGGCCGTGGCGGCCAGCGCCGCCGCCGGCACGGCCGCGACGCCGGCCGACGGCAGCGTGCCCGGCGCCATCCCGGGCGCAACCGCTTCAGCCGCCGCCACCCCGGCGATCGCCGGCGACAGTGGTCGGGCCGTGCCGGCGACGGCGCAGCTGGTCACCGTCACCACCGACGTGCTGAAGCTCGCGGTGGATACCCGCGGCGGCAGCCTGGTGCACGCCGACCTGCTCGCCTACCCGCAGGCGCCGCGCACGCACAAGGCGCCGAACCCGCCGCCGACCGTGCTGCTGTCCAGCGACGACGCGCACTACGCGGTGGCCCAGAACGGCCTGGTCAGCAGCAGCGACAGCGCCTCGGCGGACCAGCCGAACCACTTGGCGCTGTTCCACGCCGAGAAAACTGCCTATACGCTGGCCGACGGCCAGGACGAACTGAAGGTCGACCTCACCTGGCAGGACGCCGCCGGCCTCAAGGTCACCAAGACCTATACGTTCAAGCGCGGCAGCTACGTGATCGGGGTGAGCCAGCGCATCGACAACGGCGGCGCCACTGCCTGGCAGGGCAACGCCTACCAGCAGTTGCTGCGGGTCGAGCCGCCGAAGGCGGGCAGCTGGCTGAAGAACTATACCGATCCGGAGACGCGCAGCTTCCAGGGCGCGGCCTGGTACACCGGCGAGAAATTCGAGAAGCTGCCGTTCAAGAACTTCGCCGAGCCGAAGGACCGGCTCGATGCCGATATCAAGGGCGGCTGGGCGGCGATGCTGAAGTTGTACTTCGTCACCGCGTGGATTCCGCCGGCCGGGCAGACCGAACACTACGTCACCCAGACCCTCAACCCGGACAGCGCGCACCCGCGCTACCTGATCCGCACCGTCGGCCCCGCGCTCAGCGTGGCGCCGGGGCAGAGCCTCACCAGCCAGTCGCGCCTGTACGTGGGCCCGAACGTGCAGGGCACGCTGGACGCGATCGCGCCGGGGCTGGATCTGACCATCGACTACGGCATGTTCAAGATCATCGCCGTGCCGATGCACTGGGTGCTGTCGCAGTTCCACGCGATCACCAAGAACTGGGGCGTGGCGATCATCCTGCTGGTGCTGCTGATCAAGGGCCTGAGCTGGAAGCTCACCGCCATCCAGTACCGTTCCAGCGCCCGCATGCGCAAGCTGCAGCCGCGTGTCCAGGCGCTCAAGGAGCGCTATGGCGACGACAAGCAAAAGATGCAAGTGGCGATGATGGAGCTGTACAAGAAGGAGAAGGTCAACCCGATGGGCGGCTGCCTGCCGGTGCTGATCACGCTGCCAGTGTTCTACGGCCTGTTCTTCGTGCTCGAGTACAGCCTGGAGCTACGCCACGCGCCGTTCCTGTGGATCCCCGACCTCAGCGCGCCCGATCCGTTCTACATCCTGCCGGTCATCTACGCGCTGGTGATGCTGGGCACGCAGTGGCTGAACCCGGTCGCCGCGGGCATGGACCCGACCCAGGCGAAGATGATGAAGGTGATGCCGCTGCTGTTCACGGTGATGTTCGCCTTCTTCCCCGCCGGCCTGTGCCTGTACTACGCGGTCAACGGCATCGTCGGCCTGGGCCAGCAGTGGTGGATCACCCACCACGTGGATCGCGAGGACGTGGTCAAGCCCAAGGCTGCCTGATGCGTGATTCCTGCGATCGTCCCTGATCGCGAGAATCAAACGGGCGGCCATCCCTGGCCGCACTTCTCAATAAAGCGGCCGCGCCGGGCAACCGCCGCGGCCGTCTTCGTTTACGCTGATGCCATGAACCGGGACAACGACACCATCGCCGCCATCGCCAGCGCTCCCGGTGCGGCCGGCGTGGGCGTGCTGCGCGTGTCCGGGCCGGCGGTGCCGGCGATCGCGCAGACCCTGCTCGGTCGTTTGCCGCAACCTCGCTACGCGCACTTCGCCGCGTTCCGCGACGCCGCCGGCGCGCTGATCGATCGCGGCCTGCTGCTGCACTTCCCCGCCCCCGCCTCGTACACCGGCGAACACGTGCTGGAGCTGCAAGGCCATGGCAGCGCCGTGCTGCTCGATCTGTTGCTGCGCCGCTGCTGCGAACTCGGCGCGCGGCTGGCGCGGCCCGGCGAATTCACCGAACGCGCGTTCCTCAACGGCAAGCTCGACCTGGCCCAGGCCGAGGCCGTCGCCGACCTGATCGCGGCACGCTCGCAGGCCGGCGCGCGCGCCGCATTGCAGTCGATGGAAGGCGTGTTCTCGCGCAGGGTCGAGGCGTTGCTGAAGGCGCTGATCGCGCTGCGTGTGCACATCGAGGCGGCGATCGACTTCCCCGAGGAGGAAATCGACTTCCTCGCCGACCCCATCATCGCTGCTCAACTCGAAAGCCTGCGCGCCGAACTGGGCGAACTCCTGCGCGAAGCGCAACGCGGCCTGCGCCTCAACGACGGCCTGCGCGTAGCGATCATCGGTCGCCCCAACGCCGGCAAGTCCAGCCTGCTCAACGCGCTGGCCGGCAGCGAGCGCGCCATCGTCACGCCGGTCGCCGGCACCACCCGCGACGTGCTGCGCGAATCGCTCAGCCTCGACGGCGTCGCACTGGAACTGGCCGACACCGCCGGCCTGCGCGAAACGGAAGACGAAGTCGAGCGCGAAGGCGTGCGCCGCGCCCACGGCGAACTGCAACGCGCCGACGTTGCCTTGCTGGTCACCACCGACGCCGACTACACCGCTGACCTGGCCTTCTTCGACGCCCTGCCCGTCGGCGTCGAACGCGTGGTGCTGATCAACAAGATCGACCTCGACCAGGCTCCCGCCCGCCACAGCCAGTGCGAAGGCATGCACTGGCTGTGGGCATCGGCAAAAACCGGCGCGGGCCTCGACACCCTGCGCGAACACCTCAAGCGGCTGGCCGGCGCCGGCAGCGGCGAAGGTGCCTTCAGCGCCCGCCGCCGTCACGTGCTGGCGCTGCAGCAGGTTGGCGCGCACCTCGATCGTACCGCCACCATTCTCGCCGGCAGTCGCGCCGGCGAACTCGCCGCCGAGGAACTGCGCCAAGCCCAGCACGCCCTGGGCGAAATCACCGGCAGCTACTCCAGCGACGACCTGCTCGGCGCGATCTTCAGCTCGTTCTGCATCGGCAAGTGACATCGTAATTTCAGGAATATCTGCAAATCCGAAACACGGTCTATCGTTGAGGCGAGTTGATATGGCCGGGCTTCGGCTCATCCTGGATGACTGATAAGCTTGAACGGAGGGGGCGCAGCCATGAGTCAGGAAGGACAGTTACTCGACAAGAAATCGCTGCGCTCGGTGATGGGCAAAACGGCCGATTGGAAAGAGCTGAGCAAGGACTGCGTGGCCTTTGCCAATGCCTCGGGCGGTCACCTGCTGGTGGGTATCGAAGATGACCAGGACGAACCTTCCGCCGATCAACGTATTCCGGACGATCTGGCTGACACCATCCGCCGCCGAGTCGCTGAGCGCACGGTCAATGTGGTTGCCTTGCCGAAGGTCGTCACGGCGCCCAACGGCGGGCAATACATCGATGTCGGCATTCCCCGTTCCGTCGCCGTGGCCTCGACGACCGATGGCCATTACTTCCTGCGTGTTGCCGATCAAAGCAAACCAGTGGTTGGTGATGACGTGTTGCGGCTGGCTTCCGAGCGCGCGGCGCTGCCGTGGGAAACCCAGACCACGTTGCGTATTTCCCGATCCGAAGTCGATCCGGCGAGTTGCGAACGCTTGATCGTCGCGCTGCGTGCATCCGATCGCGTCAAGCCATCGATCAAGGAAAAGACCGTCGATGAAACGCTGGATCATTATCAGCTGGCGCATGGCGCCTACCTCACCCATCTGGGCATCCTGTGCCTGGGCCAGCAGCAGCATCGCGCCCAATTGCACTGCGCGCCCGTCATTCAGTTCATCAAGTACGACGCCCAAGATCAGAAGGTGAACAAACTGGTCTGGGATGACTACACCCAGAACCCGATGAGCCTGATCGACAGCGTCTGGCAAACCATTCCCGATTTTCGCGAGCACTACGAACTGCCCGATGGCCTCTACCGCCAACAGCTGCCCGCATTCGACGAAGTGGTGGTGCGCGAGTTGCTGGTGAACGCCCTGGTGCACCGCCCTTACACGCAGCGTGGCGACATCTTTCTCAAGATGTACCCGGATCGCCTGGAAGTCATCAATCCGGGGCCGTTGCCGCTGGGTGTGACGCCGCAGAACGTGCTCCACACCACCGTTCGCCGCAACGAGCATCTGGCACGACTGTTCCATGACCTGAAGCTGATGGAGCGCGAAGGCAGCGGTTTCGACAAGATGTATGAAATCCTGCTTTCGCAGGGTCGTCTGGTTCCGGAGGTGACGGAAACCTTCGACAGCGTTCAGGTCACCGTCCGCCGACGCATTCTCAAGCCCGAAGTCATCGATTTCATCGCCAAGGCTGACCAGACCTATCAACTCACCCAGCGCGAACGCATCACCCTGGGCTTGCTGGCGCAACACGAGGCGATGACGGCGCGGGAGCTGATAGGTTCGCTGGAGCTGCCTTCGGTGGATGCCTTGCACCCGTGGCTATCCCGCCTCACCGGCTGGGCCATCGTGCACAGTACCGGCCGCACCCAGGCCACCCGCTATTTTGTCGATCCGCAGCTTCTGCACAGCCTGCAGTTTTCGACGGAAACCACGTTGAAGCGTATCGAGCCACACCGCCTCCAAGCCTTGATCGTGGAGGATGTCGGGCGCTACCCGATGGCCAGAATCAGCGAGATCCACCAGCGCATTGGCGCGGAGATCCCGCGCTCGCGCATCCGCCGCAGCCTTGAGCAACTGGTCAAGGAGGGCAAGCTGCAGCAGGAGGGGGTGCGCAGTGGCACACGCTATCGTCTTCCTTAGATTTGGCTCAGAAGCACACGTATCCGCCTTGTCTGAACCAAAATGCTGTACCAAGGCGCCCAGAAATTAATATAAGCATCTATAAAACAAAGATTTTTTATTTGGCTCGTTTGGCGATGCTGAGCCAAGCGATTGAAAAGTGAGTCATCAATGAGCTGGCAAAACAATACCCTTAGCCATGGCATTCGCGACAACCACACGCGTGGAGCCGTCGCCGATTTCCTGACTGAGAAAATGGCCGTAGGCAGCCAACTTTCTGTCGTGTCTGCCTACTTCACCATCTATGCCTACGATGCTCTATCCAGCCAACTCGACCAGGTCGAGCATCTGAACTTCCTGTTTGGCGAACCTCGGTTCATTGTCTCACTTGATCCAGAAAAGACCGACAAAAAAGCCTTCAAGATTGAAGACGAGGGTCTGGAGCTGGCGAACCGGCTGCAACAAAAGGAAATCGCTCGTCGATGCGCCGCATGGTTGCGCGACAAAGTCGATATTCGTTCGGTTCGCCAAGCCAATCTCCTGCACGGCAAGCTCTACCACATCGACGATGGCCGACGTGAGCATGCCCTGCTGGGCAGTTCCAACTTCACCCGACGTGGTCTGGGGTTGTCCGACACACCAAACATCGAACTGAACCTTATCGTCGATGGCGACCGCGACCGGGCGGACCTCAAGGAATGGTTTGATGAAATCTGGCACGACGAAAAATTGGTGGCCGACGTCAAGGTGGATGTTTTGCGCTACCTGGAGCAGCTTTACGTCGATCACGCGCCGGAATTCGTTTACTTCAAAACGCTCTACCACGTCTTTGAGCGCTTCCTGTCCGGCCAGGAAGCCGACGCCGTACTGTTCGACCAGACCGCCATCATCGACACCGAAATCTGGAAAGTCTTGTTTGACTTCCAGAAAGACGGCGTCAAAGGTGCCATCCACAAGATCAACCAGCACAACGGCTGCATCCTGGCCGACAGCGTGGGTCTAGGCAAAACCTACTCGGCGCTGGCGGTCATCAAGTACCACGAGCTGCGAAACCACCGTGTGCTGGTGCTGTGCCCCAAAAAGCTGCGCGACAACTGGACGGTATATCTCGCCCAGAACAACAGCGAACTCAACCCCTTTCTCAAGGATCGCTTCGCCTACACCGTGCTCTCGCACACGGACCTTTCGCGTGACAGTGGCCGCGTGGATGGCATCGACCTGGCAACGCTCAACTGGGGCAACTTCGACCTGATCGTCATCGACGAATCGCATAACTTCCGCAACAACACCAAGGGCAAGCACGACGAAGACGGCAACCTCATCCGCAAGAGCCGCTACGAGCGACTGATGGACGACATCATCAAGGCGGGCGTCAAGACCAAGGTGCTGCTGCTCTCCGCAACCCCGGTCAACAACGACCTCAAGGACTTGCGCAACCAGATCTACTTCGTCACCGAAGGGCGCGATACCGCCTTCTCGCAGAGCTTCGGAATCAACAGCATCAAGGACACGCTCACCGTCGCCCAGAAAACCTTCATGGAATGGGCCAGGCGCTCGGGTGAAAGGGATGCCCGTGACCTGATGGAACGACTCTCCGCTGGGTTCTTCACCCTGCTGGACGAACTCACCATCGCCCGCTCGCGCAAGCACATCCAGAAGTATTACAAAGCCTCGATGGCACAGATTGGCCAGTTTCCCAAGCGCAAAAAGCCGGAATCCGTGTTCTCCGAAATCGATCTCAAAGGCCGCTTTCTCTCCTACGACAAGCTGAACGACGAGATCGACAACTACCAACTTGCCATTTTCAAGCCGTCCAAATACGTGTTGGACGAGTTCAAGGCGCAGTACGAAGACCATCGCGTCAAGAATTTCAGCCAGGAAAACCGCGAGCAGTTCCTGATCGGCATGATGAAGGTGAACTTTCTCAAGCGGCTGGAAAGCTCCGTGCGCGCCTTCGCCATCACCATGGAGCGCACGGTCAGCAAGATCGAAGACCTGGAAGAACGGCTCAAGCAGTTTCAGCAACACCAGGCACTGGCGGCGGAAGATATCCAGCCCGACTTCTTTGCGGAACCGGCAGAAGAAGACGAAGAACTGACCCAAGCTTTCCAAGCTGGCACCAAGCTCAAGTACCGCATGGAGCACATGGATGTCGCCGCTTGGCTCTCCGACTTGGCCACCGACAAGCAGCAGCTTTCGCTGCTGGCCGACGCGGCGCAGGCCGTCGATGCCGCGCGCGATGCCAAGCTGGCCGAACTCAAGCGTCTCATCGAACACAAGGTGCGCCACCCTGGCACCAACACGCTGGGCGAAGAAAACCGCAAGGTCATCGTGTTCTGCGCCTTTGCCGATACTGCTGCCTACCTGTACGAAGAATTGGAAAGTTGGGCACGCAACACACTGGGCATTCACATCGCCCTGGTGTCCGGTGGCGCGCGCCCCAACCGCGCCACCTTCGGCAAGGCCGAGTTCACCCATATCCTTACCAACTTCGCCCCCCGCGCCAAACAGCGGGCCAAGATGAAGTCCATGTCGCAGGATGGTGAAATCGACCTTCTCATTGCCACCGATTGCATCTCCGAAGGCCAGAACCTGCAGGACTGCGACTACCTCATCAACTACGACATCCACTGGAACCCTGTGCGCATCATCCAGCGCTTTGGCCGCATTGATCGCATCGGCAGCCCCAACCCGGCCATCCAGCTTGTCAACTTCTGGCCTACACCGGATCTGAACAAGTACATCAACCTCAAGAACCGCGTCGAAGCGCGCATGGCGCTGGTCGATATTGCCGCCACGGCGGAAGACAACATCCTGCAAGCCGAAGACTTGGAAGACCTCATCAAGCAAGACCTACGCTACCGCGACAAGCAACTGCTGCGCCTCAAGGACGAAGTGCTGGACCTGGAAGACTTCAACGAATCGGTTGCGCTGGGCGAATTCACGCTGGACGACTTCCGCATCGAGCTGGCCACCTACATCGAGGCCAACCGCGAAAAGCTGGAAGAAGCCCCCTTCGGCCTCTACGCCGTGGTGCCTCCACACGCCGAATACAGCGCTATCAAACCCGGCACCATCTACTGCCTGAAGCAGCGCATCGACGCCGCCGGCAACGAAGCGGTGAACCCGCTGCAACCCTACTTCCTCGTCTACATCCGCGACGACGGCGAGGTGCGCTACAACTTCACCGCACCCAAGCAGGTGCTGGAAATTTTCCGCGCTGTCTGCCAGGGCCAGCCCGAACCGCACGCCAAGCTGTGCAAGCTGTTCGATGAAGAGACCGCTCACGGGCAGGACATGAGCCGCTACAGCGGCCTGCTCGACAAGGCCGTGGCCGCCATTGCTGCGCAGTTTGGCCGCAAGAATGCGGGGAATCTATTTGCAGGGCGGGGTGGCAAGCTCACCGATGCAGCCAAGCAGATCAAGCACACGAATGATTTCGATCTCATCACCTGGTTGGTGATCAAGGACGCAAACAATGTCTGAGAAAAGCGCCGCCCTTCGCCAATCCATTCAAGGTGCACTACAGAACTTCGCCACCCAGCCGCTGGCGAAAGGCGCCATCGCTCTGCTGTCCACACTGGGCTATCGCAGCGAAAAGATCGCTGACCTCGGCAACAGTGCCGAAACCCTGCTGAGCAACATCGAGCAATTCCGCCCCGAACTTGGCGCCATCGACCGCGCCAAAGTGCAGGCCAACCGCTGGAAATCCTGCGTCTTCCTGTTCCAGCTCAGCAACGACGAAATCCCCTCGCTGGCGATGGGTCAGTCGTCTTTGGGTGCGGATGGCAAGCTCGCACAAGGCCAGATCGAATCCTTCTTGTTCCTTGCCATTGACTTGCAAGGCGAGCAATGGTCGCGCACCGATCTGGCCACCATCACGCGCGAACTGAACAAGCGTTTCCCAATGCCGGCCATCCTCCTGTTCCGGCAGGACGCACTTTTCTCTCTGGCCGTGATCGACCGCCGTCAGAACCTGCGCGACGCCAGCCGCGATGTGATCGATAGCCGCATTACCGTGATCAAGGATGTGCGGCTGGCCAAACCGCACCGGGCGCACATCGACATTCTTGCCAGCCTCGCGCTGGCCAATCTGGGCGACAAGCGCAGACCTGGCAATTTCCGCGAGTTGTATGACGCCTGGATCGAAACGCTCTCAACCCAAAAGCTCAATAAAGAGTTCTACCGGCAACTGGCTTGGTGGTATCTGTGGGCCGTCAAGGAGGTGGACTTCCCCAAGGGCGGCGGAGAAAAGAAAGAAGACCGCGACGCCATCGGCGTCATCCGCCTGCTTACGCGCCTGATCTTCGTCTGGTTCATCAAGGAACGCGGCCTGGTACCCGATGCCTTGTTCGAGCGCGCCGCGCTCAAGGGCCTGCTCAAGCAGGCGCCCGATGCCGCGCCGGACGAGAGCAACTACTACCACGCCATCCTGCAAAATCTGTTCTTCGCGACCCTCAATCAGGAAATGGGCGCTGAACGCCGCTGGGCCAAAACTGGCAGCGGCATGAAAGGCGACTACCTGATCTCGCTGGTTTACCGCTATCAGGAAGCCTTCAAGCAGCCGGACAAAGTGCTGCAAGACTGCTTCGCCAATGTGCCCTTCCTCAACGGCGGCCTGTTCGAGTGTCTGGACGAACAGCTAAGCGACGAGGATTTGGTGCGCCGCCCGGAACTGAAAAAACTAGTGGTGCAGGAAGGCAAGGGCTGGGTGCTGCGCGTGGATGGTTTTTCACGCCGCCCAGAAGCCCAGGCAAAGCTGCCCAACAAACTGTTCTTCGGCGGCACCGACGATGCAGCGCTGAATGTCGAGTTCGAAACCAAGGGCAAGCGCTACCCCGTGCAGGGTTTGATCGACCTGCTCGACAGCTACAAGTTCACCGTGGACGAAAACACGCCGCTGGACGAGGAAGTGGCGCTGGATCCGGAACTGCTGGGCAAGGTGTTCGAGAACCTGCTCGCCAGCTACAACCCGGATACGCGCAGTACCGCGCGCAAACAGTCCGGCTCCTTCTACACCCCGCGCGAGGTGGTGGACTATATGGTGGACGAGGCGCTCATCGCCTACTTCACCCGCCATCTGGCTGATGGTGAACAGCGCGAAAGCGACTTTCGTCAGCTGCTCTCCCACGCCGACACCGGCCACGCCTTCAATGCCCAGGAAACCGATGCACTGGTGGCCGCCATCGAGCGACTCAAGGCGCTGGACCCGGCCTGCGGCTCCGGCGCCTTCCCCATGGGTATCCTGGCCAAGCTGTTCGTGGCGCTGAAAAAGCTGGACCCGGATAACCGCCACTGGCGCGACCAGAACCTCGCGCCGCTGAAAGAGCGCTTGGTGCTGGCGAAGAAAACGCCAGATCCCGTGCAGCGCGATGCGGAGATTGACGATGCCGAAGCCGCGCTGGAAAAGCACAAGAAAGACTTTGCCGACCCGGCCTACGCCGACTACACGCGCAAGCTCTATCTGATCGAGAAGTGCATCTTCGGCTCCGACATCCAGCCCATTGCGGTGCAGATCGCCAAGCTGCGCTTTTTCATCGCCCTCATCGTCAGCCAGCCGATTGACAGCAGCAAGCCCAACTGGAACATCACCCCGCTGCCCAATCTGGAAACCAAGATCGTCGCTGCCAACACCCTGTTCGGCGTACCGCGTCACGGTGCGCAAGGCTCGCTACTGGATGACCCGGCCATCGCCGAGAAGGAAGCCGAACTGCGTGACGCCAACGCCGCCTACTTCACCTCACGCACTCGCGCCACCAAAAAGCGCCGCAAGAAAAAGGTGCAGAAGCTGCATGAGGAACTGGTCGCCTTGCTCAAACGCGACGGCTTCGTCACCGTGCGCGACGCTGAGTGCATGGCACGCTGGGATCCGTTCGACCAGAACCGTTTCGCCGATTTCTTCGATGTGGAATGGATGTTCGGCCTGCCGCGTGCTCGAGACAATTCCGAAGCCGTGTTCGACATCGTGATCGGCAATCCACCTTATGTGCGACAGGAAGAAATCAAGAAACTGAAGCCGCTATTGAAGGACGAATACAAATACGAGTGCTACACAGGCACCGCGGATTTGTACGTTTATTTCTACGAGCGGTCAGTCAAGCTGCTCAAGCCGCAGGGCGTGTTGTCCTTCATCACCTCCAACAAGTGGTATCGCACCAAGTACGGCGAAAACCTGCGCCTGTTCATGGCCACGCACACGCGGCTGAAGAACATCATTGACTTCGGCGACGAGGCAGTATTCACCGCCATTGCCTACCCGACCATCGTCATTGCCACGCGGCGCGAGAAACCTCTCAACCCGGCGCCTGCCACAGATCAAGTGCGTACCTTGAACTGGGCTCAGGAGCACCCTGTCGAGGAATTTCCTGCGGTATTTCAAGTCGCTGCTTTTGATGTGCCGCAGGCAAAATTAACGAAGGCTGGTTGGCAGCTAGAGCCTACTGGGAAGCGACAACTGCTGGAGCGCGTGGTTGGCACGGGCATGCCACTGCGAAAGTATCTTGGTTCAAGGGTTTCGCGTGGGATTACGACCGGATTGAACGAAGCCTTCGTCATTGATGGCAAGACACGAGAAAGGCTGATTTCGGAGGATGCAAGTTCATCGGACATCATCAAGCCGTTCTTGCGTGGAAATGATGTGAAGCGGTGGAAGGTACGGCCAGAAGACCTCTGGCTTATTTTCACAAGGAGGCCATTTCCCATCAGCCAATACCCTGCGATCAAAAAATACCTATCCACCTTCAAGTCCCAACTCATGCCCAAACCCGAGAGCTGGGACGACAGGCGTGATGGGAAATGGGAAGGGCGAAAAGCAGGTGGCTACGAATGGTTTGAAATTCAGGACAACATTGCATATTGGCAAGAATTCGAACAGCCCAAGATTGTTTCCACGAAGGTGTCGATTGAACCGACATTCTCACTGGATAACAGAGCGCACTATCTCGGCAATACGGCCTATTTCATTCCTGCTGGCGAGGATCGGCTTTACCTGCTGGCATTGCTGAACAGCAGCATATCTGCCTACTACGCCAGAGGGCGATTTGTCGGAAAGCAGAATGGCTACTACGAGGTGCAGCCGGAAGCACTGGAGGCTTTCCCAATTCCATCGGCAACCTCCCAGCAAAAGACGGCGCTTGGCATAGCAGTCGACTGCGTTTTGGCGACCAGTGCCCCGCAATACGAGCAACTCATTAACAGCCTCGTCTTCGAATTGTTCTTCCCGGACGAATTGCATGCCGCGAATATTCGCCTGTTCGATGTCTGCGAGCAGGCGGGTGTTGGCAAGCTGGCCACCTTGCAGGGCGATGCGCTTACCAAGGCGGCGGAAAAACTGGCAACCACGATCTTCGCCAATGACCACCCCATATACGCCATGCTCTTCGACCTGCAAGCTTTGGAAGTGGTGCGCATCATCGAGGGCAAGGAATGAGCGCCGTTCCGCCGGCGCCTGTGGCGCCAGCAATGCCGCCCTTGCGTATCAAGCGCCTGACGCTCACCGACTTCCGCGCCTTCCCCGGCCCAACTCCCGCACATTTCGATCTGGAGGGCAAAAACCTTCTGGTGTATGGCGAGAACGGTTCAGGCAAATCATCCATCTTCCATGCGCTCGGCGGCTTCTTCGCCCTCAAGCCACCACGCGCCTTGCGTGAACACAAGAATGTGTTTTCCCGCCTGCCGGATACAGATTGCAAAGTGGCCTTGGAATTTGCCGACGGCAGCCCCGCCGTCGAGTGGACGGTTGCCAGCCATCCCGGTTCGTTGCGCGCGAAAACATCAGATGTGCGCGTCACCGAAGCCGCGTTGCGTCGCGCATGCCTGGACTACCGCGCACTGCTGGATACCAACTACAGACAGGGCAACGGCCCAATCAACCTGTTCGACATCGCAGTGGAGCATTTGCTGCGAGACTATCCAGTCACGGTGGCTGGAGGAACATCCACCACTATTGGCGAGCTTTGGAGCAAAGTGCTGGCCAGCAAGCCAGACAAGCACACCAGCGCCGCGCTCACGCGCATCAATCAGGCTTGTGTAGATTTCAACACCGCCTTCCGTAGCGCGTTCCCTGCGCTGGTGCCACTGGTCAACGAACTGATGCAGTTGCTCGGCTGGAAGGACGTGGAGATCAAGGGATTCAACACGCCCGGCCTGACCTACAACAAAGCACGCCTGAAACAGAACCGGACGATCGATGGGCAAAAACTGGAACCCGAACTGAGCTTTCGCACCCATCCGCTGCCAACGCCGCAATTGTTCCTGAATGAAGCTCGCCTCTCGGCACTAGGCCTTTCCATTTACCTTGCGGGTCGTCTGGCCTGCACCCCGACAACGCCCTCAACAGCCTTGAAGCTGCTGGTGCTGGACGATGTGCTGATCGGCCTCGACCATTCCAACCGCCTGCCGATGCTGGATGTGCTCAACACGAAGTTCACCGATTGGCAGATCGTGCTGCTCACCCACGACCGCAACTGGTTCGACCTTGCGCGCTCGCACCTGCCTGAACCCGGCTGGAAATGCGTGGAGGTGTATGAAGGGGATGGTGCTGCAAAGGCGCCTATTCCCATCGTCCGTCCAACGCAGAACAAACCGGCACGAGCCCTACTGGGCAAGGCCAAGGAACTGATTGCAACACCGTATGTGGAGGCCGCCGCCAACTATGCCCGGCAGGCCTTTGAACTTGGAGTACGCAAAGCCTGCGAGCTGAAAAGCATCGAGATGCGCTACACCACCGACCCCAAAGCTCATCAGGCGCAAGACTTTCTGGACAAGCTGAAACAATGGAAGGTGACTGGACGCATGAAACAAGCTGATTGGGATGTGGCCATGCAAAAATTGGAGACGCTGAAGAATGTGGTGATGAATCCCTATTCGCATCCCAACGCGCCGAACATTCCGAAGGCAGAGGTTGAGCAGGCCATCGCCGCCATCGAAGCCTTCCTCGATCTGGCGGCAAAGAAATGAATCAAGCCGAACTCGCGCGATTGTTGAATCATCCGCTTACCACTTGGAAAAACGAAGTGGTTGAGTTCAAGCAGGCCGGCAGCGATTACAGTATCGACGACATAGGCAAGTACTTCTCCGCGCTGGCGAACGAAGCCAATTTGCGTGGTGCCGATGGCGGCTGGCTGGTGTTTGGCGTCAACAACAGGACCCGTCGCGTGGTTGGCATGGACTATCGCCCGCAGGTCGATCGCCTGCATTCGTAGAAGATGCGGATCGTTGCGCCCGGCCAGGGTGATCGACGCGTCGGCCAGCAGGTTGGCTGCGATTTCCAACGGGCTTATGCGCGGGATCGATCCGCGAGGAAGGCGTCCAGTTCGGACTGTTGCGGCATACCGCCCTGCGCACCGAGCTTGGTCACTGACAGCGCAGCGGCGGCGCAGGCCTTGCGCACGGCTTGTTCTAAGCCCTCGTGCAGGAACACCGCCAGCGCCGCGTTGAAGGTGTCGCCGGCGCCGGTGCTGTCGACGACGTCGACCTTGTAGCCGGGTTGGTGGATCGGTTCGCCCTGTTCGCGGTACCAGGCGCCTTCGCCGCCACGGGTGAGTACGACGGGACAGGGTGCGCGCTGCATCAGGCTGCGGAAATCCTCAGCCGGATCCGCGCCGAGCAGGATGGCGAGTTCGTGCTGGTTCGGGGTGACGTAGCGGGCGAGTTTCAGCCACTCGGTCGGCAGCTTCTGCGCGGGGGCGGGGTTGAGGATCACCGGCACGCCGAGGCGGTGGCCCAGGCGCAGCGTGGCCTCGACGGTTTCCAACGGGATCTCCATCTGCACCAGCACGGCGTCGGCACGGGCGATCAGCGACTGGGCGTGTTCGACCTGCGCCGGGGTGACCCGGGCGTTGGCGGCGGGCACCACGATGATCTGGTTCTCGCCGCCGGCGACGGTGATCGAGGCGGTGCCGCTGGCGCTGTCGTCGAGCCGTGCGACGTGACTGAGGTCGACCTTTTCGGCGGCCAGGCCGTCGCGCAGCTGCCGGCCGAACGCGTCATCACCGGTGGCGCCGACCAAGACCACTTCGGCGCCGAGCCGGGACGCCGCCACGGCCTGGTTGGCGCCCTTGCCGCCGGGCACGGTGAGAAAGCGTTCGCCGAGGATGGTCTCACCGGGACCGACGAAACGCGGCGCCTGGGTGACCAGGTCCATGTTGATGCTGCCGACCACGACGATGCGTGTCATCTGTTGCTCCCCTGCACCGGTTTCACGGTGGAGGCGAGAGCTTAACGGTTGCAGCGCCGCACGGGCGGCTTCAAAACGCCCCTTCCCCGATCCTATCCCGCGGTGCGAGTCAGGGAAAAGGGATCAGGGAGACGGGGCGCGGCCGAAGCCGGTGTCGCCGGGCAGCAGGGACGGCGCGGGGCCGGCCACAGCGAGCAGGGACTGTGCGTAGCTGTCCTCGAGGCTGACGGTGGAGACTTCGTCCCAGGCGAAGAACGAGGGCTCGCGCATCCACTCCGCGTCGGGGCTCAGCTCCTGCATGTTGAAGCCGTCTTCCTCGACGTCGATCAGGCGACCGATGTAGCAGACCTCGGACTCGTCCTCGCTATCCACGTGCACGCCGATCACCGGCGCCTGCGCGCCGGCGGCCTGGATGACCTCGCGGATGCTGTCCAGCGGGAAGCCGCGCGGCATGCGCGGCAGGATGTGCTTCAGCGCCAGTGCCTTCTCGAAGAACACATGGTGCTTGTCCGGCGCCTCCAGCTCGGTGACGTCGCGATGGCGCATCACGTACATGCCGTCGTAGGTGACGCCGTCGCCTACCACCCAGAGCAGGAAGAACTCGCGTCCCACGCCGCCCACGTAGCCGCAGAAGCTGCCGTGCTCAAGCTCCTCGCGCCACAACCGCACCAGCGTCTGCTTCTGCTGCGCCTCGCGCAACTGGGCGCGCTGGCCGGTGTTTTTCAGTTCAATAACGTTGTTCACGGTGTCTATTTTAGCAGACGGGGGTCGCCGGCTTGTTTACAGAATGTAGCGGCTGAGGTCTTCGTCCTGGGCCAGTTTTCTTAGGTTTATGTCTACCTGTTCGGCGTCGATCAGGTACTTTTCGCCGGATTTGTCCGCCGCCTCGAAGGAAATCTTCTCCAGCAGCCGCTCCATCACCGTGTGCAGCCGGCGGGCGCCGATGTTCTCGGTGCGCTCGTTGACCTGGAACGCCACCTCGGCCAGCCGGTCGATGCCCGAGTCGGTGAATTCGATGGTGACGCCCTCGGTGCCGAGCAGGGCCACGTACTGCTTGGTCAGCGCGTTGTGCGGCTCGCGCAGGATCCGCTTGAAGTCGTCCACGCTGAGCGCGGAGAGTTCCACCCGGATCGGCAGGCGGCCCTGCAGCTCGGGGATCAGGTCGGACGGCTTGGCCAGCGAGAACGCGCCGGAGGCGATGAACAGCATGTGGTCGGTCTTGATCGGGCCGTACTTGGTCGACACGGTGGAGCCTTCCACCAGCGGCAGCAGGTCGCGTTGCACGCCCTCGCGGCTGACCCCGGAGTGGCCGTAGTCGGAGCGCTGCGCCACCTTGTCGATCTCGTCGATGAAGACGATGCCGTTCTGCTCGGCGGCTTCCACCGCCTGCGCACGGACCTCCTCGTCGTTGAGCAGCTTGCCGGCCTCCTCGTCGATCAGCAGCGGCCGCGCCAGCTTGATCGCCAGCTTGCGGCTCTGCGTCTTGGCCCCGCCCAGGTTCTGGAACATCTGGCGCAGCTGCGCGCCCATCTCCTCCATGCCCGGCGGCGACATGATCTCCACGCCCACGTTCATGGCGAAATCCAGCTCGATCTCGCGCTCGTCCAGCGCGCCCTCGCGCAGCTGCTTGCGCAGCTTCTGGCGGGTGTCGCTGTCGATCGCCGGCGCGGCGGCATGGTCGTGGCTCCAGTCGCCCGGCGTCTGCCGGCGCGGTAGCAGCGCGTCGAGGATGCGGTCCTCGGCGCGGTCCTCGGCCTGCGAGCGCACGCGCTTGGCCGCCTGCTCGCGGGTGAGCTTGTAGGCTACGTCGGCGAGGTCGCGGATGATCGACTCCACGTCCTTGCCCACGTAGCCCACCTCGGTGAACTTAGTCGCCTCCACCTTCACGAACGGCGCGTTGGCCAGCGTCGCCAGGCGCCGCGCGATCTCGGTCTTGCCCACGCCGGTGGGGCCGATCATCAGGATGTTCTTCGGCGTGATCTCGTTGCGCATCTGCGGCGCCAGCTGCATGCGCCGCCAGCGGCTGCGCAGCGCCACCGCCACCGCACGCTTGGCGTCGTGCTGGCCGATGATGTAGTGGTCGAGTTCGTTGACGATTTCGCGGGGGGTGAGTTCGGACATGGCTGCGCCAGGATTCGGGATGGGGGATTCGGAAAAGCTGCGGGTTACGGTGGGGCCGGGGGTGCGGGCTCTTGCGAAGCCCCAATCCCGTTATCCCGAATCACAGCTCTTCGATCGACACGTTGTGGTTGGTGTAGATGCAGATGTCGCCGGCGATCTTCAGCGCCTTCTCGACGATCGTGCGCGCGTCCAGTTCGGTGTTCTCGAGCAGGGCCATCGCCGCGGACTGGGCGAACGGGCCGCCGGAGCCGATCGCGATCAGGCCGTGCTCGGGCTCCACCACGTCGCCGTTGCCGGAGATCAGCAGCGACGCCTCGCGGTCGGCCACCGCCAGCATCGCCTCGAGCCGGCCGAAGCGGCGGTCGGTACGCCATTCCTTGGCCATTTCCACCGCGGCGCGGGTGAGGTTGTTGTTGTGCTTCTCGAGCTTCTGCTCGAACAGCTCGAACAGGGTGAACGCATCGGCGGTGGCGCCGGCGAACCCGGCCACCACCTCGCCCGCCTTGCCCAGCCGGCGCACCTTGCGCGCATTGCCTTTCATCACCGTGTTGCCGAGCGTGACCTGGCCGTCGCTGCCGATCACGACGCGGCCTTCACGACGCACGCAGACGATGGTGGTGGCGTGGAACGATTCCATGGGAGCTCCGCGGGAAGATGTCTGAACGCAGGAGATGGGGCCGCGGAGGTGGGGCTTCAATGTCGCGGGCTTTGGCTCCTCCCCCTGCATGACAGGGGAGGGGGCACGGCGGTCACGGCTTGCGTTTCGCCCGCGGATGCGCGGCGTCATACACCCTGGCCAGGTGCTGGAAGTCCAGGTGGGTGTAGATCTGGGTGGTGGCGATGTCGGCGTGGCCGAGCAGCTCCTGCACCGCGCGCAGGTCGCCGGAGGATTCCAGCATGTGGCTGGCGAAGGTATGCCGCAGCAGGTGCGGGTGGATGTGCTTGGGGATGCCCTGCTGCAGCGCCAGCTTGTTCATGCGCAGCTGCACCGTGCGCGGGTTGATCGGCGCGCCGCCGCGGCCGGGGAACACCGGGCCGTCCGCCGGCATGCCGTGTTTCGCGCCGAGTGCGCGCAGCGCGGCGACGGCGTGGCGGCCGACCGGCACGATGCGGGTCTTGCCGCCCTTGCCGAGCACGCGCACCTCGCCCTCGTCGAGGTCGAGGGCGAGCCAGCGCAGGCCGCACAGCTCGGACAGGCGCAGGCCGCTGGAATAGAACAGCTCCAGCATCGCGCGGTCGCGCGTGGCCAGCGCGCCGTCGCCGCCGGTCTCGACCAGCGCGGTGGCCTCGTCCACGTCGAGCACCTGCGGCAGCTTGCGGCGCACCTTCGGGCCGCGCACGCCGAGCAACGGGTCGCTCGCCAGCGCGCCTTCGCGGCCGAGCTGGCGGAACAGGCTGCGGCAGGAGGACAGCAGGCGCTGCAGGCTCTTCGGCGCCAGGCCGGCGCGGTGCTCGCCGGCGACGAACGTGCGCATCCGGTTCGCGTCCAGCGCGTCGAACGCCGCCAGCCGCTGCTCCTGCATGAAGCGCAGCAGCTTGGCCAGGTCGCGGCGGTAGCTGGCCACCGTGTGCGGCGAGGCGTGCCGCTCGTCGGCGAGGCGGGCGAGCCAGCGCTCGACCTGTTGTGCCGGCGTCATGGCCGGCTCAGGCGATATCCCGCGAGCGGGCCAGCGCGGCGGTGATGGTGGCCGCGATCATCTTCAGGAACAGCGTGCCCATGCCGGGCTGGAAGCGGTCCGGGTCGGTGCTGCCGATCGCCAGCATGCCGCAGTCGCCGAGGCACATCAGCGCGGCCGAGCGGATCTGCCCGGCATCGGCGCCGAACAGGCGGGCGAGCTTCTCGGCGGAGAGTCGACCGGAGACCGGCTCGTTCTTGTGCAGGAACTCGGCGAACTCCGGCAGTGCAGCCATGCCGCCGGCGATCTGCTGCAGCCAGTCGGCGCGCGGCAGCGGCGGCTGGTCGCCGAACAGCAGCAGGCGCACCTGTTCGGTATGGAAATCCGCACTGAGCCTGGCGACCACGGTGCGCGCGGTGACCTCCGTCGTGCTCGCGCGCAACAGCGCCACGGTGAGCGCGTGCACGCGTTCCATCAGTTTCTCGTTCTCGGCGGCGATCCCGATCAGCTCGGCCAGCTGGCGTTCGAGTTCCGCGTTCTTGTCGCGCAGGCTCTGCAGCTGGTACACCGCCAGCGAGGACACCGCGCCGCCCTGCTCGCGCGGCGGCATGGTCAGCTTGGCGGCCAGCTCCGGGTATTCGCTGAGGAATTCCGGATGGCGCTTCAGGTAGGCGGCAACCACGCGGGCCTGGGTGGCGTCGTCGAGCAGGGTGGCGGTCATGCGCGAATGTCCTCGAACCGTTGCGCGGCGCACGAAGGAGGCGCGCCGTCCGGCTGGAGTGTGCGATGGACGCGGGCGCGCTTCAACCGCTCCGTCAGGCGGCGGCCGGAACCGGCCACTCGCCCTCGAACGCGAACGCGGCCGGACCGGTCATCCACAACGTATGGCCGGGGCCGGCCCAATCGATGCGCAGGCTGCCGCCGGGCAGCTCGACCGCCACCGTGTCGCCGACGTCGCCGCGCCGGTGCAGCACCGCCATCGCGGCGCAGGCGCCGGTGCCGCAGGCCAGCGTCCAGCCGGCGCCGCGCTCGTGCACGCGCAGGCGCAGGTGGCCGCGGTCGAGCCGCTGCACGAAGCCGGCATTCGCGCCCTGTGCGAAACGCTCGTGGCCGGACAGCAGCGGGCCGAGCCGCTGCAGCGCGGGGTCGGCCAGGTCGTGCACCGCCACCACGGCGTGCGGGTTGCCCATCGACACTGCGCCGATCTGCAGCGTGTCGCCGCCCACGGCGACCGGGTAATGCGTCGCCGCCGCGTCGGCCGCGAACGGAATCCGCGCCGGCTCGAACACCGGCTCGCCCATGTCCACGGTGACCTCGTCGGCGCCGAGCAGGCGCACCGTCACCGGGCCGGACGGGCTCTCGATCCGCACGTCGTCGCCGATCGCCAGCGCACCGGCACGATGCAGCCACGCCGCCACGCAGCGCACGCCGTTGCCGCACTGGCCGGACGGCGAGCCGTCGGCGTTCCAGATGCCGTAGTAGAACGCGCAGGCCGGGTCGCGCGCCGGCTCGACGCTGAGCAGCTGGTCGAAGCCCACGCCGGTGTGGCGGTCGGCCAGCGCGCGGATCTGCGCGGCGTCCAGCGCGAACGGGCGATGGCGGCAATCCAGCACGACGAAGTCGTTGCCGATGCCGTGCATCTTGGAGAATCGCAGTGGCATGGCCGGGCGATCAGCGCGGGTTGCCGGCGCTGGCCGGCGGCGCTGGCGCGGCGGGTTTCGCCGTGGTCGAGGCTGCGGCGGGTTGGGTCGGCAGCACCAGCGGGCCCTTGTTGCCGCAACCGGCGAGCGTGGCGATGGCGAGGCAGAACGGCAGCAGCAAGAGGGATCGGCGCATGGCGGGTTTCCTGTGGACGCCCGCAGTATAGCGAGCCGCGCCGGCGCGGCTGCGGCAGCGCCCGTTATGATGCGCGGATGAATTGCCCGACGAGGCGATGAGGTAACCGCGATGGACTGGAGCGGGCTGCTGCGCATGCCGATGACCGTGCTGCTGATACTGGCGGCGGCCTTCGCGCTGCTCACCCTGGCGCAGCTGGTGGCCTTGCGCCAGCGCCTGCACGGCGGCCGCCCGCTCGCCGCCGGCTGGCGCGCGCTGCTGTGCCTGGCCTGTTTCGCGCTGACCCTGCTGCTGGCCGGTGCCGGCTATGCGCTGCGCGGCTACCGGCTGCTCGGCGAGGAGGCGCCGGTGGTGGAGATCGACGCACGCATCCTGTCGCCGCAGCGCTGGGTGCTCACCCTCAACTGGCCCGACGGCAGCACCCGCCAGGTGCAGCTGGCCGGCGACGACTGGCGCCTCGAGGCGGTGGTGCTGAAGTGGAAACTGCCCGCCCTGCTGGCCGGCGTGCCGGCGCTGTACCGGCTCGACCGGCTGTCCGGCCGTTACGACGATCCCGCGCAGGAGGCCACGGCGCCGCGCACGGTGGTCGGCTTCGGCCAAGCCGGCGCGTTCGACCTGCTCGACCTGAAAAAGCAGTATCCGCGCTGGCTGCCCGAGGTCGACACCGTCTACGGCAGCGGCGCCTTCCTGCCGCTGGTCGACCAGGGCCATTACAGCGTCAGCCTGATGCGCACCGGCGCGCTGGTGGCGCGGCCGGACGAGGCCACCGAGCGGCGCATCGGACAGCCGCTGGGCGGCTGAGCCGGGCGCTCAGTCCAGCGGCTTCTCGTAGCGCCAGGCGTCTTCGCCGTCCTCGTAGTAGCCCGGTTGGTGGCCGGTGCGGCGAAACCCCCGCCGCTCGTACAGGCCGATCGCGGCGGCGTTGCCGGTGCGCACTTCCAGCCGCAGCGCACGGCAGCCGCGGCGGCGGGCGGCCGCCACGGCGGCCTCCAGCAACGCGGCGGCGATGCCGCGGCCGCGCGCCTCGGGCAGGGTGGCCAGCGAGTACAGCCGCGCCACGCCGCTGCCCTTGCGGAAGAACAGCACGGCTGCGCCGAGCACGTGCTGGTGGCCGTCGCTGGCCACCAGCACCAGCGCGGAATCGCTGTCCAGGTGGCGGCGGTATTGCGTGCGGCTCAGCAGGTCGCTGCTGAAGCTGCGCTGCTCCATCGCGACCAGGGCGTCGAGGTCGGTGGTGTCGGCGCGGCGTACGCGCACGCCGGCGGACGTGGCGGGCAAGCGGGCAGGCTCCGGTGCGGGGCGGCGCGCGTGCTCGGGGGACGAGGGTATGGGAATGGTCGGCACGCGCGGACTCTAGCAGCCGGCGCGCCCTTCGCGCAGCGCCGCCGGCGCCCGCGGGCGGGCGCGCCGGGGTCCATTCATTCACGCTTCAGCGCTTTCCCTTGTGCCACGCCCACGCTGTGCCAAACTTCGACCCCTGCCTGTCCCGCCGCGCTTCGCGCGGGATTTCCCCTGCTAGTGCCGCATCGTCTGGGTGGTGTCATGGCCCGTCTGGTCATCGTTGTTGAAAAAGCCTCCGACTGGGCTTCGTACTACCCCTCCGTCGACGTGATGAGCGCGATGGATTATCTGCGCACCCCGGTCGGCGGCGACAATGAGCGCACCCAGGTGATCAACCTGTGCCGCAGCTACAAGTACCTAGGCACCGGCTACTACGTGTCGCTGCTGGCCGAAGCGCGCGGGCACCGGGTGATGCCCTCGGTGCGCACGGTGAACGACCTGCGCCGGCGCTCGCTGTACGGCCTGGACATCGACGACCTCAACCAGAAACTCACCCACTTCCTGCCCGCCGGCGGTCGCGACACCACCGACTTCGGCATCCTGGTGTACTTCGGCGAGACCGCCTACCCGGCGCTGCAGGACTTGGCGCGGCAGGTGTTCGAAATGTTCCCCTGCCCGCTGCTGCGCATCGAGTTCGAGCGTGACCGCGTGTGGCAGGTCAGCTCGATCAAGCCGGTGGGCCTGCACACCCTGGTCGATGCGCAGGAGGACGCCTTCGCCGAGGAGCTCGACCGCTTCTCGCGCAAGCTGTGGCGCAAGCCGCGCGCGCGGCGGCAATTCCGCTACGACCTGGCGATGCTGGTCGACCCGAAGGAGCAGATGCCGCCGTCGAACCGCAAGGCGCTGAAGTCCTTCATCGCCGCGGGCAAGGAGCTCGGCATCGAGGTCGACCCGATCGGCAAGAACGACTACCAGCGCCTGGCCGAGTACGACGGCCTGTTCATCCGCGAGACCACCGCCAGCGACAACCACACCTACCGCTTCGCCCACCGCGCGGAGAAGGAAGGCATGGTGGTGATGGACGACCCCAGCTCGATCCTGCGCTGCACCAACAAGATCTACCTCAACGACCTGATGGTCTCGCGCAAGCTGGCGGTGCCGCGCACCGAGATCCTCTACCGCGACGACAGCAAGGGCATGAAGGAAGTCGTCGCCAAGCTCGGTTTTCCGCTGGTGCTGAAGATCCCCGACGGCTCGTTTTCGCGCGGCGTGGTCAAGGTCGAGGACGAGGAATCGCTGGCGCAGGCGGCCAGCAGCCTGTTCCAGCACAGCGCGCTGCTGCTGGCGCAGGAATACGTCTACACCGAGTTCGACTGGCGCGTCGGCGTGCTCAACCGCGAGCCGCTGTACGCCTGCAAGTACTATATGTCGCGTGGCCACTGGCAGATCTACAACCACGGCGCCAAGGGCACCGCGAAGTCCGGCGGCTTCGAGACCATCGCGCTGAAGGATGCGCCGGCCGAGGTGGTGAAGCTGGCGCTGAGGGCGACCCAGCCGATCGGCGACGGCCTCTACGGCGTCGACCTGAAGCAGGTCGGCAGCAAGCCGGTGGTGATCGAGGTGAACGACAACCCGTCGGTCGACGCCGGCGTCGAGGATGCCCATCTGGGCGACGAGCTGTACCTGCGCATCATGCAGGAGTTCCTGCGCCGGATGGAGCGCAAGCGCCAGGTCGGCACCACCCACTGACCGGCGCGCCTGCGCCCTCCCTGGCAGAGCTGCGGGAGGGCTGGGCGACCGAAGGGAGCCCTTCAGGCGAGGGGTTGCTCTAATGCCAGGCCACGCCGCGGACCATGCGCCGGCGGGGCCGGCACAGCGCCAGCAGCTGCCGCGGCAACGCCGGCTCCAGCGCCAGCAGCACGACCAGCGGCGCGCCGACCAGCCAGAACGCCGGCGTCCAGCCGAGCAGGTCGGTGTGCGCCGGCACCAGCGTGCTCAGCAGCAAGGCGCCGCCGCCCAGCAGCCACAGCACGGCGGCGCCGAGCAGGCGTTGATGGTGGGCGGGAGGCAAGGCTTGAATGCGCATGGCGGTGGTTTCGTCGTGATGGGTGAGCGCAGGCTGGCGCGCCGCCATCTCACCGGCTGCGACCCCCTTTGCGGCAGGCCCCCACGTAGAATGGGCGCCAGCAACCACCGGGGAATTTTTCTTCATGCCAGCCGCCCAGTTCGCCGTGTTCGGCCATCCGATCGGCCACTCGCTGTCGCCGCTGATCCACCAGGCGTTCGCGCGGCAGTTCGGCATCGATCTGGAGTACCGCGCGATCGACGCGGCGCCGGCCGATTTCGCCGCGGCGGTGCACCGCTTCTTCGCCGGCGGCGGCCGCGGCGCCAACGTCACCCTGCCGCACAAGGCCGCCGCGTTCGCGCTGGCCGACCAGCGCAGCGTGGCGGCCACCCGCGCCGGCAGCGCGAACGTGCTGACCCCGCTGGCCGCCGGCCGGCTGGCCGCGCACAACACCGATGGCGCCGGCCTGGTGCGCGACATCACCGAACGCCACGACCTGGACCTGCGCGGCCATACCGCGTTGCTGCTGGGCGCCGGCGGCGCCGCGCACGGCGTGGCGTGGAACCTGCTGGATGCCGGCGTGGAAACGCTGACCATCGCCAACCGTTCGCCGGTGGCGGCCGACGTGCTGGCCGACGCGATCGGCGACCCGCTGCGGGCGCATACGCGCTACTGGGAAGACCTCGCCGATATCGGCAGCTACGACCTGATCGTCAACGCCACCTCGGCCGGCGTGCTGGGCATGGCGCTGCAGCTGCCGTTCTCGCTGGTCGGCGCGCGCGCGCTGTGCTACGACCTGTCCTACGGCGCGGCGGCCGGCAGCTTCCTGGCCTGGGCCCAGGCGGCCGGCGCCCGCTATGCGGTCGACGGCCTCGGCATGCTGGTGGAAACCGCCGCCGATGCGTTCGAACTGTGGCACGGCCGGCGGCCGGATACCGAGCCGGTGTTCCAGTCGCTGCGCCAGCGGGCGGCGTGAGCGCGCCGGCCCGCGGGGTTGGCCGCGGCGGCGTCGCCACATAACTGCAATGTGCCGCCGCTAAGGTGCCGCCATCCGCCGGGAGCGCGCCGATGACGGAAGCTCCAGCGCGCGGCATCGGTTTGCGCAGCAGGTGTCATGCCCCGCTTTCTTTCCGCCGTATCGCACCGATACGCGATCGCGCTCGTCTGTCTGTTCCTGCTGGCTGCCGCCGGTGGGGTCTTCTGGTACACCCGGGCGACGGCGAATGCCGCATTGAACGTGGCCGGGCCCGCAACGGCCGGCTCCGCGGCTGCGCCGGGCGACGACGCGCAAAGCGGCACCGCAATCCTGCTCGGCTTGGCCCGCGACGCGATGCATGACGGGCGGCTGGTCGCGCCGGCCGGCAGCAATGCATTCGAGTTCTACCTCAGCGTGCTGCAGCTGGAGCCGAGCAACAAGTCCGCCAACGAGGCCCTGCGCGAATCGTTCCCGCAGGCCTCGGAGGAGATCGAGCGCACCATCAACCAGAAGGGTCTGGACGAAGCGCGCCGTGAGATCGACTTGCTGCGCGAGTTCGATCGCGACAATTTCACGCTGGCCCTGCTCGGCGGCAAGCTTTCCGCCGCGCGCAAAATCGAGGCACGGCAGCACGAGGCGGAAGCCGAACGCATCCGCCGGGCGAACGGCGGGGGGATGTGATCGCCGGGCGATCAGGCGGACGCCAGGTATTCGTCCTTCAGCCGCACGTAGTGGTCGGCCGAGTAGTGCAATTGCTCGATCTGGCGGTCGCTGAGCAGGCGCACGAACTTCGCCGGGTTGCCCAGCCACAGCTCGCGTTCGCCGACCACCTTGCCCGGGGGCACCAGCGCGCCGGCGCCGACGAAGCCGTGTTTCATCACCACCGCGCCGTCCAGCACGCTGGCGTGCATGCCGATCAGGCAGTAGTCGCCGATGCTGCAGGCGTGCACCACCGCGGCGTGGCCGATGGTGACGCCCTCGCCGATCAGGCACGGGTAGCCCGGCCCGTACGGGCCGGCATGGGCGACGTGCACGATGGCGCCGTCCTGGATGCTGGTCCGCGCGCCGACGCGGACGTGGTTGACGTCGCCGCGCAGCACTGCGCCCGGCCAGATCGAGACGTCGTCGCCCAGCGCCACGTCGCCGATCACGCTGGCGGCGGGGTCGACGTAGACGCGCTGGCCGAGGCTGGGCGCGATGCCCTTGAAGCTGCGCAGGGGATTCATCCGGGCATTCTAGCCGCGCGCCCGGGCCATCGCCGCGCTTGATTTCGCCCGGCGCGGTCGCCACGCTGGCGGCCTGCAAAGGAGCGTCCATGAGTCACCCCAACCCGCTGCTGGCCGACGATGCGCTGCCGGCGTTCTCGCAGATCCGCCCCGAACACGTCGAACCGGCGATCGAAGCCATCCTGGCCGACTACCGCGCCGGCATCGACGCGCTGGTCGCGCCCGGCGCGCCGCGCGACTTCGGCCACGTGATGCTGGTCCAGGAACGGCTGGAGCAGCGCCTGGCGCGGGCCTGGGCGCCGGTGTCGCACCTGCATTCGGTGGCCGACGGCGAGGCCTTGCGCAAGGTCTACGGGCCGGCCGAGGAGAAGCTCACCGAGCACGCGATCGAACTGGGTCAGAATCGCGACCTGTACGCCGCGGTGCGGGCGCTGGCCGAGGCGCCGGATTTCGCCGCGCTGTCGCGCCCCGAGCGCGCGCTGGTCGAGCATGCGCTGCGCGATTTCAAGTTGTCCGGCGTGGCGCTGGAGGAGCCGGCGCGTTCGCGCTTCCGCGAGATTGGGGTGGAGCTGAGCCGGCTTTCCACCGAATTCTCCAACGCCGTGCTGGACGCCAGCGAGGCGTGGCACGAGCACGTCACCGACGAGCGCGATCTTGCCGGCGTCCCCGAATCCGGCCGCGCCGTACTGCGCCAGTATGCCGAAGACCAGCAGCTGGACGGCTACCTGGTCACCCTGAAGCAGCCCAGCGTGCAGGCCGTGCTGACCTACGCCGACAATCGCAGCCTGCGCGAGCGGGTGTACTGGGCCTACCAGACGCGCGCCTCCGACCAGGGCCCGAACGCGGGCAAGTTCGACAACGGCGCGCGCATCGAGCGGATCATGGCGCTGCGCCATGAGGCCGCGCAGTTGCTCGGCTTCGCCAACGCGGCGGAGGAATCGCTGGCGACCAAGATGGCCGGCTCGCCGGCCGAGGTGCTGGAGTTCCTGCACGACCTGGCCGCGCGCGCGAAACCGGTGGCGCAGCGCGAGCTGGCCCGGCTGCGCGAGTTCGCCAGCGCCGAGCTGAAACTCGACAACCTCGAATCGTGGGACGTGGGCTACGCCGCGGAGAAGCTGCGCCAGCGCGAGTACGCGCTGGACGAGGAACAGCTGAAGCCGTACTTCCCGCTGCCGTCGGTGATCGACGGCCTGTTCGGCCTCGCCGGAAAACTCTACGGCATCACCCTCGCCCCGCGCGACGGCGTCGACGTATGGCATCCCGAGGTGCGTTACTACGACGTGCGCGATGCCGCCGGCCGCGTGTTCGCCGGCGCCTATGTCGACCTGTACGCGCGCAACGGCAAGCGCGGCGGCGCGTGGATGGACGTCTGCCGCGCCCGCTTCGACGACGGCGCCGATCCGGGAGGCGCGGGGCCGCAGCAGCCGGTGGCCTTCCTCACCTGCAACTTCGCGCCGCCCACCGAGGGCAAGCCGGCCCTGCTCACCCACGACGACGTGCTGACCCTGTTCCACGAGTTCGGCCACGGCCTGCACCACCTGCTCACCGGCATCGCGCTGCCCTCGATCGGCGGCATCGACGGCGTGGAATGGGACGCGGTGGAGCTGCCCAGCCAGTTCATGGAGAACTTCGGCTGGAACCGCGAGGCGCTGGACCTGTTCGCCCGGCACTGGCAGACCGGCGCGCGGTTGCCGGACGAGCTGTTCGAACGCATGCTGGCCGCGCGGCACTTCCACGCCGGCCTGTTCCTGGTGCGCCAGCTGGAATTCGCCCTGTTCGATTTCCTGCTGCACCTGGAGTACGACCCGGCGCAGGGTGCGCGTGCGCTGGCGGTGCTGGAAGAGGTGCGCAAGCAGGTCGCGGTGATGCATCCGCCGGCGTGGCAACGTTTCCCGCACGGCTTCAGCCACATTTTCGCCGGCGGCTACGCGGCCGGCTACTACAGCTACCTGTGGGCCGAGCTGCTCAGCGCCGACGCGTTCGGCGCGTTCGAGGAGCAGGCGGGGGAAAGCGGCAGCGTCATCGACCGCGCCACCGGCGAGCGCTTCCGCCGCGAGTTCCTCGCCGTCGGCGCCAGCCGCCCGGCGCTGGAAAGCTTCGTCGCGTTCCGCGGCCGCAAGCCGGAGCCGGAGGCACTGCTGCGCAGCCACGGGCTGGCGTAGGGGCACAAAAAAGCCCGCCGAAGCGGGCTTTTTCGAGGCGTTCCAAGTCCGGAGGACTTCAGGCCGCCTGGACTTCCTCAGCCTGCAGGCCCTTCTGGCCCTTGGTGACAATGAACGTGACGCGCTGACCTTCCTGCAGGGACTTGAAGCCCGTGCCCTGGATCGCGCGGAAATGCACGAACAGGTCATCACCGCTTTCCGGGGTGATGAAGCCAAAACCCTTGGCGTCGTTGAACCACTTGACTGTACCGCTCTGACGATCCGACATGTAACTTTACCTTTGAAGCATGGATGTGTTTGCGGTCCGGTGCGCGAAGGCACGGGCCGCAATAGGAGCAAAAATAGGAGTTTCCTCAGACTCTTGCCCCGTCAGCATACACCGGAATAAGCGCAGCCGGTGGATTTTCCGCATTTCCCGTTCATCTTGCGCCGCCGCCCGGCCGGATCCCGCCGCGGGCCCGCCCGCGCCGCGGTGGCCGCCGGTGCATCCCGTACAATGCCGCCATGAAGATCGCCTCGTGGAACGTCAATTCGCTGAAGGTGCGCCTGCCGCAGCTGACCCAGTGGCTGGCCGACACGCAGCCGGACGTCGTGGCGCTGCAGGAAACCAAGCTCGAGGACGCGAAATTTCCGGTCGACGAGCTCGCGGCGGCCGGCTATCGCGTGGCGTATTCGGGCCAGAAGACTTACAACGGCGTGGCGATCCTGGCCCGCGACGGAGTCCATCACGGTTTCGGCGACATCGTCACCGACATCCCCGGCCTGGACGATCCGCAGCGGCGCATCCTCGCGGCGACCATTGGCGGTCTTCGCGTGGTCGACCTGTACGTGGTCAACGGCAAGGCGGTCGGCGACGAGAAATATGCCTACAAGCTGGACTGGCTGGCCAGGGTGCGCGAATTCCTGGCGCGCGAGCTGGAACGCCACCCGAACCTGGTCGTGCTGGGCGACTTCAACATCTGCCCGGACGACCGCGACGTCTACGACCCGGTCGCCTGGGGCGAGGACATCCTGTGCTCGCCGCCGGAGCGCGCCGCGCTGAAGGCGATCACCGATCTCGGCCTGCACGACAGCTTCCGGCTGTTCCAGCCGGAGCCTGGGCACTACAGCTGGTGGGACTATCGGCAGGCCGCGTTCCGCCGCAACATGGGCCTGCGCATCGACCTGATCCTGATCGGCGAGGCCCTCAAATCCGCCGCCACCGCGGCGGCGATCGACCGCGAACCGCGCCGCTGGGAGCGCCCCTCCGACCACACGCCGGTGACGCTGGACCTGGATATCTGAATGACCTCGAAGACCGAATGGCCCAGCTCGCTGGACGACAACGAACTGGACGAGCTGGACCGCTACCTGCGCGCGCATACCGGCGAAGGCGACTTGCTGCTGGACGGCGTGCACGGCCTGCTCAGCGCGCTGGCGGTCGGCCCGCTGCTGGTGCTGCCGGACGAATGGCTGCCCGAGGTGCTGCACGAGCCGTTCACCGACGAGGACGAAGGCAACCGGGTGCTGGCGCTGCTGGCCAAGCTCAACGATTCGATCATCGCCGAACTCGAGGTCGACGCCTACGAGCCGATCCTCGGCGAGGTCGAGATGGAGGGCGGTCCGATGCTGTCCGCCGCCGGCTGGTGCGAAGGCTTCAGTCGCGGCATCGACCTGCGTGCCGGGTTGTGGGAGAGCCGGCTGGCCGAGGACCCGCAGCTGATGGAACTGCTCGGCCCGGTGATGGCGCTGGCGGTGGACGAAGGCATCCTCAGCGCCGACACCGAGTTCGAGAAGCTCAGCGACGACGAATACGACGAATGCCTGGCGCAGGTGCCGGCCGTGCTCGGCGCGGTGAACCAGTACTGGCAGGCCAAGCCCGCCACCGAGGCGGAAGTCGAGGCGATGGTGCGCCAGCAGCAGCCCACTGACGACGACGATGGCAATCCGCCGCGCCAGCGCAGCGGGCACTGGGTGCATTGAGAGCGGGAGTGAGGAGTGAGAAGTGAGAGAAAAGCCGGGCGCACCAGGTGCTTTCTCTCACTTCTCACTTCTCACTTCTCACTTCTCACTCCTCTCCCCTCACTCCTCGCTCTTCGTGAGCGATCCGTTCCGGCGCCGGTGCTTGGATCGGCGCGCGAACGGGGCCATCTTGGCGGCCAGTCATCCTTGAACCGGAGTACGCCATGAGCGACCGCCACATCGCCCGCCGCATCCACGGCATCGACACCGCCGACGGTGCCGGCGTGAAGCTGAAGCGCATCATCGGCCAGCCCGGGCTGGACATGCTCGATCCGTTCCTGCTGCTCGATGAGTTCCGCTCCGACAGCGCCGACGACTACATCGCCGGCTTCCCGGAGCATCCGCATCGCGGCTTCGAGACGGTCACCTACATGCTGGCCGGGCACATGCAGCATCAGGACAACCACGGCAACCGTGGCGACCTCACCCCGGGCAGCGTGCAGTGGATGACCGCCGGCCGCGGCATCCTGCATTCGGAAATGCCGCAGCAGGAAAACGGCCTGATGTGGGGCTTCCAGCTGTGGGTGAACCTGCCGGCGAAGGACAAGATGACCGCGCCGCGCTACCAGGACATCGGCCCGGAGCGGATCCCGGTGGTGCACCCGGCTGCCGGCGTCGAGGTGAAGGTGATCGCCGGCACGCTGGCCGGCGCCACCGGCCCGGTCGAGGGCATCGTCACCGCGCCGGTCTACCTGGACATCGGCCTGCAGCCCGGCGCGAAGTTCACGCTGGACCTTCCCGTCGGCCACCATGGTTTCGCCTACGTGTTCGACGGCGAGTCGGCCCTGGTCGGCGGCGAGCAGTTGCGTCGCAGCGAACTGGGCGTGCTGTCCGAGGGCGAACAGTTGCAGCTGGCCGGCGGCGACCAGCCCTCGCGCCTGCTGGTGGTCGCCGGCAAGCCGCTGAACGAGAGCGTGGCGCGCTACGGACCGTTCGTGATGAACACGCCCGAGCAGATCCACGAAGCGATCGCCGATTTCCGCACGGGCAAGTTCTGAGATCGCCGCCCGGTAGGAGCCCCCCCCCCCCCCCCCCCCCCCCCCCCCCCCCCCCCCCCCCCCCCCCCCCCCCCCCCCCCCCCCCCCCCCCCCCCCC
>NZ_JBYTCN010000003.1:319727-341600 GCF_058790335.1 Rhodanobacter sp. FW101-FHT13A11 | reverse complement strand
CATCTGCTTGGGCGTCATCGCGTACCATCCATCCTCAGGTCAGGCTTCGACCGCTGGGCAAAATCAGAGTTTCCCTAACTCGTTGCCTCGACGGTGGAATTTCGATCCTAGTTATCAAAATTACACGTATCTCGGCTCAATCCCTGGATGGGCCGGGACTTGATATGGGCGCGCTGATAGCCATGTTGGTCCGCATGGGAGACGAATTGGAGGAGGTTCGACATGTCCCGCTACACCAGGAACCCCGATGTGTTGTCGCGTTTGAGCCCCGAGCAGTACCGGGTGACCCAGCAGAACGGCACGGAATACCCCGGAACCGGCGAATACCTGCACAACGGGGAGCCGGGCATCTATGTCGACGTGGTGTCCGGCGAACCGCTGTTCGCCTCGACGGACAAGTTTGAATCCGGTTGCGGCTGGCCGAGCTTCACCAGGCCGATCGAGCCGGCGAATGTCAGCGAACGGCGCGACAGCACGCACGGCATGATCCGCACCGAAGTGCGTTCGGTCCACGGGGACAGCCACCTCGGCCACGTCTTTCCCGATGGTCCGACCGATCGCGGCGGGCTGCGCTACTGCATCAACTCGGCCTCGCTGCGTTTCGTGCACCGCGACGACATGGAGGCCGAGGGCTATGGCGATTACCTGGATCAGGTGGAGGGCACGAGATGACCGTCGAACGCGCGATCCTGGCCGGTGGCTGCTTCTGGGGCATGCAGGACCTGATTCGCTGCCAGGACGGCGTCGTTTCGACGCGGGTCGGCTACAGCGGCGGCGACGTGCCGAACGCCACCTACCGCCACCATGGCAGCCATGCCGAGGCGATCGAGATCCTGTTCGATCCCGCGCGGATCAGCTATCGCACGCTGCTGGAATTCTTCTTCCAGATCCACGATCCCTCCACGCCGAACCGGCAGGGCAACGACCGCGGCAGTTCCTACCGCTCGGCAATCTTCCATACGTCGGAAGCGCAGAAACGCGTCGCCGAGGACACCATCGCCGACGTGGATGCCTCGGGCCTGTGGCCCGGCAAGGTGGTGACGGAAGTGGCGCCGGCCGGCGATTTCTGGGAGGCCGAGCCGGAGCACCAGGATTATCTGGAGCGCTACCCCGGCGGCTACACCTGCCACTTCATCCGGCCGGGCTGGAAATTGCCGCGCCGCCGTGCGGCGGGCTGATCCGGGCGTCACCGCCCAAAGATGATTTCCTTGCCTTCGTGGTCGCGGTCCCAGCCGCGCAACTGGTCGCGGATATGGGCGATGCCCTGGCGGCCCAGCGCATTGCGCTCCTCGTCGAGCACCTGGCCGTCCAAAAGCTCGGCCAGGCGTTGCGCCGTGGGCAGCATGGCGTCCCAGGCGTCCAGCGCGGGCAGCGGCGCCGGCAGGGTCATGAAGAAGCTCACCCCTGGCGTTTGCAGTGCGTCGAGCCGCGCCAGGTCGAAGTTGCCGGGCTTGAGCATGTTGGCCACGCTGAAGATCGGCCCCAGCTCGCGCTTGCCGTCGACCAGGCGGTGGTAGATGCCCATGTCGCCGAATTCGAGCCCGGCCTTCTCGGCGGCGACGACCAGGTCGGCTCCGCTGAAGCGCCCTCCTTCGCGGGCCACCACGAACAGCGTGACGATGCGCTCCACCGGCAGCTGCGGCGGGCGCCGGCCGAGGTCGGAGCGCGGCGGCGAGGCGGCCGCCGGCGCAGCGGCCGGCGGTGCCGGCTCCGCGACGGGCGGAGCGTCCTTCGGCGGCACGGGCTCGCCGGAACTCGGTGCGCGCAGGGCATCGATGATCGAGGCGACGTGATCGGCCAGCTTGGGCGGCGTCCTGGTCCTGGCGGCCGGTACCGGCGGCCTGGCGTGTTCGCCGGAGAGCGTGGCGCCCAGGCGCTCGAGTTCCTCGCGCAAGCCGACGTCCAGTTCGCCCTGCTGCGGCTGGGTATCGCCGATGAACGGCCCGTCGGCGGCCGGTCCGCCGTCCGGCCCGCCCAGCGTGGGTTCGCGGCGCTCGCCGGTGGCGTGCGGCCCCGGCGCAACCCGACGCTTGCCCTGCTCCTTCTTCGGCTGGCCGAACAACCAGATCAGCGCCAGCACGATGACGCCGACGATCAGCAGCGGAATGCCGACGGCGGGGTTCCAGGCAAGGGCAGTCACGGGTTGCAGCGTCATCATGGGTTCCTCAGGCAGCTCCTGCCAGTTTAGCCGCTTCGGCCAGGTCCACCTGCACCAGCCGCGACACGCCCGGCTCGCGCATGGTCACGCCGCACAGCTGGCTGGCCGCTTCCATCGTGGCCTTGTTGTGGCTGATGAAGACGAACTGCACCTTTTCGCTCATCTCGCGCACCATGTTGGAGAAGCGGCCCACGTTGGCCTCGTCCAGCGGCGCGTCCACCTCGTCGAGCAGGCAGAACGGCGCCGGATTGAGGCTGAAGATGGCGAACACCAGCGACACCGCGGTAAGCGCCTTCTCGCCGCCGGACAGCAAGGTGATGTTGGACACGCGCTTGCCCGGCGGCCGCGCCATGATCGACACGCCGGTGTTGAGCAGGTCGTCGCCGGTCAGTTCCAGGTAGGCATGGCCGCCGCCGAACAGGCGCGGGAACAGCTCCTGCACGCCGGCGTTGACCTTGTCGAAGGTTTCCTTGAAGCGCTGGCGGGTCTCGCGGTCGATCTTCTTGATCGCGCCTTCCAGCGTTTCCATCGCATTGGTGAGGTCGGCCAGCTGGTTGTCCAGGTAGGTCTTGCGCTCGCTCTGCTCGGCATGTTCCTGGATCGCGGCGAGGTTCACCGGCTCGATCCTTGCGATCTTCTGGCCGATGTCGTTGAGCTGCGCGCGCCACTGGTTCGCGTCGATGTCCTCGGCCAGTTCGGCCAGCAGGGTTTCCAGCGCCAGGCCGGAGGCGGCGATCGCCTCGGCCAGCTGTTCGGCGCGCAACTGCAATGCCTGGGCGGCGAGGCGCTTCTCGGACAGGCCTTCGCGCAGGCTGGCCAGGCCCTGCTCCGCCAGATGCCGCTGCTGTTCGAGCTTGCGGAATTCGACGTCGCAGTCCTCCAGCGCGCGGCGCGCCTCGACCAGTTGCCTGTCGACCAGCAGCCGCTGGTCGAGATAGGTCTGCCGTTCCGCCTCGAGTTCGGCGATCGGGTCGGAGCCGGCGGCGAGCTGTTCGGTGATCTCGTTGCGGCGCGCCTCGATCTGGCGCAGCTGGGCGTCCATGCGGCCCAGCGCCTGTTCCATCGAGGCCAGCGAGGAACGCTTCGATTCCAGCGCCAGCGCCAGCGCGTGTGACTGCTCGGCAGCCTCGCGCGCATTCATGCGCGCTTCCTCGCGCGCTTCGAGCAGCGTGCGGCGTTCGTTCTCCAGCTCGCGGCGCTGGTCTTCCAGGTCGCCCATCAGGCCGACCGACTCGTCCAGCCGTGCGCGTGCCTCGCGGGTCTGGCCCTGCAGTTCGTCGAGCTGGCCCGCCAGGTCGTTCAGCTCGCCATTGACCTTTTCGGCGCGGGCGCGGGCGGTTTCCAGCTTGCCGCGGTGGCCCTGCAACTGGCCGGCCAGTTCCGACTGGCGGCGATGCGCGTTGTACAGCTCGCGCTGCGCGTCGTCGCGCGCACGCTCGGCCTCGAACTTGCTGGTACGCAGCGCGTCGAGCCGCTCGCTGGCTTCCTCCAGCTGCGCTTCCAGCGTGGCGACCTGCTCGACCAGCAGGCGCAGCTCGCGCTCGCGCGCCAGCACGCCGACCTGGCTGCCTTGCGCACGGCGCACGCGCGCCCAGCCCGGGCCCAGCCATTCGCCGCCGCGGGTGATCACCGACTGGTACGGCGCCAGCGCGGACAGCGTGGCCACGCGCTGGTGCGCCTCGTCCAGCGACTCGGCGGTGAGCACGTGGCCGAGGATCGCCAGCGCCGCGGCGGGACCGCGCACGTGGGCGGCCAGCGTGCCGGCGGTGTTGGCGCCGCCGCCGGCGGCGTCGAGCAGCGCCACGTCGGCGTTCTCGAGCGCGTCGAATTCGGCGGCGAGCGCGTGCGAACCGTCCACCAGCACGCTGTCGAGGAAGCCGCTCAACGCGGTTTCCACCGCGGTTTCCCAGCCGGCTTCGACCTGCAGCGATTCGCCGAGGCGACGCGAGCGATCCAGGCCCAGCCGGGCCAGCCAGCCGCTGGCGGCGCTTTCTTCCTGGCCTAGTGCGGCGTGCTGCAGCGCTTCCAGCGAGGCGTGCCGGCCGCGCGCCGCCTGCAACTGCTGGCGTGCCTCGTTCAGCGTCGACTGCACCTGGCGTTCTTCCTCCAGCACCTTCTCGTGGCCGGACTTGTGCTGGTCGAGCAGGCTGCCCAGGGTTTCCACGCGCTCGCGCTGGGTGTCGTGCTCGTCGATCAATTGCTGGCCGGCCGCGTCCAGTGCGGCCACGTCGGTGGCCTTCTGCTCGGCTTCCAGCGCCTCGCGCCGGCGTGACAGGTCGATCGCCTGGCGGTCGAGGTAGTTGAGCTTGGTACGTTCCACCTCGGCCGCGCGGTTGGATTCGCCGGCGTTGCGGGTGTGGCTGTCCCAGCGCTGCTGCCAGTCGGCCAGCTTCGCCTCGGTGCTGCGCTGGGCTTCGGCGGTGTCGTCCTGCAGCTGCTGCAGGGCTTCGAGTTTCGGCTCGCCTTCGGCCAGCGCCAGGCGCAGTGCCTCGACCTGCTCGCGGTCGGTGGCGATGTGCGCGGCCAGTTCGGCATGCTCCCGCTCGGCCTCGCCGTGGGCGCGCTGCAGGCGGTCGGCGGTTTCCCTGTTGTAGCGGACCTGCTGCTCGACCCGGGCGATCTCGGCGCCGACCTTGTACACCTCGGCCTGCACCGCGTTCAGGTGTTCGCTGGCGTCGGTGTGGCGCTCGCGCACGCTTTCCAGCTGCGCCTCGATCTGGCGCTGGCCGGCCAGCTGCTTCTCGATCTCGATCTCGGCGGCGGAGAGGACCTCGCCCTCGCCCGCGTGCTGGCTCTTCAGGCCGCGGTATTCCAGCGCGCGCAGCTCGGCCTCCTTGCGCGTCTGTTCTTCCTTCAGCGCCTTCCAGCGCTCGGCGGCACGGGCCTGGCGGTTGAGGTGTTCGAGCTGCTTGTCCACCTCGTCGCGCACGTCGCGCACGCGGTCGAGGTTCTCGCGGGTGGCCTTGATGCGGCTCTCGGTTTCCTTGCGGCGCTCCTTGTACTTGGAGATGCCTGCAGCCTCTTCCAGGTGCGTGCGCAGCTCTTCCGGGTGCGCCTCGATGATCTGGCTGATCATGCCCTGCTCGATGATCGAGTAGCTGCGCGGGCCCAGGCCGGTGCCGAGGAACAGGTCGGTGATGTCGCGCCGGCGGCAGCGCGCGCCATTGAGGAAGTAGGCGGACTGGCCGTCGCGGGTGACCTGGCGCTTCACCGAGATCTCGGCGTACTGCCCGTACTCGCCCTGGATGGAGCCGTCGGCGTTGTCGAAGATCAGTTCGACCGTGGCCTGCCCCACCGGCTTGCGCGTGTTGGAGCCGGAGAAGATCACGTCGGTGAGCGAATCGCCGCGCAGGCGGCTCGCCGCGCTCTCGCCCATCACCCAGCGGATCGCGTCGATGATGTTGGATTTGCCGCAACCGTTCGGGCCGACCACGCCGATCATGTTGCTCGGCAGGTGCAGGGTGGTCGGGTCCACGAAGGACTTGAAACCGGCGAGTTTGATCGTGGTCAGGCGCATGCGGTCATCAATGGGTCATCGGTCTTGCCCGCGCAGGTCGGGCGACAAGGCACTGTGCCAAACGCGGGACGGCGCCGCAATGCATTCCTGCATGCTGCGTCACTTGAGAAATATATTTCAATATATTGTTATATATGACTATTTTACTTTGCATCGATCGACAGGGCGTGGATGCCGTTGTCCATCAGCCCGTCGAGCGCGGCATAGATCATCCGGTGGCGCCTGATCGGCGATTGGCCGGCGAACGCGGCGCTGACGATGCGCACGTGAAAGTGGCCCTTGCCCTCCCCCGCGTGACCGGCGTGCTGGTGGCCTTCGTCCAGCACTTCCAGCTCGCTCGGCGCGAACGCGGCCTGCAGGCGCCCGCGGATCTGCTCGATGACGGGCAGCGCGCTCACGGCAGCACTTTGCGGAACGGCTTGACCGTGGTTTCACGGTAGACGCCGGCGGCGACGTAAGGATCGGCACCGGCCCAGGCCTGTGCCTCGGCCAGCGAGGCGAATTCGGCCACGATCAGGCTGCCGCTGAAACCGGCCGGACCCGGGTCCTCCGCGTCGATCGCCGGGAACGGGCCGGCCAGCAGCATGCGGCCTTCGTCCTGCAACTGCTGCAGGCGGGCCAGGTGCGCCGGTCGCACGGACTTGCGCGCCGCCAGCGAGTCGGAGTTGTCGGTGCCGATGATCGCGTACCACATGGTTCAGGCCTCCGGGCGCATGTAGGGAAACAGCAGCACGTCGCGGATCGAGGCCGAGCCGGTCAGCAGCATCACCAGCCGGTCGATGCCGATGCCGAGGCCGCCGGTGGGCGGCAGGCCCACCTCCAGCGCGCGGATGTAGTCGGCATCGAAGTGCATCGCCTCGTCGTCGCCGGCGTCCTTCGCGTCGACCTGAGCCTGGAAGCGCGCCGCCTGGTCCTCCGGGTCGTTCAGTTCGGAGAATCCGTTGGCCAACTCCTTGCCGTTGATGAACAACTCGAAGCGGTCGGTGATGCCCTTGTCGGTGTCGTTCTCGCGCGCCAGCGGCGAGACCTCGACCGGGTGCTGGGTGATGAAGGTGGGCTGGATCAGGGTGTGCTCCACCGTCTTTTCGAAGATCTCCAGCAGCAGCTTGCCCCAGCCGTAGCCGTCCTTGACCTGCACGCCCAGGCGTTTCGCGTGCGCGGCCATCGCCGCGCGATCGCGCAACTCCTCGCGCCGGATCTCCGGATTGTGCTCCAGCACCGCGTCTTCCATGGTCCAGCGACGGAAGGCCGGGCCCACGTCGATGCTGGCGCCCTCCCAAGTCAGCTGGGTGGTGCCGATCACCCGCTGCGCCGTCTCGCGGATCACGTTCTCGGTGAGGTCCATGATCTCGTTGTAGGTGGCGTAGGCCTGATACAGCTCAAGCATGGTGAACTCGGGGTTGTGCCGCGTCGACACACCCTCGTTGCGGAAGTTGCGGTTGATCTCGTACACGCGGTCGAAGCCGCCCACCACCAGGCGCTTCAGGTACAGCTCCGGTGCCACGCGCAGGTACAGGTCGATGTCCAGCGCGTTGTGATGGGTGATGAAGGGCCTGGCCGTGGCGCCGCCGGGGATCACGTGCATCATCGGCGTCTCCACTTCCATGAAGCGGCGCGGCTCGGCTTCCAGCCACTGGCGGATGAAGCCGATGACGCGCGAGCGTTTCTGGAAGGTGTCGCGGGCCTCCTGGGTGACGATCAGGTCGACGTAGCGCTGGCGGTAGCGCTGCTCCACATCGGCCAGGCCGTGGAACTTGTCCGGCAGCGGGCGCAGGCTCTTGGTCAGCAGGCGCAAGGTGGACACCTTCACCGACAGCTCGCCGGTCTTGGTGCGCATCAGTTGGCCTTCGGCGCCCACGATGTCGCCCGCGTCCCAGCCCTTGAATGCTTCGTAGGCCGCCTCGCCCACCGTGCCCTGGTGGATGAACAGCTGGATGCGGCCCGTCATGTCCTGGACCTGCACGAAGCTGACCTTGCCCTGCACGCGCCTGAGCACGATGCGCCCGGCCACCTTCACCCGGCGGGCCAGCGCTTCGATCGCCTCGGCCGGGTGCAGGTCCTTGTCGGTGAACTCGGCCTGCAGGTCGCCGGCGAAGCTGTCGACCTTGAAATCGTTGGGAAACGCGATGCCCTGCCCGCGCAGCGCCCTGAGTTTCTCGCGGCGCTCGGCGACAAGTCGATTGACGTCCGGCTTGTTCTCGTCGACGGGCTGGGTATCGGTGGTTTCGCTCATGGATGGTTCCGCGGCTGCCAGCGTGCGGCCGGCAGCGACTGTCTCGTGGATGTGTCGGTGGTGGATCGGGGAGGTGGTGTTCCCGCGGACGTTCAATCGTCCTTGTTGAACACCTTCTTGACCGCGTGCTTGGTCGCGTCCCAGCCCTCGCGCGCGCCGTGGCCGACGGCGATGCCGGCCTTCTTTGCGCCGTGCCCGATGCCGGTGCCGGCTTCCTTCGCGCCATGGCCGACCTTCTTGGCGACGTGCTTGGTCGCGTGGCCGACGTCGCGGGCGCCATCGGCGACGCCGTGGCCGACAGCCTTGGCGTCCTGCTTGATGCCCTGGCCGGCGCCGCCTTGCTGCGACTGCGCTGCCGTGCCGAACGCGGCCAGCGCGGTGCAGGCAAACAGGATGGTGCAGATCTTCTTGCCGTTCATGTTGGCCACCTCGTCAGTGATCGGAACTCACGCGTCGATACGCTTGGCACCCGCGTCCAGGCCGGATTTCAGACTGGCCTCGATGAACTCGTCGAGGTCGCCGTCCAGCACCTTCTGGGTGTCCGAGCGCTCGACACCGGTGCGCAGGTCCTTGATGCGGCTCTGGTCCAGTACGTAGTTGCGGATCTGGCTGCCCCAGCCGATGTCGGACTTGGTCGCTTCCAGCGCGTCCTTCTCGGCATTGCGCTTCTGCACTTCCAGCTCGTACAGCTTGGCGGCCAGCATCTTCATCGCGCGGTCGCGGTTCGCATGCTGGCTGCGCTCGGTCTGGCAGGCCACCACCGTGTTGGTGGGGATGTGCGTGATGCGCACCGCCGACTCGGTCTTGTTGACGTGCTGGCCGCCGGCGCCGGAGGAGCGGTACACGTCGGTCTTCAGGTCGGCCGGGTTGATCTCGATGTCGATGCCGTCGTCCACCTCGGGCGAGACGAACACGCTGGTGAAGCTGGTGTGGCGGCGGTTGTCCGAATCGAACGGGCTCTTGCGCACCAGCCGGTGCACCCCGATCTCGGTCTTCAGCCAGCCGTAGGCGTAGTCGCCTTCGACGCGGAACGTGGCGGACTTGATGCCCGCCACGTCGCCGCCGCTGACTTCCATCAGCTCGACCTTCCAGCCGCGCGACTCGGCCCAGCGCAGGTACATGCGCAGCAGCATCTCGGCCCAGTCCTGCGCCTCGGTGCCGCCGGCGCCGGCCTGGATGTCGACGAACGCGTTCATCGCATCCATCTTGCCGGAGAACATGCGCTGGAACTCCAGCTTGCCGACCTGGGCCTCGAGCTTGGCCAGGTCGGCGGTCACCGACTGCGCGGTCTCGTCGTCGCTGTCGGCGATTGCCATCTCCAGCAGGTCGCCGGCGTCATTCAGGCCGGCGGTCAGCGTGTCGATGCCATGAACGATGGTGTGCAGGCGGGCGCGTTCGCGGCCCAGTTCCTGCGCGCGCGCCGGGTCGTCCCACACGGTGGGGCTTTCCAGTTCGCGAGTTACTTCTTCCAGGCGCTCGCTTTTCGTGGCGTAGTCAAAGATACCCCCTAAGCGACTCGACGCGGCTCTTCAGGTCCGCGATCTGCGCATGGATGGGATTGGTCTCGATCATGTGGGGGCCGTGGTCGGTGGCGCCCGGGCGGGCGCTGGATGAACCGGGAATCATAGCAAAGCGCCACCGTGCATACACGGCACCGTGAGCCGCCATTCAGGCCAGTGCTTGCTGATGCACCCCCTTCACCGCCCGTCCGGACGGATCGGCCGCGTTGGCGAACGCGGGATCCCACGCCAGCGCGGCAGGCGAGGAGCAGGCGATCGACTTGCCGCCCGGCACGGTCGCGGCGCAGGCTTCGCCGGGAAAATGCTGCTCGAAGATGCGGCGGTAGAAGTACGCCTCCTTGGTCGCCGGCGTATTGAACGGGTAGCGCGCCGCCGCCGCGGCGAACTCGCGGTCGCTGACCGCCTGCTCCGCGTGCGCCTTCAGCCCATCGATCCAGCCGTAGCCGACGCCGTCGCTGAACTGCTCCTTCTGCCGCCACAGGATCGCATCCGGCAACGCGCCGTCGAACGCCTCGCGCAACACCGCCTTCTCGATCCGCCCCTGCCCCGCCATCTTGCGCGCGGCGTCCAGGCCCATCGCCACGTCGATGAACTCCAGGTCGAGGAACGGCACGCGCGCCTCCACGCCCCACGCCATCATCGCCTTGTTCGCGCGCAGGCAGTCGTAGCTGTGCAGCGCATCGAGCTTGCGCACGGTCTCCTCGTGGAACGCCTCGGCCGAGGGCGCCTTGTGGAAGTACAGGTAGCCGCCGAAGATCTCGTCCGAACCCTCGCCCGACAGCACCATCTTCACCCCCATCGCCTTGATCCGCCGCGCCAGCAGGTACATCGGCGTGGCGGCGCGGATGGTGGTGACGTCGTAGGTTTCGATGTGCCGGATCACTTCGGGCAGCGCGTCCAGGCCCTCCCAGAACGTGTAGACGAAGCCGTGGTGCACGGTGCCCAGCGCGTCGGCGGCAACCTGGGCGGCGGCCAGGTCGGGCGAGCCTTCCAGCCCGATCGCGAAGGAATGCAGGCGCGGCCACCAGGCCTCGCTGCGGTCGTCGTCCTCGACTCTTTCGCGCGCGAACTGCGCGGCGCAGGCGGCGACCAGCGAGGAATCCAGCCCGCCGGACAGCAGCACGCCGTACGGCACGTCGGTCATCAGCTGGCGATGCACGGCCTGCTCGAACGCCTTGCGCAAGGCCGGTGCCGCCACGTCATGGCCGCGCGTGGCGGCGTAGTCGCGCCATGGCTTGGCGTAGTAGCTGCGCAGTTCGCCACTGGCGCTGTCATAGACGTGACCGGGCGGGAACGCTGCCACGTCGGCGCACATGCCGACCAGCGCCTTCATCTCCGAGGCCACGCACAAGCGGCCCTGCGCATCGTGGCCCCAGTACAGCGGACACACGCCGATCGGGTCGCGCGCGATCAGGTAGCGCTGCGCTTCGCCGTCCCACAGCGCGAACGCGAAGATGCCGTTGAGCCTGCCCACGAAATCGCTGCCCTGCTCGCGATACAGCGCGTTGATCACCTCGCAGTCCGAGCCGGTGGTGAAGTCGTAGCGGCTGGCCGCGCGCAATTCGCGGTGGTTGTAGATCTCGCCGTTCACCGCCAGCGCCAGCGCACCGTCGCGCGAACGCAGCGGCTGCGCGCCGCTGGCCGGGTCGACGATGGCCAGGCGTTCGTGCACCAGGATCACCCCGGCGTCGACGAACACCCCGCTCCAGTCCGGCCCGCGATGGCGCTGGCGCTGCGACAGCTCCAGCGCCTGCCGGCGCAGCGCCGCCAGGTCGTCGCCCGGCTGCAGGTCGAACATTCCGAAGATCGAACACATGATGAAGGCCTCTGATGGGTACAGCTCTTGTTGAAAAGTCGACCGTGGATGGTCGGGTTTGCTTTTGCGCGAATGGATTCGCGCAAAAATCACACACGCCAAAACGACGAAGGCCCGCACTGGGCGGGCCTTCGTCGCGTATTCGATGGAAACTTGCAGCTACGCGCGGGCCCGCCAACGGTTGGCGTTATTGTTCGCGCGATTATTGTTGTTGCCGGCCAGCACGAAACAGCACGCGGGAAGCGCGGTGAGGTTCAGGCGGCTGGCGGCGACAGGATGCATGGGTTCAACTTGAACAGATTCCCCCGTGCTTGGCAAGTGGCCGTTTCATCGATCGTCAGCCGGAGCGACGATCCAGCGGGAGGCTTCCTCGATCTCCGCACCGTGGAACAGGCGGAACTGGGCCGGAATGGCGAAGCCGAAGGCGATCGCCGTGCCGCGCAACCAGGGCACGTCGGTGACCAGCGCGACGCGGTCCCAGCCGCTGAAGTGGCGCATGCCCAGCTTGGCGTCGTCCCACATCGCGCCGGGGTCGAAGCCGGTGAAGTCGTCGGCGGTGACGTAAAGCAGGCGCAGCTTGCGGTTGAGCGTGAACGCCGCCTCGACCTCCGGCACGACGGTGTTCTCGTAATCCGCCGCCGTGACTTGGGCGTGGGCGCGGAAGCCCAGCGTGCCGGGCGGCAATCCTTCGATCTGTGCGATCACGGGCGTTCTCCACGGGTGGGGATCGCCAGTGTGGACTCCCATGCGTGAAAACGCGGTAGGAGCCGCGATACGGGTTCAGGCCGGCTCGATGTACCGCAGCAGCAGGCGCGGGCTTTCGCGGCCCTGCCAGTCGTTGATGGTCAGCTCGTAGGCCGCGCGCAGCCGTGGTGGCGGTGGTTGGCCATGGTACGCGTTGAACATCACCGCATCGTGCAAGGCGCCGTCGCGCGGATCGCGCAGCTGCAGGCGCAGGTGATTCTCGCCCATCACGTTCCAGCCGGCGCACTCGAACAGGTTGTCGAACAGCGGCTCGGGGAAGGCCTGGCCCCATGGCCCGGCTGCGCGCAATTGCCGGGCCAGCGCCAGCGTGGCGGCGCCGGGCGGCAGTTCGCCGTCGGTGTACAGCACCGCCTGCAGGCGTTCGGGCTCGATCAGCTCGCGGGCGATCGCGTCGAAGGCAGCGGCGAAGCGCGGGTAGTCGCCGGTCTTCAGGCTCAGCCCCGCGGCCATCGCGTGGCCGCCGAAGCGTTCGATCAGGCCGGGCTGGCGCGCGTCGATCGCGGCCAGCGCGTCGCGGATGTGGAAGCCGGGGATCGAGCGTGCGGAGCCGCGCAGGTGGGTGGTGTCGGCGGAGCCGAACGCGATCACCGGGCGGTGCAGGCGTTCTTTCAGCTTGGCGGCGACCAGGCCGACCACGCCGGCATGCCACGATGGTTCGTACAACGCCACGCCGACCGCGTCGGTGTGGGCCAGGCCCGCCGCCAACACTTCCGCCTCGGCCACCATCGACGCCTGCAGGTCGCGCCGCTCGCGGTTGATCGCGTCGAGCTGTTCGGCATGGCGGCGCGCCTGCGCCACGTCGTCGGTGAGCAGGCATTCCACGCCCAGGCGCATGTCCTCCAGCCGTCCCGCCGCATTCAGCCGCGGCCCCACGGCAAAAGCCAGGTCGGTGGAACAGAGCGTGGCCAGGCTGCGCTTGCCGGCCTCGACCAGCGCAGCGATGCCGGCGCAGGCGCGGCCGCTGCGCATGCGTTGCAGGCCGGCCTCGACCAGCACACGGTTGTTGAAATCCAGCGGCACCAGGTCGGCCACCGTGCCCAGCGCGACCAGGTCGAGCAAGCCGGAAAGATCGGGAACTGCACTTTTGCGATCATCCTGATCGCCCGTGTCGACAAGTACACGCCCCTTCGTGTGTTCTCCGGCCTGGACGAACCAGCCGCTCTCCCGCATCCTCGCACGCAACGCCAGCAACAGGTAGAACATCACGCCCACGCCGGCCAGGTTTTTCATGCGTGCGTCCTGCACGCGAGAGTCAAGAGGCGGGCTTCCCTGCCCGCACTTCTCAAGACTCACATTGGGGTTCACGAGCGCGTCGCAGGCCGGCAGTTGCTCGCCGGGCAGGTGATGGTCGGTGACGATGACCCGGATGCCACGCGCCTTCGCCGCCGCCACGCCGGCGATGCTGGCCACGCCGTTGTCGACGGTGACGATCAGCTGCGGCGTGGGCTGCAGCGATGCGACAAAGGCCGGGCTGAGGCCGTAGCCGTGCGCGAAGCGGTTCGGGATGGCGTAGCTGACCCGCCTTGCGCCGAGCAGGCGCAGCCCGCGCACCGCCACGGCGGTGCCGGTGGCGCCGTCGCAGTCGTAGTCGCCGGCGATCAGGATGGCCCAGTCGTCGCGGATCGCCTCGGCCAGCAGATCGACCGCCGGCGCCATGCCGCCCAGCAACTGCGGCGACAGCATCCGTGCCAGCCGGTGTTCGGCGTGGCCGGGTTCCAGCACGCCGCGTGCGGCGTAAATCTGCTGCAGCACCGGGTGCACCGAATCCGGCCATCCACGCGGCGCGCCCTTGCTTTCGCGCCGGCACAGCTGCAGCACGCTCAACGCCCTGCCCCGCGCCAGAGGCGCCAGCGGTGCCGGGGCTTGTGCCGCCAGCGTTCGCCGCCGGCGAAATGCAGCACGACGGCACGGCGTTCGAGCAGCGGCTGCAGCGCCGGCCACCAGCGCGAGGCCAGTTCGCCCGCCGGCAGGTCCTGCAGGTCGATCAGCCCGCCAGCCGCGGCAGCGGCGATCGCGTCGGGCGTGCGCGCCTGCCACGCAAGGCCGGCACGGGCGGCCAGCGCGCGCAACAGCAAGTCGTCGCTGACCACGTCGGCCAACTCGCTGGCCGACGGCGGCGGCAGACGTCCGCCGCCCCACAGCCACAGACTGTTGACCGGCAACTGTCCGTGCGCCTGCCGCCGGGCATTCAGCGGATGCTGGTGCAGCAGCACCTGGATGTCGTTGAGCAGCACCCGCCAGCGGCGCCCCTCCGGGCCTTGCGGCAGGTGTTGCGCCAGATCCTCGCCCAGCGCCTGCTCGGGTGCGGCGAAACCGGGCAACGGCGCATCGGCCGGCAGGCGCAGGTGCCAGTGATCCGGCGTGGAAAGCTCCAGTTGCACGCCGGCCTCGCCGAACACCGGCCGCAGCGGCTCGGCCAATGCCTGCGCTTCGTCCATGTCCAGGTTCATCCGGCCGCAGGCGAGCAGGCGCACGCCGTTCATGTCTGGCTGCACCCAGGCCGGGTCGGCCGACAACCATGTGTCGTCACCCGCATCGCCGGCGAGGAATTCGCGGGTGATCGCCGCCGCGGGCACGCCCGTGTCGACGCCCGGGAAATGCTCGCCCAGGCCGCCCAGGTAGCCGACGCCGCCGTCCGGCAGTCGATCGGCCCGTGGCAACCATTCACGCAACGGATGGCCCGGCTCGACGTGCGCGAGTGCGGGCAGCCACAGTTGCAGCGATCGCTCCGGCTTGGACATGTCTCAGGCTTCCAGTTGTTCGACCAGTACCAGCCACTCGGTTTCCAGCGATTCCTTCTCGTGGCGCAGCTCGGTCTGGCGCTGGCCCAGCCGCATCATCTCGCTGGTCGGACCGTTGTAGGTGGCCGGGTCGGCCAGTTGCGCTTCCAGCGTCGCCAGTTCGGTGTCGATGGTGGCGGTGCGGGTCTCGATCTTCTTCACCCGTTGGCGCGCGGCCTTCTCGTCCTCGCGCTGGGCGGCGGCTTGGCGGCGAGCCGCACTTGTGCGCGGGTCCTGCGCGCGGGAATCAAAAGGCGGGCTTCCCTGCCCGCACTCTTCAATTTTTTTTGCGCTCTTCTTCGCTGCGCTGGTGCGCGTCTTCAGCCAGCGTGCGTAGTCGTCCAGGTCACCGTCGAACGTCGCCACCTCACCGTCGGCAACGCGCCAGAAGCTGTCGCAGACCATGCCGAGCAGGTGGCGGTCGTGCGAGACCAGCACCAGCGCGCCGTCGAAGTCGGCCAGCGCGTCGGCCAGCGCCTCGCGCATGTCCAGGTCGAGGTGGTTGGTTGGTTCGTCGAGCAGCAGCAGGTTCGGCTTGTCCCACGCGATCAGCGCCAGCGCCAAACGCGCGCGCTCGCCGCCGGAGAAGCCATCGACCGATTCGAACGCGCGGTCGCCGGCGAAATTCCAGGTGCCGAGGAAATCGCGCATGACCTGGGTGGCCACGCCCGGTGCCTTGTCCAGCAGGTGATCGAGTGGACTGGCGCCTTCGCGCAGGCTTTCCACCGTGTGCTGGGCGAAGTAGCCGACCTTCAGGTCCTTGTGCACCTTGCGCTCGCCGCCGAACGGCTGCAGCTCGCCGACCAGGGTCTTCACCAGGGTGGACTTGCCCGCGCCGTTCGGGCCGAGCAGGCCGATCCGCTCGCCCGCCTCGATGCTGAAACGCACGTCGGCCAGCACGATGTTCGCCACCTCGTTGCCGTGCGTGGAAGGATCGGCCAGGTAACCGGCGGTGATGTCCTCCAATTGCAGCATCGAATCGGGCAAGCGGCCGGGCGCGGGGAACTGGAAGCTGAAGGGCCGTTCGGCGCGCACCGCCTCGGTGCCGGCCAGCTTCTCCAGCCGCTTCATCCGCGACTGTGCCTGCTTGGCCTTGCTCGCCTTGGCCTTGAAGCGGTCGACGAAGGACTGCAGGTGCGCCCGCTCGGCCTGCTCGCGCTCGTGCGAGATCTGCTGCTGGCGCAGCTGCTCGGCGCGCAGGCGCTCGAACGCGCTGTAGTTGCCGGTGTACAGCTTGGCCTTGCCGTCGTTGAGATGCAGCGTGTGGGTGATCACGCCGTCGAGGAACTCGCGGTCGTGCGAGATGATCAGCAAGGTGCCCTGGTAGCGGCGCAGCCATTCCTCCAGCCACAGCACGGCATCGAGGTCGAGGTGGTTGGTCGGCTCGTCGAGCAGCAGCAGGTCGGACGGGCACATCAGCGCGCGCGCCAGGTTCAGCCGCCCGCGCCAGCCGCCGGAAAATTCCTGTACCGCGCGCTCGTGCGTTTCCGGCGGAAAGCCCAGTCCGTGCAGCAGGCGGCCGGCGCGGGCGCGGCCGTCGTAGCCGTTCAGTTCCTCGATGCGGTGGTGCGCCTTCGCCATCGCCTCCATATCGCCGCGCTCGCCGGCCTCGGCCTCGTCGCGGATCGCTGCGGCCAGTTCCTCGTCGCCGCCCAGCACGTAGTCGATCGCCGCGTCCGGCAGCGCCGGGGTTTCCTGCGCCACCGAGGCCAGCCGCAGCTTGCCCGACATTTCCAGCTCGCCGGCATCGCCCTCCAGCGTGCCCTGCAGCGCGGCGAACAGGCTGGACTTGCCGCAGCCGTTGCGGCCGATCACGCCCAGCCGCCAGCCACCCTGGATCACCAGGTCGATGTCGGAAAGCAGCAACCGGCTGCCGCGGCGCAAGGCGAAATGTCGGAAGGAAATCATGGAAAGCCTGGATCGGAAGCGGGCGGGTCGTCGCCCGCAGCCGCCCATGATAGCGGCGATGAGGCTATTCTCGGCGGGACAGCCGTCCGCCTCGTGCCCGGCCCGAATGCCGAACCCATCGCAATCGACGCCAGCCGGCATGGCGCCATACCGGCGGTTCTGCTACAACGACGCCGCATACAGCCTTGTATGGAGAGGGGAGCCATGGTCAAGTTCACTAGCCGTTTGCCGTTGATCGTCGCGCTGGCTGCCGCTGCCGGCCTGACCACGCCGCAACCGGCCGATGCAACGCAGTCGCGGACGCAGCACGGCGACAGCCTGCTGGTCCATCGCGTGCAGCAGGAAAAGGACATGAACCTGCCCAAACGCGGGCTGAGCATGGCCCAGGTCGAGAAGACCTGGGGTGCGCCGCAGCGCAAGCTGTCGCCGCGCGGCGGCGACAGCAAGAAGCACCCGCAGATCAACCGCTGGGAATACTCGAACTTCATCGTGTATTTCGAGCACAACCACGTGATCCACTCGGTGCTCAACACGCCGGCCGGCAACAACACCCATCCGGCGGACGCCAACTGAGCCTGCTCCCCGACTGACGCGGCCCGCGGCGACGCGGGCCGCGTTTTCATGGCGCACATCCATGTGCGCCACCCTGACGGGCGCCCTGCGGGCGTGCAAAACGGCAGTCCTGCCGTTTTGTCGTCGCGCTATCGCTTAAAATGTGTGACCCGGTGCCAACTCACGCGCCGCACTAAACACATGAGAATTCCCGTATGACCGACCACTCCTTGCGCCTGCCGGCGGAATGGGAACCGCAGGCCGCGGTGCTGATCGCCTGGCCGCACGCCGGCACGGACTGGGCCGGGCGGCTGGCATCGGTGGAAACCACCTACGTGGCGCTGGCCGCTGCGGCGACGCGTTTCCAGCCGCTGATCGTCGTGGTTGCGGACGCCGCGCTGCGCGCGCATGTGCAATCGCAACTGCGTGGCGCGGGCGTGGATCTCTCGAAAATCCGCTTTGTCGAGCTGCCCTACGACGACACCTGGCTGCGCGACTCCGGCCCGGTCACGCTGAAGGGCACCGCCGCCGATTCCCGGCAATATTTCCAGCTCACCGATTTCCGCTTCACTGGCTGGGGCGGCAAGTTCGGCGCCGAGCAGGACGACGCCCTGGTCGCCGGCCTGGTCGACGCCGGCGTGTTCGGCCAGGCCGCGCACAAGCGCATCAACTGGGCGCTGGAAGGCGGCGGCATCGAGAGCGACGGCGAAGGCAGCGTGCTCACCACCTGGCGCTGCCTGGTACAGCGGCATCCGGAACAGTCGCGCGAGGAGATGAGCGCGATCCTGCGCGACAGCCTGCACGCCGATCGTGTGCTGTGGCTGGACTACGGCTACCTCGAAGGCGACGACACCGACGCACACATCGACACCCTCGCCCGCTTCGCGCCCGGCGATCGCATCGTGTTCCAGGCCTGCGACGACGCCGGCGACCCGCACCACGACGAACTGCAGCGCATGGCCGCCGAGCTGGCCGCGTTGCGCACCGTCGATGGCCGCCCGTACCAGCTGTATCCGCTGCCGTGGGCCAAACCCATCATCGACGAAGGCCGCCGCCTGGCCGCGTCCTACGCGAACTACCTCATCGTCAATGGCGCCGTGCTGGTGCCGGCCTACGGCGACCCGGCCGACGCCGAGGCCGCGCGCATCATCGGCACGGCCCATCCGGGCCGCGAAATCGTGCAGGTGCCGTGCCGCCCGCTGATCTGGCAGAACGGCAGCCTGCACTGCATCACCATGCAGCTGCCGGCCGGGTTGGCCTGAGCCGCATCGGCTAAACTGTACGGTCCGTTACGCCTGGCGACACGCCGAGGATTCACGCCGATGACCCGCAAGACCCTCAAGGTGGCGCTGCTGCAGGAAACCGACCGCGGCAGCCGCGACGCCAACCTGGACGCCGTCGAAGCCGGTCTGCGCGAGGCCGCCGCGGCCGGCGCCGAACTGGTGCTGCTGCAGGAGCTGCACAATGGCCCGTACTTCTGCCAGCACGAGTCGGTGGAGATCTTCGACCAGGCCGAGAGCATTCCTGGCCCGGGTACCGCGCGCATCGGCAAGCTGGCCGAGGAGCTGAAGCTGGTGGTGGTCGCCTCGCTGTTCGAGCGCCGCGCCGCCGGGCTGTACCACAACACCGCGGTGGTGTTCGACCGCTCGGCGGCGATCGCCGGCACCTACCGCAAGATGCACATCCCGGACGATCCGGCGTTCTACGAGAAGTTCTACTTCACCCCGGGCGACCTCGGCTTCGAGCCGATCGACACCTCGGTCGGCCGGCTCGGCGTGCTGGTGTGCTGGGACCAGTGGTATCCGGAAGCCGCGCGCCTGATGGCGCTGGCCGGCGCCGAACTGCTGCTCTACCCCACCGCGATAGGCTGGGACCCGAACGACGAGCAGGCCGAAAAGGATCGCCAGCGCGACGCGTGGATCACCGTGCAGCGCGGCCACGCGGTGGCCAACGGCCTGCCGCTGCTGTCGTGCAACCGCACCGGCTTCGAAGCCGACCCCTCGGGCGTCGGCGCCGGCATCCAATTCTGGGGCACCAGCTTCGTGGCCGGTCCGCAGGGCGAGTTCCTGGCCCAGGCCGGCACCGGCGCGCGCGAACTGCTGCTGGCCGAGGTCGACCTGGCGCGCAGCGAGCACGTGCGGCGGATCTGGCCGTTCCTGCGCGACCGCCGCATCGACGCCTACGCCGACCTGCTCAGGCGCTTCCGGGATTAATGCGATCATCCCTGATCGCGAAGATCACACGGGCGGCCATCCCTGGCCGCACTCTTCACTTGCTTCGCGCGGAGCGCGTCCCCATGCTTGGACTTTCCCCGTGACCGGCACGCCCCGCGCATGAGTGTTCCCGAACCCGTCCTGCCCCTGCCCCCCGCCCTGCAGGGCCAGCCGATCGAGCGCGTGCAGCGCGACGGCGTGGAATACGTGGTGCTGGGCACGGCGCACGTCTCGCGCAGCAGCATGGAAGCGGTCGAGGCGCTGCTGGCCCACGAGCACTTCGACGCGGTGGCGGTGGAGCTGTGCGACAGCCGCGCGCAGAGCATGCGCGACCCGGAAGCATTCAGGCAGATGGACCTGTTCAAGGTGATCCGCCAGGGCAAGGCCGGCATGGTCGCTGCCAGCCTGGTGCTGTCGACCTTCCAGAAACGCCTGGCCGACCAGTCCGGCATCCAGCCCGGCGCCGAGATGAAGGCGGCGATGGACGGCGCCGAACGGCGCGGGCTGCCGTTGTGGCTGATCGACCGCGAGGTCGGCACCACGCTCAAGCGCGCCTGGCGCAGCGTGGGTTTCTGGCAGCGCTTCGGCCTGCTCGGCGGCCTGCTGGCCAGCGTGTTCGACCGCGAGGACATCGAACAGGGCGAGATCGAGAAACTGAAACAGGGCGACCTGCTGGAGAGCGCATTCAGCGAATTCGCCAGCGGCTCGAAACCGCTCTACGACAGCCTGATCGGCGAGCGCGACGCGTTCATGGCCGCGCGCCTGCGCGAGGAAGCCGGCCGCCCGGCCACCGCGGAAAACCGCCGCGTGCTGGTGGTGATCGGCGCCGGTCACCTCAAGGGCATGTGCGCACTGCTGCGCGAACAGCAGGACGAACCGGCCGGTACGGTCGCCAGGCTGGCCGTCTCGCCGCCGAAGGCGCGCTGGCCGAAGTGGTTGGCCGCCGGGCTGGTACTGCTGGTATTCGCCGCGATCGCCTGGGCGTTCCACCGCAATGCGTCGCTGGGCGCGCAGGCACTGCTGGCCTGGGTGCTGTTCACCGGCGGTTTCGCCGCGCTCGGCGCCCTGGCTGCCGGCGGCCATCCGCTCAGTATCGTCGCCGCCTTCATCGCCGCACCGATCAAGCCGTTCCGTCCCGGCATCCCCGCCGGCGGCATCAGCGCGATGGCCGAAGCCTGGGCGCGTCGTCCGCGGGTGGTCGACTTCGATACCCTGCGCGACGATATCGTGCACTGGAGCGGCTGGTGGAAGAACCGCGTGGCGCGTACCCTGCTCAACTTCTTCCTGGTCAGCGTGGGCACGATCATCGGCGAGTACAGCGCCGGCATCCACATCTTCAAGAGCCTGTTCTGACCTGCGCCCCAGGCTGAGCGGCGGCGAAGCGCATGCTACGATGCGCGCCGCCTGTAGGTTCGCTGCAGGCCTCCAGCCCGGATGGCGAAACTGGTAGACGCAAGGGACTTAAAATCCCTCACCCTCACGGGTATCCCGGTTCGATCCCGGGTCCGGGCACCAGACATCTCCCGCAGCGCATGGCCAAAAAAAGGTGCGGCGGTCGAGCCGCCGCACCGGGAAAACAGACGCTGGGTAAACCGGCAGGATCAGGCCGCCGCGTCCTTCAGCTTCTTCAGCGGGCGGATCTTGATCTTGGTCGACGCCGGCTTGGCCGCGAACCACTGTTCTTCCTTGGTGAACGGGTTGATGCCCTTGCGCTTCGGCTTGGCCGGCACGCTGACCGCGGTGATCTTCAGCAGACCGGGCAGCTGGAACGAGCCGGCGCCCTTCTTGTGCACCGAGCCGGCAACCGCGCCTTCCAGCGCCGCGAGCACCGCGCGCACGTCCTTGGCTACCACACCGCTGGCCTCGGTGATGTGCGCCACCAGGCTGGACTTGTTCAGGACTTCCTTGATCGGCTTCGGTGCGGCGGGCGCGGCCTTGGGGGCCGACTTGCTCTTTGCAGCTGCTTTCTGCGTCTTTGCCATGGGTTTCCCCTCGTGGATAAGTGGTGATTGGTTCGTGTGCCTTGCGGCAGGTTGAATGTAGGGGAATTCGGCGATGCCGCCAACGGGTTTGAGTGGCAAAACCCGCAAAAAACCGGGCTGAAGTGCGATTTGTCGCCTGGGTGCCCGGTACGCACGGGTCAGGACACGGCTATTCACCCAGGCTCCGGGCGGGCGGCGATTCCCCGGCCACAAAAAAACCCGCCGGCGGCGGGTCTCGAGGGCTGGCTGGCAGCCGGTTGCGCAATGGAGGCCAAGGTCGGAATCGAACCGGCGTACGCGGATTTGCAGTCCGCTGCATGACCACTCTGCCACCTGGCCATTGCTTGGTGCATCGCGACCATGATGATCGCAGGTTGCCTCTAAAAAACAAAACCCCGGTGGGCCGAGGTTCTGCTTGAAAACTGGAGC
>NZ_JBYTCN010000003.1:237507-319627 GCF_058790335.1 Rhodanobacter sp. FW101-FHT13A11 | reverse complement strand
GGGAAACGAGACTCGAACTCGCGACCCCGACCTTGGCAAGGTCGTGCTCTACCAACTGAGCTATTCCCGCATCGGAGCCGCGAATGATAGCAGAACGGATGCCCTTGTGAATAGGCGCCACGCCATTCTTCGCGGCGGGTCGCACTGGCCCGGTGCACACCCTGGAAACGACAAAGCCCCGAACGGATCGGGGCTTTGCAGAAAAAACTGGAGCGGGAAACGAGACTCGAACTCGCGACCCCGACCTTGGCAAGGTCGTGCTCTACCAACTGAGCTATTCCCGCATCGGAGGCGCGCATTCTAATACGTGGAAGCGGATCGTCAAGCCCGCGTCGCCGGCGGCATCACTCTTGCCCGCGCCCTGCCCCGTTGGCGCTCAGGCTCGGCCACGCGGCGCGCAGGTAATGCAGGCCCGACCAGATCGTGAGCACGCCGGCGACCACCAGCAGCGCCTCGCCGATGTGGTACAGCCGCAGCGCCTCGGCCGCCTTCTCGTGCTGCACGATCAGCACCACCAGCGCGACCATCTGCATCACCGTTTTCAGCTTGCCGATGAAGGCGACCTTGACGGTGGCGCGCATGCCGATCTCGGCCATCCACTCGCGCAGCGCCGAGACGCTGATCTCGCGGCCCACGATCACCGCTGCGGTCACCGCCATCAGGATGCCGGACCAGCCGCCCTTCGGATGCGACTCCACCAGCAGGAACAGCGTCACCGCCACCATCAGCTTGTCGGCGACCGGGTCGAGGAACGCACCGAACGCCGAGGTGAGCCGCATCCGGCGCGCCAGGTAGCCGTCCAGCCAGTCGGTGACCGCCGCCAGCAGGAACACGATCGCCGCGGTGATGTTGTGCCCACGGAACGGCAGGTAGAACACCACCACCATCACCGGCAGCAGCGCAACGCGGAAGAGGGTCAGCCAGGTCGGCAGGTTGATGCGCATGATTCGTCCCAGGGATTTGAGGCAGTCTCGCACGATGGCGCGCCAGTGCCGAGTGAATACGTGCGCCGAGGTTCAGCCATGCAGGCTGGCGTAGATGCGTTCGGCCAGGCCGCGATCGATGCCCTTCACCTGCATCAGCTCCTCGACGCCGGCGCGCTCCAGCCCCTGCATGCCGCCGAATGCCTTCAGCAAGGCGGAACGGCGGCGCGCGCCGATGCCTGGCACGTCCTCCAGCACGCTGCGCTCGCGCGCCTTCTCGCGCCGCTTGCGATGCCCGCTGATGGCGAACCGGTGCGCCTCGTCGCGCACCGCAGCCACCAGATGCAGTGCGGGCGATGACGACCCCGGGTGCAATTCGCGCCCCGAGTCGGCGAGCACCAGCGTCTCCTCGCCGGCGCGCCGGCCCGGGCCTTTCGCCACGCCCACGACCTGGATGCCGTCGACGCCGAGTTCCTTGAGCACGTCCAGCGCCTGCGCCACCTGGCCGCCGCCGCCGTCGATCAGCAGCACGTCGGGGCGCGCGCCCTCGCCTTCGGCCACCTTGCGGAAGCGCCGGGTCAGTGCCTGGTGCATCGCGGCGTAGTCGTCGCCGGGCGTGATCCCGCTGATGTTGAAACGGCGGTAATGCGACTTCTCCGGCCCTTCCGGGCCGAACACCACGCAGGAGGCCACGGTGAGCTCACCCATCGTGTGGCTGATGTCGAAGCACTCGATACGCCGCGGCGACGCCGCCAACCCGAGCACTTTCTGCAGGTCGTCGAAGCGCGTGCCCAGGGTCTGCCGGCTGGCCAGCCGCGCGGTCAGCGAGGCCTGCGCGTTGCGCTCTGCCATCTGCAGGAACTGCGCGCGCTCGCCGCGCACGCTGGATTTCAGCTCTACCGCATGGCCGGCGTGCTGGCCGAGCAGCTCGGCGAGGATCGCCTGGTCGGCCAGCGGCTCGCCCAGGATCAGCTCGCGCGGCACCGGCCGGTCCAGGTAGTACTGCGCGATGAACTGCACCAGCACGTCGGCCGGCTCGGCATCCAGCGGCAGCCGCGGGAAGAAATCGCGCGTGCCCAGGCTGATGCCGTTGCGGAAGAACAGCACGCTGACGCAGGCCATGCCCGCCTCGATGCGGCAGGCGATCACGTCCATATCGGCGCTGGCGCCCTGCACGTGGTGCTGTGCCTGCAACTGGCGCAGGGCGGCCACCTGGTCGCGCAGCTTCGCCGCGCGCTCGAACTGCAGCGCCTTGCTGGCCTGCTCCATCGCCTCGGCCAGTTCGTCGATCACCGCGTTGCTGCGCCCTTCCAGGAACATCTCGGCGTGGCGCACGTCGTTGCGGTAATCCTCCACGCTGATCAGTCCCACGCAGGGCGCGCTGCAGCGGCCGATCTGGTACTGCAGGCAGGGCCGCGTGCGGTTGCGGAAGTAGCTGTCCTCGCACTGGCGCACCTTGAACAGCTTCTGCATCAGGCTGAGGCTCTCGCGCACCGCGTAGGTGCTCGGGTACGGCCCGAAGTAGCGCCCCGGCAGGTTCTTCGCGCCGCGATGGAAGGCCAGCCGCGGATAGTCCTCGCCGCTGGACAGGTAGATGTACGGGTAGCTCTTGTCGTCGCGCAGCAGGATGTTGTAGCGCGGCTTCAGCGACTTGATCAGCTGCGATTCCAGCAGCAGTGCCTCGCCTTCGGTGCGCGTCACGGTGATCTCGACGCGGGCGATCTGCGCCACCATCGCCGCGATGCGCGGCTCCATCCGCGGCTTCAGGAAATAGCTGCCGACGCGCTTCCTGAGGTTGCCGGCCTTGCCCACGTAAAGCAGCTCGCCGGCCGCGTCGAAGTGTCGGTAGACGCCGGGCGAGGTGGTGAGCGTGCGGACGAAAGCCTTGCCGTCGAAGGGGGGCGGTTGCGCGGACTGCATGGGGTCATTCTAGCGGCGATGACCACGGAGATGATGGCTCAGTGCTGCGTGCGCAACCACAGCTCCGCGCGTTCGAGGTCGGCCTCGGTGTCGATGCCGGGCGGAAACGGCTCCGGGGTGAGCCGTACCGCGATCGCGTGGCCGTGTTCCAGCACGCGCAGCTGTTCCAGCGATTCGGTCTGCTCCAGCGGGGTGCGCGGCAAGCGGCTGTAGCGGTCCAGGAAGCCGGCCCGGTAGGCATAGATGCCGATGTGGCGCAGGAACGGCGAACCGGACGGCAGCGCGTTGCGGTCGAGGGCGAACGCATCGCGCGCCCACGGCAACGGCGCGCGGCTGAAGTACAGCGCACGGCCATTGGCGGTACGCACCAGCTTCACCACGTTCGGGTCGAACAGCTCCTCGGCGTCGATGATCGGCGTGGCCAGGGTGGCCATCGGTGCATCGTCGCTGTCCAGCGCCTGCGCCACCGCACGGATGCCGGCGGCCGGCGCGAACGGTTCGTCGCCCTGCAGGTTCACCACGATGCTGTCGGCGGCCCAGCCGTAGTGGCTGGCGCATTCGGCCAGGCGGTCGCTGCCCGAGGCGTGGTCGCTGCGGGTCATGCAGATGTCCACGCCGTGCTGCCCGGCCAGCGCGTCGGCGATACGCCGGTCGTCCACCGCCACCACCACCTGGCTGGCACCGGCCTGCAGGGCGCGCTGCGCCACCCGCACCACCATCGGCACGCCGTCGATCGCGCGCAGCGGCTTGGCCGGCAGCCGGGTCGAGCCGTAGCGGGCAGGAATGGCGACGATGAACGGGGGCACCGCGTTTGACATGGACGATCCTTGGGTCAGGCAGCAAGCCTAGCGCAACGTGGCGTATCGGCGATTCACGTCGCGGTCTGCAGCGCGAAGCCGCAGCCGTTGGCCAGCTCCAGGAAGCCGGGGAACGAAGTGGCGACATGGCTGCAGTCGTTGATCCGCACCGGTCCGGCGGCGACCAGCCCGGCCACCGCGAAGCTCATCGCGATGCGGTGGTCGAGATGGCTTGCCACCGTGCCACCGCCCAGCCGGCCGCCGTGGATGATCGCGCCGTCCGGGGTTTCCTCGATCGCCGCGCCGAGCGCGCGCAGGCCGGTGGCCATGGTGGCGATGCGATCGGACTCCTTCACCCGCAATTCGGCGGCGCCGCGGATCACCGTGCGGCCGCCGGCCACCGCGGCGGCGATGAACAGCGCGGGGAACTCGTCGATCATGTCCGGCACCAGCGCCTCGGGCAGCTCGACGCCATGTAGCGGCGCATGGCGCACCACGAGATCGCCCACCGGCTCGCCACCGGCTTCGCGTTCGTTTTCGACCGCGATGTCCGCGCCCATCAGCCGCAGCGCCTGCAGCAGGCCGGTGCGGCGCGGATTGAGGCCCACCGCCGGCAGGCGAACCACGGAGCCGGGCACCACACTCGCGGCGACCAGGAAGAACGCCGCCGAGGAAAAGTCGGCCGGCACCTCGACATCGGTGGCGCGCAGCACATGGCCACCCGAGAGCTTCGCGCGGCCTGGCGCGAACGCGATCGGCCAGCCGAACGCGGCGAGCATGCGCTCGGTATAGTCGCGGGTCGGGTGCGGCTCAATGATCTCGGTCTCGCCTTCCGCGTACAGGCCGGCCAGCAGCAGCGCGGATTTCACCTGCGCACTGGCCACCGGCAGCTCGTAGCGGACGCCTTGCAGCGGCTGGCCACCACGCACGTGCAGCGGCGGCAGGCCGTCGTGCGTGTCGATGCGCGCGCCCATCAGGGCCAGCGGATCGGTCACCCGGCGCATCGGCCGCTTCGACAGCGAAGCATCGCCGACCAGGGTGCTGTCGAAGGCCTGCCCGGCCAGCAGGCCGGCCAGCAGGCGCATGCCGGTGCCGGCGTTGCCGCAATCCAGCGCTTGTGTCGTGCCGCGCAGGCCATGCAGGCCCACGCCGTGCACCACGCGCGCGCCGGCCGCCGGCGTGTCGATGCGCACGCCGAGCTGCGCCAGCACGGCGGCGGTGGCACGGGTGTCCTCGCCTTCGAGGAAGCCGCGGATGCGCGAGTCGCCCTCGGCGATCGCCGCCAGCATCAGCGCGCGATGCGACACCGACTTGTCGCCGGGCACGCGCACGCTGCCGTGCAGCGGGCCGCTCGCCCGGCTGCTCCAGTCCAGGCGGCCGCTCAAGGCAGCGCCACCGGGTAGGAGCCCAGCACGCGGACGGTCGCTGCCGACGTGCCGATCTCCTGCACCGCCGCCTGCAGCGCGGGACTGTCGACGTGGCCGGAGACGTCGATGAAGAACGCGTACTGCCACTTGCCGGTATGCGCCGGCCGTGACTCGATGCGGTTCAGGCTGATGCCGTGCTTGGCGAACGGGCTGAGCACGTCGTACAGCGCGCCGGGCTTGTCGTTGACGGTGATCAGCAACGAGGTGCGGTCGTTGCCGGACGGCGGAAACAGCGAGCGGCCGATCACCAGGAAACGCGTGGTGTTGTCGGCGCGGTCCTCGATGCCCTTGGCCACGGTCTTCAGGCGGTAGACCTTGCCCGCCGTCTCGCCGGCGATCGCCGCCGCGTCGTCGGCATGCAGGGCCAGCCGCGCCGCCTCCGCGTTGCTGCTGACCGCGATGCATTCCACCTCGGGCAGGTTGATGCGCAGCCAGGTCTTGCACTGCTGCAGCGACTGCGCGTGGGCGTAGACCCGGCGCACGTCCTCCAGGCGGCCGCTCAGCGAGTGCAGGCACTGGTGCACGCGCAGTTCGATCTCGCCGCAGATGGTGGCTTCGGAGGTGAGGAACATGTCCAGGGTGACCTGGATCATGCCCTGCCCGGAATTCTCCACCGGCACCACGCCGAAGTCGGCGTGCCCGGCGGCGACTTCCTGGAACACCTCCTCGATGCTGCCCAGCGGCAGGCCGTAGGCGGCGTGGCCGAAGTGCTTGCGCACGGCCTGCTCGCTGAAGGTGCCCTCCGGGCCGAGGAAGCCGATCTTCAGCGGGTCCTCCTGCGCCAGGCAGGACGACATGATTTCGCGGAACAGCCGCACCATCTCGGCATCGGACAGCGGGCCTTCATTGCGGTCCACCACCATGCGCAGTACGTGGGCCTCGCGCTCGGGTCGGTAATAGTCGATCGCGGAAAGCCCCTCCCCCTTCACCTTGGCCACGGTCTGCGCGTGCCTGGCGCGTTCGGAAATCAGCTGCTGGATCTGCCGGTCGATGCTGTCGATGCGCTCGCGCATCTCGCTCAACGGGGTCTTCGGGTCGGTCATGCGTTCAGCCGCCTGGATGGATGGAAGTCCAAATGATGGAGCGGCATCTTGCCTGAAAATCCCGCTTTCGTGCGCTCAGCCGTGGCGCTGCGCGAAATCCCGCATGAACGCCACCAGCGCCTCGACCGCCTCCGGCGGCACCGCGTTGTAGAGCGAGGCGCGCATGCCGCCGAGCGCCTTGTGGCCCTTCAGCGCGATCAGGCCGGCCGCCTCCGACTCCTGCAGGAATGCCGCGTCCAGCGCGCCGTCGTGCAGGGTGAAACGCACGTTCATGCGCGAGCGCGCGGACGGCTCGATCGGGTTGCGGTAATAGCCGCCGGAGCCGTCGATGGCCCGGTACAGCAGCTCGGCTTTGGCCCGGTTGCGCGCGGCCATCGCGTCAAGCCCGCCCTGTTCCTTGAGCCACTGGAAGGTCAGCCCCGCCACGTACCAGCCCCAGGTGTTCGGCGTGTTGAGCATCGAATCGGCGGCGGCGTGCTCGGCATAGCGGAAAATCCGCGCCATCGGCCGGCCAGCCCGTTGCAGCAGGTCGCGGCGGATGATCATCAGCACCAGGCCGGACGGGCCGATGTTCTTCTGCGCGCCGGCGTAGATCAGCCCGAAGCGGCTCACGTCCAGCGGCTCGGACAGGATGTTCGAGGACATGTCAGCCACCAACGGCACCGTGCCGCCGGCGTCGGGGATGGCGTGGAACTCGACGCCGTGGATCGTCTCGTTGGGCGTGTAGTGCACGTAGGCGGCGCCCGGATCGAGCCGCCAGCTGCCGCGCGGCGGCAGTTTCAGGTAGTCATCCGCCTCGCCGCTGGCGGCCACGTTCACCCGCACGTAGGGCTTCGCCTCGCTGGCCGCCTTCGCGCTCCAGTGGCCGCTGACGACGTAGTCGGCGCTGTCGCCCTCGCCGGCCAGGTTCATCGGGATCTGCGCGAAGTGCTGGGTGGCGCCGCCCTGCAGGAACAGCACGGCATAGTCGGCCGGTATCCCCATCAGCTCGCGCAGGTCGGCCTCGGCCTGGGCGGCCATCGCGATGAAGCGCTTGCCGCGGTGGGACTGCTCCATCACCGAGGCCCCGCTGCCGTTCCAGTCCAGCATCTCGCGCTGGGCGCGTTCGAGTACCGCCTGCGGCAGCGCTGCCGGGCCGGCGCTGAAATTCCAGACTCTGCTCACGTGCGCTTGCGTCCTGTCGAGGGTGTTCCGCGCATTATGGCGCGGCGCAGCATGGCGCGGTCAACCCTCAGCGCGTGCCCTCAGAAACGGATCAGCAGCACCAGTGCGATGCCCAGCGCCAGCACGGCGGCGGTGACGATCAGCCACCACACCTCGCCGCTGGGGCCGGCGGCCTCCTCGGGCAGGTGTCGTGGCAGGGGTTCGGGCAGCGTGATTTCCGGCTCCATGCCCGGTCCATCCACCACGAAGCGGTGCATCGCCACGCCGAGCTGGTCGCCGGGCTGCAGGGCCAGTTGCTGCACGGCGACGCCGTTGACCCGCAGCAGGTGTTGCGCGGACGGCTGGGTGACTTCCAGCAGCAGCCGGCCCTCGTGCCAGGAAATGCGCAAGGCGATGGCATCGCCCTGTGGCAACTCGAGCGGGCAATCGCCGTGGGGGCCGAACTCCAGGCTGTCCCGCAACGGCAGCACCCGCCCGGACAGCGGGCCCGCCACCGCGCGCAGGGCCACCGTGCAGCGCCCCTGCTCGGGCACGCTCGGCGGCGTGCGCCGGGCGGGATCCTCGTCGGCACGCAGCAGCATGCGGCAATCGCCCACGCTGACCACGTCGCCGGCGCGCAACAGGGCGCGCTCGCGCACCGGCCGCGCGTTGACGTAGATGCGGTCGGCCGACGGCAACACCTGCAGCACCCAGCCCCGGCGATCCTGCTGGATCCGCAGGTGTTGCGGCGCCGCCTGGCTGGCGGCCAGCACCAGGTCGTTGTCGGGCGCACTGCCGACGCGCAGTTGCGCCTGCGTCCAATGGAAATCCTCACGGGCCGCATTGGGAAATTCGATACGCATGGATGAGCCGGTCGATGGACAGCGGAACTCTAGCATGCGGCCCGCCGCGCTCCAGGCGTTAAGATGCGCCGTTTCCCCCGGAGTCCACCATGCCCAGGATCGATATCCACCACCCGCATCAATTGCCGGTTGCCGAAGCCCGCGCCGTGGTCGACCGGGTGGCTGCGCGCATGCGCGAGAAATTCGGCACGGACGACCGCTGGCAGGGCGACACCCTGCTGTTTTCCCGTCCCGGCGTCAGCGGCTCGATCGCCGTCGGCAGCGACGCGATCCAGGTCAGGGCCGAGCTGGGCCTGCTGCTGGCGCCGCTGAAGGGCATGATCGAGCAGGAAATCCGGCGCAAGCTGGATGAGCATTTCGCCTGACGCCGGTCCGGCCCGATCCGTGCTGATGATTCTTTAACCAGGCGTCCATCCGTGGCATAATCGACGGCTTACGCGGCCATGACGGCTGCGCGTGAACCCCGGAACACATGGCCAAAGACGACGTCATCGAAATGGAAGGCACGGTCCAGGAGACCCTGCCCAACACCATGTTTCGTGTACAGCTGGAGAACGGGCACGTCATCATCGCCCATATCTCCGGCCGCATGCGCAAGCACTACATCCGCATCCTTACCGGCGACAAGGTCAAGATCGAAATGACCCCGTATGACCTGAGCAAGGGACGCATCACCTACCGCATGAAGTAGGTCGGCCGCGCCTGCGCGCGGCGATGCGGCAACAGGGCGGCGGTATCGGCAAAGCAAAGGCGGCGCAATGCGCCGCCTTTGCTTTGCCTCGCCGTTTTTTCCCGCGGTGGTTATTCGACGACCGCCGGCAGCTTCCCGGCCGCCTTGCAGTCGACCTTCAGCTCGCCGTCGGCCACGCTCAGGTGCACCACGCCGCCGTCGACCAGCTTGCCGAACAGCAGTTCGTCGGCCAGCGCACGCTTCACCTTCTCCTGGATCACCCGCGCCATCGGCCGCGCACCCATCTGCGGATCGAAGCCGTGCTCGGCCAGCCAGCGGCGGGCGTCGGCGTCCACGTCCAGGCTCACGCGCTTCTCGGCCAGCTGGCTCTCCAGCTCGATCAGGAACTTGTCGACGACGCGCAGGATGTGCTCGAAGTCGAGCGCGCCGAACTGGATGATCGCGTCCAGCCGGTTGCGGAACTCCGGCGTGAAGATCCGGCGGATCACTTCCATCGCGTCCGACTCGTGCTTCTGCTCGATGAAGCCCATGCTGCGCCGCGCGGCAATGGCCGCGCCTGCATTGGTGGTCATCACCACCACCACGTTCTTGAAGTTCGCCTCGCGGCCGTTGGTGTCGGTCAGCACCCCGCGGTCCATCACCTGCAGCAGGATGTTGAACACGTCCGGGTGCGCCTTCTCGATCTCGTCCAGCAGCAGCACGGCATGCGGGTGCTTGGTGATCGCCTCGGTCAGCAGGCCGCCCTGGTCGAAGCCGACATAACCCGGGGGCGCGCCGACCAGCCGCGACACCGAATGCGCCTCCATGTACTCGGACATGTCGAAGCGGATCATCTCGATGCCCAACTGCATCGCCAGCTGCCGGGTGACCTCGGTCTTGCCGACACCCGTCGGGCCGGCGAGCAGGAAGCAGCCGATCGGCTTGGACGGATCGGCCAGGCCGGAACGGGCCATCTTGATCGACGCGGCCAGCGCCTCGATCGCCGGATCCTGGCCGAACACCACCATCTTGAGGTTGCGCTCGAGGTTCTTCAGCACGTCGCGGTCCGAGGCCGACACCTGCTTGGCCGGGATGCGCGCCATCTTCGCCACGATGTACTCGACCTCGCCGACGTCGACCCGGCCGGTGCGCTGCTCCTCCGGCAGCAGCCGCTGGCGCGCGCCGGCCTCGTCGATCACGTCGATCGCCTTGTCCGGCAGCAGCCGGTCGGGGATGTGCTTCACCGACAGGTCCACCGCCGCCTTCAGCGCCTCGTTGGTGTAGGCCACGTGGTGGTGTTCCTCGAAGCGCGAGCGCAGGCCCTTGAGGATCTCGATGCTGTCGGCCACGGTCGGCTCGACCACGTCGATCTTCTGGAAGCGGCGGGCCAGCGCGCGGTCCTTCTCGAACACGCCGCGGTACTCCTGGAACGTGGTCGAGCCGATGCAGCGCAGCTCGCCGGAGGCCAGCATCGGCTTGATCAGGTTCGAGGCGTCCATGGTGCCGCCCGAGGCGGAGCCGGCGCCGATGATGGTGTGGATCTCGTCGATGAACAGGATCGCGCCCGGCTGCTTCTTCAGCTGCGCGATCACGCTCTTCAGGCGCTTCTCGAAGTCGCCGCGGTACTTGGTGCCGGCCACCAGCGCGCCCAGGTCGAGCGACCAGATCGTGGCGCTTTCCAGCACCTCGGGCACCTCGCCGTCGACGATGCGCTTGGCCAGGCCCTCGGCCAGCGCGGTCTTGCCCACGCCGGCCTCGCCCACGTACAACGGGTTGTTCTTGCGCCGGCGGCACAGCACCTGGATGGTGCGCTCGATCTCGTCGGCACGGCCGATCAGCGGGTCGATCTTGCCTTCCAGCGCCAGCTCGTTGAGGTTGCTGGCGAATTCGTGCAGCGGATTGCCCTTCGGCTCGCCGCCCTCCTCGCCCTCGCGCTCGCCGCCGGAGACGCCGGCGGCCGGCTCGTCGCCGATCTTGGCGATGCCGTGCGAAATGTAGTTGACCACGTCGAGCCGGGTGATTTCCTGCTGGTGCATGAAATACACCGCGTGCGAATCCTTTTCGCCGAAGATCGCCACCAGCACGTTGGCGCCGGTGACCTCCTTGCGGCCGGAGGATTGCACGTGGTAGACGGCGCGCTGCAACACGCGTTGGAAGCCCAGCGTGGGCTGCGTATCGCGCTCGTCGCCGGATGGCAGCACCGGCACGGTTTCGTTGATGATGCGCACCAGGTCGGCCGACAGCCGCGGCAGATCCGCGCCACAGGCGCGCAGGGCGCCGAGCGCCGACTGGTTCTCGGTCAATGCCAGCAGCAGGTGCTCCACCGTCATGAATTCATGGCGCTGTTCGCGGGCCTGCTTGTAGCACTGGCCGATGGTGACTTCCAGATCCTTGCTGAACATTCGGATCGTCTCCGCTTGCAATGGTTGAGCGGCCTGCGGTGCCGCGATGAGCACAAAATGGGGACGCTCAGAGCTTTTCCATAGTGCACAGCAACGGGTGCTGATGGGAACGTGAATATTCGTTGACGTGGGTTACCTTGGTCTCCGCTACCTCGCGGGTGAACACGCCGCACACGCCCCGCCCGCGGGTATGCACATGCAGCATCACCTGCACCGCCTGCTCCTGGTCCAGGTTGAAGAAAGCGCGCAGCACCTCGACCACGAAATCCATCGGAGTGAAGTCGTCGTTCAGCAGCAGCACCTGGAACAGCGGCGGCCGCGCCACCTCCGGTTTCGCGGTTTCCAGCGCCAGGCCGCGGCCGCTGTCGTGCTCATGTTCGGATTCGTGGGCCATGGATGGGTCGTGGTATGAACTCTGGGTCGAAAGTATACGCCGCGGCGCCGGATCCACCCGCCACGGTGCGGCGGGAAAGGTGATGGCACAATGACACTTTTTCCAGCCCCGGCGTTCCCCCGACATGGCCGACTTCCCCGCTCCCGCCGAGATCTGGCGACCGCACGTCACCGTCGCCTGCGTGGTGGCCGACGGCGACCGCTACCTGATGGTCGAGGAGCGGGTCAACGGCCGGCTCGCCTGGAACCAGCCGGCCGGCCACCTGGAGGATGGCGAAACCCTCGTGGCGGCTGCCTTGCGCGAAACGCTGGAGGAAACCGGCTGGACCGTGCAGCTGCAACACCTGATCGGCGTGCACCAGTGGCGCAGCACCGAACACGGGGATGCGGTAATCCGCTTCAGCTTCGCCGCCCGCCCACTCGGCCACGATCCGGCGCGCCCGCTGGATGCCGACATTTGCCGCGCTGCCTGGCTCACCCGGGCCGAGATTGCCGCCCTGGGCGGACGCCTGCGCAGCCCGATGATCCTGCAGAGCATCGACCATTGGCTGGCCGGCCGGCGGCTGTCGCTGGACGTGCTGAGCCGGCTGCCCGAAGGCGGCGCGTCGTGAAGGTGATGCTCGGCATCTCCGGCGGCGTCGATTCCTCGGTCGCCGGTCTGTTGCTGCAGCAGGCCGGCTATGAGGTGGAAGGCCTGTTCATGCAGAACTGGGAGGAGGACGACCGCTCCGGCCCCTGCACCACCGATGCCGACCGCAAGGACGCCGTGGCGGTGTGCGGGCGGCTCGGCATCCCGTTCCACGCGCGCAATTTCGCCGCGGCGTACTGGGACGGCGTGTTCGAGCATTTCCTCGCCGAGTACCGCGCCGGCCGCACGCCGAACCCCGACGTGCTGTGCAACCGCGAGATCAAGTTCAAGACCTTCCTCGACGAGGCTCGCGCACTTGGCGCCGACAAGATCGCCACCGGCCATTACGCCCGCGTCGATTGCACGGACGGTCGCTACCGCCTGCTGCGCGCGGTGGACGCGGCGAAGGACCAGAGCTATTTCCTGCATGCGCTGGGCCAGCGACAACTGGCCGCCACCTTGTTCCCGCTGGGCGGGCTCGAGAAATCGCGCGTGCGCGAACTGGCCCGCGCAGCAGCCCTGCCGACCCACGCGAAAAAGGACTCCACCGGCATCTGCTTCATCGGCGAACGCGATTTCCGCAGCTTCCTCTCCCACTACATTCCGGCTCGCCCCGGCGAGATGCGTACGCCCGGCGGCGCGCTGATCGGCGAACACCAGGGCGTGATGTACTACACCCTGGGCCAGCGCAACGGGCTGGGCATCGGCGGCCGCCACGGCGCCGGCGGCGAGGCCTGGTACGTGGTGGGCAAGGACGTGGCGGCGAACGTGCTGTACGTCGCCCAGGGCGGCGAGAACCGCTGGCTGTATTCACGGCGGCTGCAATCGGAGGCACCGAGCTGGGTCGATGGCGCCACGCCCTCCACGCCGTTTCGCTGCACCGCCCGCACCCGTTACCGCCAGTCCGACCAGGCCTGCACGGTCAGCGTGCACGGCGACGGCCTCGAGATACGCTTCGACGAACCGCAGCGCGCGGTGACGCCGGGGCAGTCGGTGGTGCTCTACGATGGCGAGGTCTGCCTCGGCGGTGCGGTGATCGCGGCCACCGACGCGCCCTACGGCGGCCTGCTGCCGGCATTCACCCCTTCCCCCACCCATCCTGCAAGAGAATCATCGCCCCGTGTTTGAAACCTTTTCCATGACCGAGGAACGCGTGCTTGCCCTGGCCGGGCTGTTCCAGGCCTGTGCGCTGGCGCAGCAGCTGGCCAACGACGGCCGTTGTGACGAAGGCGCGATGGAGGCCAGCGTCGCCAGCGTGTTCCGCATCGACGCGCCTTCGGTGGTCGGCGTGTACGGCAGCATCTCGAACATCCGGCTCGGCCTGCGCAGCCTGATCGCCCAACTCGACGAAAACGACCGCGACATGGCGGTGACCCGTATGGCGGTGACCGTGGTGCGGCTGGAACGCAGCCTGTCGGCCCGGGCAGACCTGCTCGACAAGCTCCAGCAAGGCATCCTCGCCGCGCAGCGCCAGGCCGACCATTTCGGCATGGATTCCAGCCAGGTCTGCAGCCGGCTGGCCGAGGTGTATGCCGCCACTCTGTCGATCCTCAAGCCACGCGTCATGGTCAGCGGCAACCCGCTGCAGCTGCAACAGCCCGCCGTGGTGGAAAAGGTGCGTACCAGTTTGCTGGCGGCGGTACGCTCGGCGGTATTGTGGCGGCAGATCGGCGGCCGTCAGTGGCAACTGCTGCTGTACCGGCGCCAGTGCAGCATGCTGGCGCGCGGCCTGCTGACCGGAGCGACGCTGGATCACCGCTGACGGCGGATTGTCCGGGCCGCGGAAAAGCAAACGGCGGGCAATGCCCGCCGTTTTCCGTCCCTGGGTGGAACTCCTTGCGATAACCGTAGCCGGCTGCCATCCGACTGGAGGCAGTATGCCGCGGCAATGTGACGGTTTTAGAACGAAACCTCGCCGAACACGCCGATCTCGTTGGTCTTCACGTTCTGCACGTGCGGCGGCACCGGGGTGGTGACCGACTTGTCGGCCTTCTCGTGCTTCCACACGCCGGCCAGCTTGAAGCCCTTGGTCACCTGGTACTCCAGGCCGAGGTTGTAGTAGACGTCCTTGGCGTTGTGGTCCAGGTTCTTGCTGACCTTGGCGTTGTCATAGCGGGTGAACAGGGTCAGGCCGTCGGCGACCAGCACGCTGCCCCACAACGAGTAGCCGTCGGCCTTGTCCGACAGCGGGCTCAGCACGTTGTTCCAGTTCTTCGCGGTGAAGTACTCGGCGCCGAGGCGGAGCGACTTGTCGGCGTAGGCCACCATGAAGTCACCACGCTGGGCAGTGTGCGGCGCGCTGATGTTCTGCGTCTCCTTGCCCAGGTGACCACTGTAGCCGCCCACCGCCACGATCATGTTGTCGAACGGCACGAAGCCCACGCGGCCTTCGAAATCCACACCCTTGGTGCGGCTGGGGTTCTTGTAGCCGGCGCCGTTCACGACGGACACGGCGTAGTTGAGCGACTTGCTGGCGCCCAGCTCGCCACCCATGTGCAGGCCCCAGTCGGCCGAGGTGCCGTACTTCAGTCGGTCGATCAGGGTGTTCTCGACGTAACGGAAACCGTAGTAGTTCTCGGCGAACGGCACCCACGGCAGGTCGGCCGAACCGATGCGCAGCACGGCGGCATCGTCGAACTTGCCCTGCACGTAGGCTTTCTTCACGTACAGGCTGGTCTGGCCGATGGCGCTGGCGTAGTTGAAGTCGGTGGTCAGGTTGGCCGACCATACGTCGTTGAACTTGTGCGTGACGCCGAGGTAGAAGCGCTTGACGTCGATGCCGGTGCCCGACTTGTCGGTCTTGCCCTTGTCGCTGTTCTTGTCGCTGATGTTGGTGAAGTCGAAGAACATCTTGCCGGACAGCGAGGTATTGCCAAGCAGCTTGTCAACCGACGCGACCTTCTTGTCGCTGGTGGCCTGCGCCTTCTGCACCGTCTCCACCGCCTGGCCGGTCGACACGTTGATGTCGGACTGCGCATCGGTGCGCTGTTCCAGCTCGTCCACCTTGGACTGCAACGCGGCGAGCTGCGCCTTCAGCGCCTCGACTTCGGCGTTGCTGGCAGCCGGAGCCGTCGTCCTGTTGTGCGACTTCTGCGCCGGTGCCGCGGCGACCGTGAAGCTGGTAACGCCGAGACCGGCGGCAATCGCTACCGCAATCAATTTGGAACGCATGTCATTCTCCGCAAGTTTGGTGGAAAACATCTCGATCGCCCCCTCGACCTGACGGCTGGCCAGCGATTCGTTAAAAGTTTGCCTAGGCTTCTTTACGGTTGGATGCTGCTTTGATGACAGATTAAAGACAACGCCGCCGCATCCCCGGCAAGCATGCGGCCTACGCGCCGTGTACCGGCTGATATGCTTCGTGGATGGAAACGCCCGACAACAGCAATACCCCGCGCATGGCCGACCGGTTTCGCGGTTTTCTGCCGGTGGTGGTCGATGTGGAAACTGGCGGTTTCGACGCCGAGCACGATGCCCTGCTTGAAATCGCCGCGGTGCCGCTGGCCATGGATGCCGCCGGCTACCTGTACCGGCAGCCCACGGTTTCCACGCATGTGGAGCCGTTTCCGGGGGCGAACCTGGATCCGCGCTCGCTGGAGATCACCGGCATCGACCCGGGCAACCCGCTGCGCGGCGCCTTGGCCGAACGCCAGGCACTGGACCACGTCTTTCAGGTGGTGCGTGAAGCGGTGCGCGAAGCCGGCTGCCAGCGGGCGATCCTGGTTGGCCACAACGCCGCATTCGACCTCGGTTTCCTGAACCAGGCTGTGCGCCGTACCGGGCACAAGCGCAATCCGTTCCACCCGTTCAGCTGCTTCGACACGGTCAGCTTCGGTGGCCTTGCCTACGGTCAGACCGTATTGAGCAAGGCCGTGCTGGCGGCCGGGCATGCATTCGACAGCAGCGAGGCGCATTCGGCGGTCTACGACGCCGAGCGCACCGCCGAACTGTTCTGCAGCGTGGTCAATCGCTGGCGCCAGCTGGAAATGATCGAACAGGTCCACGCCGGGCTCGACGCCGCCTGAACGCGGCTGGTGGCGGATGGCCGGAAAGATGACAGTTTGTCATTTGGCTGCAACATTCATTTCATTCAATGGCAACACGCAAAGCCTGAAATGGCCGGGTCGCATCCGACCTCACCCAAGGAGCCACCGTGTTGATCAACCATAAATCCCCGCTTCGCTTCGCTGCCGTCGCCGCACTGGCGGTGGCCTCGACGTTCGGCGCCGCCGCGAACGCCACCGACATCACCGGCGCCGGTTCCAGCTTCGTCTACCCGGTCATGTCCAAGTGGTCGGCTGCGTATGCCGAGAAGACCGGCAACCACCTCAACTACCAGTCGGTCGGTTCCGGCGCCGGCATCGCGCAGATCAAGGAAGGCACCATCGACTTCGGCGCCTCCGACGCGCCGATGAAGGCCGAGGACCTGCAGAAGTTCGGCCTGGGCCAGTTCCCGGTCGTGGTCGGCGGCATCGTGCCGGTGGTCAACATCGCCGGCGTGCAGGCCGGCCAGATCAAGCTCGATGGCGCCACCCTGGCCGCGATCTTCATGGGCAAGATCAGCAACTGGAACGACCCGAAGATCGCCGCGCTGAACGCCGGCCTCAGTCTGCCGGCCGGCAAGATCACCGTGGTGCATCGCTCGGATGGTTCGGGCACCACGTTCAACTTCACCAACTACCTGTCCAAGGTCAGCCCGGAATGGGCCGACAAGGTGAAATTCGGCACGGCCGTGGAATGGCCGACCGGCGTGGGCGGCAAGGGCAACGAGGGCGTGTCGCAGTACGTGCGCCAGATCAAGGGCTCGATCGGCTACGTCGAGTACGCCTATGCGGTGAAGAACAAGATCAGCTGGGTCAACATGAAGAACGCCGCCGGCAAGGTGCTCTCGCCGAACGCCGAAAGCTTCGCTGCCGCGGCCGCCACCGCCGACTGGGCCCACGCGAAGGATTTCAACCTGATCATGACCAACGCGCCGGGCGATCAGGCGTGGCCGATCACCGCCACCACGTGGGTGATCATGTACAAGTCGCCGAAGAACGCCGTCAACAGCAAGGTCGCCTTCGACTTCTTCAAGTCGGCCCTGGAGCATGGCCAGGAGGCCGCTAGCGCGCTGGACTACGTGCCCCTGCCGGCGACCCTGGTCAGCCAGATCGAGGCGTACTGGACGTCCGAGTTCAAGCACTGATGCCGTAAAGTAAGAAAGCCGACGCCCCCGCCGGCCCTGCCGTCGGGGGCGTCGAGTTTTTCACCCCGCCTACTGGATCGTCATGCCAGCCACCGAAGCATCCATCATGTCCACCGACATCCTGGAACAGCGCAGTCGCCGCGATGCCCGCAACGAACGGCTGTTCCGCTGGCTGCTGAAGGGTTGCGCGCTGATCGTGCTGGCCTCCCTGCTTGGCGCCGCCGGCGCCACGCTGTGGGGTGGCCGCGATGCATTCGGCACGTTCGGCTGGCACTTCCTGGTCAGTTCGGAATGGGATCCGGGCAACGATGTCTACGGCGCCATGGTGCCGGTCTACGGCACCGTCGCCACCTCGTTCATCGCGCTGCTGATCGCGGTACCGATCAGCTTCGGCATCGCGGTCTACCTCTCCGAGGTCGCGCCCACCTGGCTGCGCACTCCGGTCTCCTCGGCGATCGAGCTGCTGGCCGGCATCCCCTCGATCATCTACGGCATGTGGGGCCTGTTCGTCTTCGCCCCGTTCTTCGCCGACCATGTCAAGCCGTGGCTGACCAGCAACCTCGGCAACAAGCCGGACGACGGCAAGTTGTCGTGGGTGGCCGAGCACGTGCCGTTCGTCGGCAAGCTGTTCGGCAGCGACTACCCGTTCGGCGCCAGCATCCTGGTCGCCGGCATCGTGTTGGCGATCATGATCATCCCGTTCATCTCCTCGGTGATGCGCGAGGTGTTCCAGACCGTGCCGACCCGGCTGAAGGAATCGGCCTATGCGCTCGGCTCCAGCACCTGGGAGGTGTCCTGGGACATCGTGCTGCCGTACACCCGCTCGGCGGTGATCGGCGGCATCTTCCTCGGCCTCGGCCGTGCGCTGGGCGAGACCATGGCGGTGACCTTCGTGCTGGGCAACGCCATGCACCTGTCCGCCTCGCTGCTCGACCCCGGCGCCTCGATCGCCTCGACCATCGCCAACCAGTTCAGCGAGGCGGCCGGCCTGCAGAAGTCCGCGCTGATGGCGCTGGCCTTCCTGCTGTTCGTGGTCACCTTCATCGTGCTGCTGATCGCCCGGCTGATGCTGCGCCGGCTGGCCAGCAAGGAGGGTCGCTGATGAGCGCGCTGTACCTGCGCCGCCGCGTCACCAATGCGGTCGCGATGACGCTGAGCATGCTGGCCACCCTGGTCGGCCTGGCCTTTCTGGCCTGGATCCTGTGGGAAACCCTGCGCCAGGGCATCGGCGCGCTGGACCTGAAACTGTTCACCAAGGTCACCGCCTACGGCGAGGACGGCGGCCTGCTGAACTCGATGGTCGGCAGCCTGATCATCAACTTCATCGGCATCGCCATCGCCACCCCGATCGGCGTGCTGGCCGGCACCTGGCTGGCCGAATACGCCGACCGCACGCGGCTGGGCGAATCGATCCGCTTCCTCAACGACATCCTGCTGTCGGCGCCGTCGATCGTGATGGGCCTGTTCGTCTACACCATCATCGTGCTGCCGAGCACCGCGCTGACCCACGGCAACACCACCTTCTCCGGCTTCGCCGGCGGCGTGGCGCTGGCGCTGATCGCGCTGCCGGTGATCGTGCGCACCACCGACGAGATGCTGCGGCTGGTACCCTCCACCCTGCGCGAGGCCGCGCTGTCGCTGGGCGTGCCACAGTGGAAGCTGACCCTGCAGATCCTGATCCGCGCCGCGCGCTCGGGCATCATCACCGGCGTGCTGCTGGCGCTGGCGCGGATCAGCGGCGAGACCGCGCCGCTGCTGTTCACGGCGTTCGGCAACAACTACATGGCGCTCAACCCGATCGACAAGATGTCCAGCCTGCCGCAGATCATCTACCAGTACGCCAACGACCCGGGCGAGGCGATGCATGCGCTGGCCTGGGCCGGCGCGTTCGTGATCACCATGTTCGTGCTGCTGCTCAGCCTGGCTTCGCGCCTGATCCTCTTCCGCACCAAGGTGTCCCATGACTGATTCCGCCCTCGCCACGAACCCGGCGTCGGAGACGGCCGCATCGGCGGCGGCCCCGAAGCTCGCCGTGCGCGACCTGCATTTTTACTACAGCGGATTCCATGCGTTGAAAGGCATCGACATGGATATCCCGGAAAAGCAGGTCACCGCGATCATCGGTCCGTCCGGCTGCGGCAAGTCGACCCTGCTGCGCGTCTTCAACCGCATCTACGCGATCTACCCGAAACTCGAGGCGAAGGGTTCGATCGAACTGGACGGCGAAAACATCCTCGACCCCGGCTATTCGCTGAACCGCCTGCGCAGCAAGGTCGGCATGGTGTTCCAGAAGCCGGTGCCGTTCCCGATGACGATCTTCGAGAACGTCGCCTACGGCATCCGCCACCACGAGAAGCTGTCGAAGGCGAACATGGAAGGCCGCGTGGAACAGGCGCTGCGCAGCGCCGCGCTGTGGGACGAGGTGAAGGATAAACTCAGGCAGAACGCGCTCGGCCTCTCCGGCGGCCAGCAGCAGCGCCTGTGCATCGCCCGCGCGATCGCGCTGAAGCCCGAGGTGCTGCTACTGGACGAGCCGACCTCGGCGCTGGACCCGATCGCCACCAGCCGCATCGAGCAATTGGTGGAAGAGTTGAAAAGCCAGTTCACCATCGTCATTGTCACCCACAACATGCAGCAGGCGGCGCGCGTCTCCGACCTCACCGCCTTCATGTACCTGGGCGAGCTGATCGAGTTCGACCGGACCGAAAGGATCTTCACCAAGCCGGGCAAGAAGCAGACCGAGGATTACATCACCGGGCGCTTCGGCTGATCACACAGGACCCCACCATGAATACCGGCACCGACCACATCATCAAGAGTTACGACAGCGAGCTGACCCGGCTCACCGGCGAGATCGTGCGCATGGGCGAGCTGGCGGTGACCCAGCTGGAAGCAGCCATCGACGTGCTCGAACGGCGCGACGAGCGCGCCGCGCAGCGCGTGGTCGGCAACGACGACGCGATCGACCAGATGGAGCAGGAGATCGGCCACGACGTGGTGCGCCTGCTGGCGCTGCGCGCGCCGATGGCCGGCGACCTGCGCAACGTGTATGCCGCCCTGCGCATCGCCTCCGACATCGAGCGCATCGGCGACTACGCCGCCAACGTCGCCAAGCGCTCGATCCCGTTGTCGATGGTGGCGCCGGTGGCGCCGGTCGGCGGCCTGCGCCACCTGGCCGAACTGGCCGCCGAAGAAGTGCGCGAGGTGCTGCTGGCCTATCGCGACCGCGACGCCGAACGCGCCTACCAGGTGTGGAAGGACGACGCCGTGCTGGACGAGGCCTATACCGGCTACTTCCGCCAGCTGCTCACCTACATGATGGAAGACCCGCGCAACATCACCCCGTGCACCCACCTGCTGTTCATGGCCAAGAACATCGAGCGCGTCGGCGACCACGCCACCAACATCGCCGAGAACATCTGGTTCCAGGTCACCGGCGAGCCGCTGGACAAGCAGCGCAGCAAGCGCGACCTCACCTCGAGCCCGGAAATCACCAAGCTCGGCGAATGATCTTCGCCTAACCGGTAGGAGCGCACCCTGTGCGCGATGCTTTTCCGTGGCCCGGCAAAAAAAGCATCGCGCACAGGGTGCGCTCCTACTGGCCAGCGGTGAGCTTGAGGCCGGCGATACCCACCAGGATCAGCGCAACGCACAACAGCCGCGGCCACGTGGCCGGATCGCCGAACAGCACGATGCCGAGCGCCACCGCACCGACCGCGCCGATGCCGGTCCAGATCGCATACGCGGTGCCGATCGGCAGCGTCTTCACCGCCGTCGCCAGCAGCACGATGCTGACCGCCATGGCCGCCAGTGTGCCGAGCGTGGGCCACAGCCGGGTAAAACCCTCGGTGTACTTGAGGCCGATTGCCCAGACCACTTCGAACAGGCCGGCCAGCAGCAGGTAGATCCACGCCATGGTGACGCTCCCCGGTTTGCTGCAGAGCCGTCCCTGCGATGGAAAGGCGCGCGGGGTCGTCCCCGTGCGGCGGGCGACTCACGGCAACTCGCGCGTCCCGCGGCGGCGCTTGATGCCGCGCACGATGCCGTAGCTGCCGATCAGCAGCCACGCCACCTGCATGACGAACGCCGACAGGTTGAAGCTGCCGAAAGCCAGCGACAGCATCACGCCGATCGCGCCCAGCACGTTCATCAGCTGGTAGACCAGCCCACTGCCCTGCAGCTTGCGCTCCTGCAGCAGAAAAAACGCCAGCAGCACCAGCGCCACGCCGATATAACCGGCCCAGTCGTACCAGAAGAAATTCATCGTTTCGCTCCCCGCTGGCGCAGCGCCTCGAACAACACTACGCCGGTGGCGACGGAGACGTTGAGGCTTTCCATCGTGCCCGGCATCGGGATCTTCGCCACGAAATCGCACAGCTCGCGGGTGAGCCGGCGGATGCCCTCGCCCTCGCTGCCCAGCACCAGCGCCACCGGGCCCCCGAAGTCGACGCCGTAGATGGCGGTGTCGGTATCGCCGGCCAGGCCGGTGATCCACACGCCGGCGTCCTTCAGCTCGCGCAGCGTGCGCGCCAGGTTGGTCACCGCGATCAGCGGCACGCGGTCGGCACCGCCGGCGGAGGCGCGCCGCACTACCGGGGTGAGGCCGACCGCGCGGTCCTTCGGCACGATCACCGCGGTGACCTTCGCCGCGGCGGCGCTGCGCAGGCAGGCACCGAGGTTGTGCGGGTCGGTGACGCCGTCGAGCACCAGCACCAGCGCATCGCTGCCGTCCCGCTCCAGCAGGCCGGCCAGGTCGCTTTCGTGCGCCGCCGGCGCCGCCTCGTAACGCGCCGCCACGCCCTGGTGGCGCGCTTCGCCGGCCAGCTTGTCCAGTTCGTCGCGCGGGCGGTGCCGCACCGGGATATCCAGCTTCTTCGCGCGCTCGGCCAGCTCCAGCACGCGCGCGTTGCGCTGGCCGTTCTCGACCAGCAGCTCGCGCACGCGTTCGGCATCGTTGCTCAACGCGCCCTCGACCGGGTTGATGCCGACGATCCAGCTCTCGCTCATGACTTGCCTTTCGGTTTGCGGCCGCCGTGCTTCGCGGGCTCCTGTGCAACGGGCGCCGGAGCCCGCCCGCGCGTGGCGGCAGTGCCCTTGCGCGGACGCTGCGCGTCGGCATGCTGACGGCCGGCGGCGTGCGACGGCGGCGGATTATCGCCCGGCGCGGCCCGGCGCGGCGCGGGCGCCTCGGCCGCGACCTCCTTGCGGCCGAATGCGCGGCCGATCGCCTTCGCGGCACGGCCGAACACGCCCGGCGCCTTGGCGGCGGCCTTCTTCGGCAGCGAATAACGCTCGCCCGCGGCGGCATAGTCGTAGGCCTTGCCGCCGGCGGGCGGTGGCGCGGCCGGCGTGCGCGGCGAGACCAGGCGGAAGTCGATCTTGCGATCCTCCAGGCTGGCACGCAGCACCTTGACGCGCACGTGGTCGCCGAGGCGGAACTGCGCCCCGGTGCGCTCGCCCTTGAGCAGTTTGCGGGTGGCGTCGAAGTGGTAGTAGTCGTTCATGAGCTGGCTGATATGCACCAGGCCGGACACCTTCGACTCGTCCAGTTCCACGAACAGGCCGAACGAGGTGACGCCGGTGACCACGCCGTCGAACTCGCTGCCGATGTGCTTCTCCATCCAGGCGCACTTGAAGCGCTCGTCCACGTCGCGCTCGGCCTCCTCGGCGCGGCGCTCGCGCTGCGAGCAGTGGATCGCCATCGCCGCCATCCCGGCAGGCGTGTAGGCGTAGTCGGCCGGCTTGCCGCCGGTCAGCGCGTAGCGGATCGCGCGGTGCACCAGCAGGTCGGGATAGCGGCGGATCGGCGAGGTGAAGTGCGCGTAGGCCTGCAGCGCCAGGCCGAAGTGGCCGCGGTTGTCCGGCTGGTAAGCCGCCATGCTCTGCGCGCGCAACAGCACGTTCTGGATCAGTTCGCGCTCGGGGCGATCCTGCACCATGCGCAGGATCTCGGCGAAATCCGCCGGCGTCACTTCGTCCACCGGCGGCATGCGCAGCTTGAACTCGCGCAGGAACTGCTGCAGGTCTTCGTACTTCTCCGCCGGCGGCGGCTCGTGCGCGCGGAACAGCGCGGGGACTTTCCTCTTCTCCAGGAACAGCGCCGCCTGCACGTTTGCGGCGATCATGCATTCCTCGATCAGCTTGTGCGCGTCGTTGCGCTCGGTGGCCCCCATCGATTCGACGCCGCCGGTCTGGTCGAGGCGGAACTTCACCTCGGGCGTCTCGAAGTCGATCGCGCCGCGGCGCCGGCGCTGGGCCGCCATCGCCTTGTACAGCGCGTGCAGGTTCTCCAGCTGAGGCAGCACGTCGGCCACCTCGTGGCGCGCGTCCGGATCACGCAGGCCCACGGCCTGCCACACCTTGTCGTAGGTGAGCCGCGCGTGCGACAGCATCACCGCGTCGTAGAATTTCGACCGGGTCACGCTGCCTTCGGCGTCGACCAGCATGTCGCACACCATGCACAGCCGCTCGACCTTCGGGTTCAGCGAGCAGATGCCGTTGGACAGCGTCTCCGGCAGCATCGGCACCACGAAGCCGGGGAAGTAGGTGGACGTGCTGCGCTCGAACGCTTCCTTGTCCAGGGCCTTGCCGACCAGCACGTAGTGCGAGACGTCGGCGATCGCCACGATCAGGCGCCAACCACCGCCGCGCTTGGGTTCGGCATACACGGCGTCGTCGAAGTCGCGCGCGTCGGCGCCATCGATCGTCACCAGCGGCAGCTTGCGCAGGTCGGTGCGGCCCTCGCGCTCGGCGGTGGTCACTACCGACTCCACCTGAGCCGCGTCGCGCAGCACCTCGGCCGGCCATTCGTGCGGCAGGTCGTGGCTGGCGATCGCCATCTCCACCACCAGCGACGGCTGCAGGCGTTCGCCCAGCACCGCGCGGATCTCGCCGATCGGGCCGCGTTGCGGCGTCGGCGGGTCGGTGATCTCGGCCACCACGATCTGGCCCGAGCGGGCACCCTGCTCCTTGCCCGGCTTGATCATCACGTCCTGGACGAGGCGGCGGTCGTCCGGGGCCACCAGGGTCACGCCGTTGTCGATCACCACCCGGCCGACCAGCCGCGGCGAGCGGCGCTGCAGCACTTCGGCGATCGCGCCCTGCCGCCGGCCGCGCCGGTCGATGCCGACCACGCTGGCCAGCACGCGGTCGCCATGCATCACCGCGCGCATCTGTTGCGGCGACAGGTACAGGTCGTCGCCGCCCTCGTCCGGGCGCAGGAAGCCGTAGCCCTCGGCATTGGCCAGCACCACGCCGGCGATCAGGTCCAGCTTCTGCGTCGGCGCGTAGCCGCCGCGACGGCCCAGCAGCAGCTGGCCGTCGCGCACCATCGCGGCGAGCCGCTTGCGCAGTGCCTCGAGGTCGGTTTCCTCGTGGATATCCAGCGCCTCGGCGATGCGCGCCTCGGTCAGCAGTTCGCCGCGTTCTTCCAGCAGGGCGAGGATCGCCTCGCGGCTGGGAATCGGGCGCGCATAACGCTGCGCCTCGCGATCGGCATGCGGGTCGCGCACGGCGCCTGCGGCGGCCTTGCTGCGCTTGTCCGGCGCAGCGGCGGCCCGCGGCGCCCGTTTGGCGGGCTTCTTCGCGGAAGGCGCGTCGCCGGGATTGCCGGAACGGGGGGGAGTTTTTCTGGTCACTCAGGATCCTTGTGATGTTTGCGCCGCGGAGAATGCCACGTCGCCATGAACGGATGTGAAAAAGTGTTGACAAGCCGTCGGCAGGTGCCTAAATTACGCGGCTCACGCAGCTCGCCGAGCGACGTGACACCTGCCCAGGTGGCGGAATTGGTAGACGCACTAGCTTCAGGTGCTAGCGGGGGCAACTCCGTGGAGGTTCGAGTCCTCTCCTGGGCACCAATTGTAAACGAAGGCCGCCTCCCGAGGCGGCCTTCGCTTTTTCCGGGCTTGATTAAAGTCAGGAAGGCCGCCTCCCGAGGCGGCCTTCGCTTTTTCCGGGTTTGATTAAAGTCAGGAAGGCCGCCTCCCGAGGCGGCCTTCGTTTTTCCGGGGTTTGATTGAAGTCAGGAAGGCAGGCGGACAGTGCACTGTCCTACGGCGCGCAATCATGCGGGGCGGGCGCCGCCCGCCGGCTTTTCAGGTGGCCGCCGGTCCCTTCAGCTCGATCATGTTGCCCTGCGGGTCGTACAGGTAGATCGACGGGCCCTCGCCTTGCGCGCCATAGCGCGAGCCCAGCTCGCCGATGCGTACGCCATGCGCCTTCAGGTGCGCCAGGATCGCCGCCTCGCCGTAATCCTCCACGCGCAGGCACAGGTGGTCCATGTTGTGGCCTTCCTTGCCTGGTGCAGCGCCGCCATGGCGGCCGAGCTTGCCGTCGATGGCCACCAGGTCGATCAGCGAGGCGCCGGCGCGCAGCTGCACCAGGCCGATATCGTCCTGCCGGCGTTCCTCGCGGCAGCCGAGCACGTCGCAGTAGAAGCGTTGCATGGCCACGATGTCGATGGCGCGCAACACCACGTGGTCGATTTCGCCGATACGGATCATGGCTGCTCCGGCGGGTCGGGGGATGGGGTGTCCGAGCATAGCGCGGACCAACGATCGGGATTCCCTGAACCCCGCCCCGGCAAGCTGCAACACGCCCCGGATCCCCCTGTATAATCGCCGCGGTAAACGCATGGTGGGAGAAGCGGGCGGCCCGGAGACCGGGCACGTACCGCTGCCGAAGACGCAACGCCCGTAATCGCTCAGGCTCCCATACCATCATGTGCGAACACTCTGGAGAGACCGGTTGAATCCGGCGCCGAAGGGGCACGAAGCGCAGGCATCGCGTTTCCAAACTCTCAGGCAAAAGGACAGAGGGGCGCCCCGCGTGCGGCACGGCACGCGAGTCTTCGGATGCCCGCTCATGAGCCACAACTCCTCCCCTTCCCTGCGCGACCTCGAACACCACGGCGCGTTCATCGAACGTCACATCGGTCCGGACGACGCCGAGATCACGCAAATGCTGCACGTGATCGGCCACGATTCGCTGGAGTCGATGACCGACGCCATCGTCCCCGGCTCGATCAAGTCCGCCGCGCCGCTGGCGTTGCCGGAGGCGATCACCGAAGAGGAAGCGCTGGCCAAGATCCGCGCGATTGCCGACAAGAACCAGGTGTTCCGCAGCTTCATCGGCCAGGGCTACTACGGCACGCTCACGCCGAACGTCATCCTGCGCAACATCCTGGAGAACCCCGCCTGGTACACCGCGTACACGCCGTACCAGGCGGAAATTTCGCAGGGCCGCATGGAGGCGCTGATCAACTTCCAGACGATGTGCGCCGACCTCACCGGGATGGAGATCGCCAACGCCTCGCTGCTGGACGAAGCCACCGCCGCGGCCGAGGCGATGACCCTGGCCAAGCGCTCGTGCAAGTCGAAGTCGAACGTGTTCTTCGTGTCGAACGGCGTGCACCCGCAGACGCTGGAAGTGGTGCGCACGCGTGCCGAGCCGCTGGGCATCGAGCTGGTGGTCGGCGCGGACAGCGACGCGGCCGGCACCGAGGCGTTCGGCGTGCTGTTGCAGTACCCGGACACCTTCGGCAGCATCAACGATTACCAGGCGATCGCCGACGCCGTGCACGCGCGCGGCGGCCTGGTCGCGGCCGCCACCGACCTGCTCGCGCTGACCCTGATCGCCGCGCCCGGCGAATGGGGCGCGGACATCGTGGTGGGCAACTCGCAGCGCTTCGGCGTGCCGTTCGGCTTCGGCGGCCCGCATGCCGCGTTCATGGCCTGCCGCGACGCGTACAAGCGCTCGATGCCGGGCCGCCTGATCGGCGTGTCGATCGACACCGAAGGCAAGGCCGCCTACCGCCTTACCCTGCAGACGCGCGAGCAGCACATCCGCCGCGAGAAGGCCACCTCCAACATCTGCACCGCGCAGGTGCTGCTGGCGGTGATGGCCTCAATGTACGCGGTCTACCACGGCCCCAAGGGCCTCACCCGCATCGCCCGCCGCACACATCGCCTGGCCGCGATTCTCGCCGCCGCGCTGCGCCAGGCCGGCGTCGCCGTGGGCAAGGACTTCTTCGACACCTTGCACATCACCGGCGTCGATGCGGCCGTGCTGCACGCGAAGGCGGCAGCCGCACGCATCAACCTGCGCCGCATCGACGACAAGAGCGTCGGCTTCAGCCTCGACGAAAGCACCACCCGCGCCGACGTGGTCGCGCTGGCGGCGTTGTTCGGCGCGAAGATCGAAAATGTCGACGCCCTCGACGCCGCCACCGCCGACGCCCTGCCTGCTGCCCTGGTGCGCAAGAGCGCGTTCCTCACCCACCCGGTGTTCAACACGCACCACAGCGAGCACGAGCTGTTGCGCTACATGCGCGCGCTGGCCGACAAGGACCTGGCGATGGATCGCACGATGATCCCGCTGGGCTCGTGCACCATGAAACTCAACGCCACCGCCGAGATGATCCCGATCACCTGGCCGGAATTCGCCAACATCCATCCGCTGGCCCCTGCCGCGCAGACGCAGGGCTACAAGGAACTGATCGACGGCCTGGAAGCGATGCTGGTCGAATGCACCGGCTACGACGCGGTGAGCCTGCAGCCGAACTCCGGCGCGCAGGGCGAATACGCCGGCCTGCTGGCGATCCGCGCCTACCACCGCTCGCGCGGCGACACGCATCGCGACATCTGCCTGATCCCCGAATCCGCCCACGGCACCAACCCGGCCTCCGCGCACCTGTGCGGCATGACCGTGGTGGTGACCAAGTGCGACGGCAACGGCAACGTCGACGTCGAGGACATCCGCCGCGCCGCAGAGAAGTACAGCGACCGTCTCGCCGCGCTGATGATCACCTACCCGTCCACCCACGGCGTGTTCGAGGAGGACATCGTCGCCATCTGCGACATCGTCCACCAGCACGGCGGCCAGGTGTATACCGACGGCGCCAACATGAACGCGCTGGTCGGCGTGGCCAAGCCCGGCAAGTGGGGCTCGGACGTGTCGCACCTCAACCTGCACAAGACCTTCTGCATCCCGCACGGCGGCGGCGGCCCGGGCGTCGGTCCGTGCGCGGTGAAGTCGCACCTGGCGAAGTTCTTGCCTGCCAGCTTCCCTGCTGGCGAAGATCAAGAAGCGGCCATCCATGGCCGCACTCCTCACAACAGCCGCTCCGTAGGGATGGTCAGCGCGGCCAGCTTCGGCAGTGCCAGCATCCTGCCGATCAGCTGGATGTACATCACCCTGATGGGCCAGCAGGGCCTGCGCAAGGCCACCCAGGTCGCCCTGCTCAACGCGAACTACATCGCCAGGCGGCTGGAGCCGCACTACCCCACTCTGTACACCGGCCGCAACGGGCTGGTGGCGCACGAGTGCATCCTCGACCTGCGCCCGCTCAAGGACGCCACCGGCATCGGCGCCGAGGACGTGGCGAAGCGGCTGATCGACTTCGGCTTCCACGCGCCCACGCTGAGCTTCCCGGTGTCCGGCACCTTGATGGTGGAGCCGACCGAGAGCGAATCGCGTTACGAGCTGGACCGCTTCATCGACGCCATGATCCAGATCCGCGACGAGATCCGCGCGATCGAGGAAGGCAAGCTGGACCGCGAGGACAACCCGCTGAGGAACGCCCCGCACACCGCCACCATGGTCAGCGGCAGCGAGTGGACCCACGCCTACCCGCGCGAACTGGCCGCCTTCCCGCTGGCCAGCCTGAAGTTGCAGAAGTACTGGCCGCCGGTGGCCCGCGTCGACAACGTCTACGGCGACAAGAACATCATGTGCGCCTGCATCCCGGTGGATGCGTACAAGGAAGAAGCCGAGGCGTAAGCCAGGCCGCCTTGAACTGTAGGAGCGCACCCTGTGCGCGAAGCTCTTTCGCCACGTGACGAAGAGCTTCGCGCACAGGGTGCGCTCCTACGGGATTTACCGAACGGACTACCCAGCCACGATGCGGTTGCGGCCCTGCTGCTTGGCCTGGTACAGCCGCTTGTCCACCGCATCGATGAACGGCCGCAGTTCGTCGTCGTGGCTGGGAATCACGGTGCCCACGCCGAGGCTGATCGTCAGTACGGGCCCGATCGGGGACGACTCGTGCGGGACTTGTTCGGCCAGGATCAGCTCGCGGCAGCGTTCGGCCAGCTTGCCGGCGGCGGCCTCGTCGGTTTCCGGCAGCACCAGCACGAACTCCTCGCCGCCGAAGCGGGCCAGCAGGTCACGCGCACGCGTGGCCGCCGAGCTCAGCACCCGTGCCACGTGCTTGAGGCAGGCATCGCCCTCCAGGTGGCCGTAGCAGTCGTTGTACTGCTTGAAATAGTCGATGTCGATCAGCAGCAGCGACAGCGGCTGCCGGTTGCGCCGCGCGTTGCTCCATTCGAGCTCGATGATCGCGTCGAAACGCCGCCGGTTGGCGACGCCGGTCAGGCCGTCGCGGAAGGAGAGCTCCTCCATCTCCTTCTGCAGGCTGACCAGCTGCTGCTCGGTGCGCTTGCGCTCGCTGATGTCGAACATGAAGCCGATCAGCGAATCGACCGTGCCGTCGTGCCGGCGCACCACGTGCACCACGTCGCGGATCCACACGTAGTGGCCGTCGCGGGTCAGCGCGCGATAGTCGGCCTCATGGTCCACCCCCGCCTGGGACTGCGCCACGCAGAAGTCCACCACCCACTCGCGGTCTTCAGGGTGCATGCGGCTGGCCCAGTCGCCCACGCTCTCCCAGCTCGAGGGTACCCAGCCCAGCAGCGCCTCGATCTGCGGCCCGATATAGGCGAACTGCTTGCTGGCCCAGTCAATCTTCCACGGGATCGCCCTGGTCGATTCCAGCAGCGTCTTGTAGACGCCGCTGTCGGATTCCACCCTGCTCTCGATATCCACCATCTCGCCGCCCCCGGAATGTTCCTGTCTGTGCCGCGCAGGCCACGGCGCTTGCAAAATATATATCAGGCCATCGACGCGCCAGGCCACGTCCGGCAAGCCGGCTCGGCGACGTCGATCGACCGGGCGACAGAAGGCCCGCCACGCGGAATCTCCCGCTGGCGCAGGCAGCCGGCCCTTGCCGGGGAACAACGCGTTACGAGGATCCGCGCCTAGCGCCAGCCGGCGTCGCGTGCCGCCCGCTCCTGTTGCGCATCGAACACGTTGCCGCGCAGACGCGTGTCGACCGCGGCCTGCACCGCGGGCGGCAAGGCGCTCGCCGCCTGGCGCAGTTCGCCGCCTTCCGGCGGGGGCGCAGCACCGAGCACAGGCAGCGCCCAGCCCGCACTCTCGTGGCAGGCAAGGCCGGCTTGCGCCGGCGGGGAGCGCAGCACGAAGGTGCGGCAGATGCGCCCGTCGTTGCCGCGGAAACTCAGGCCGATCGCCACCGGGGCATCCGCGTCGGGTTCGCTCGCCAGCACCCGGTCCAGTGCGCGGTTCAGGGCGCCCGCGGCGAACGGCTGGCCGCCCTGCATGCGCACCAGGTCGCCGCCGGGCAGCCACCACCACAAAGCCACGGCGAGCAGCGCTACCGAGGCGGCCAGCGCGGCTCCCGGCACGAACCAGCGGCGGGCCGTGCGGCGGCGGGGCGTGCCCGTGCCATGCCTGCCCGCCGGCATGACGAGCGGCGTGGCCGGTATCGCTGCCTGCATGGATCGCGGCTGCAACAAGGCAGACAGACGCGCCGGCACCGGCTCGTCGAGTACGGGGGCGAACGCGGCGTGCAGTTGCGCGCGTACCGCGCGCGCCTGCCGCACGCGACGGGCCAGCACCTCGTCGTGCACCAGCGCGGCGTCGATGCGCGCGGCGCTGGCCGCGTCGAGTTCGCCATCCACGTAAGCCTGCAAGGTATCGTCGTCGATCGGGTTCATGCGTCTTTCCCAAGATGGGCCTGCAAGGTGGCGCGGGCGCGGGCCAGGCGGCTGGTGACGGTGCCCACCGGCACCTCCAGCAGTTCGGCGGCTTCGCCGTACGACATGCCCTCGACCAGCACCAGGGCCACCACTTCGCGATGGTCCGGCGGCAGCGCCGCCAGCGCCATCGCCAGTTCCAGCTGCTGCGCGGGCTGCGCGCTGGCGCGGTCGGCGGCCATCTCGCCGGCCTCCTCCGGCGCGAACAGGTGTTGCGACCTGCCGCGCGCACGCAACTCGTCCCGCCAGGCGTTGCGCGCGATCGCAAATACCCACCGATCCAGCGCGGCGTCCGGCCGCCACTGCGCGGCCCTGGCCAGCGCGCGCTCCAGCACCATCTGCACCAGGTCGTCGGCGTCGGCCGCCTGCCCCGCCAATGCCCGCGCCAGGCGGCGCAGGCGCGGCAGCAGCGGGATCAGTCCTTCGCGCACGGCGTCGCTCGAATTCACGCATCACCTTCCATTACGTCTGGAGGGGAGGATTCCTTCCCTCGCGCGCATCGGCGCGGTTCGAGGGCGTAAAGCGAGCCCATGCTAGCATCCGGCCCCGCTGCTCCCGAGGTCTCGGCCATGCCCTTGTACCGCCTATCCGCCATGCTCGCCCCGCTGCTCGCCATCGCGCTCGCCGTGGCCGGTGCGGCGCCTGCGCAGGCGCAGGTGCTCGGCCCGGTGCAGAGCCTGCCCAACCTGCAGGTGCCCGGCGCGGGCCTGCCCGGTGTCGTGCCCGCCTCGCCCTTGCGCAGCGTGGACGACCTGCTGCGCGGGCCATTGGCCCTCACGCGGAAATTGCAGGTCGATACGCTGCTGCGCAAGGAGCCGCGGCGCGTCGACGTCGATCCCCGCGGTGCGCCGATCCTGCGCGGCGAATTCCTCGCCATCGGCCTGTCGGATGCGCAACGCGATGCGCTGCAGGTGCTGGGTTTCGGGGTGGATCGCGAGACGCCGGCAGACGCGACGCTGGGGCTGGACTTCGTGGTGCTGCACGACACCCGCGGTCGCAGCACGGCCAGCGCCATGCGCGCCCTGCAGCGAGCCGCGCCGGATGCGGCCTTCACCTACCAGCACCTCTACCTGCCAGCGGGTACGGGCGAGGCGGCCCCTGCGACGACCACGGCGGTCCCGTCGTCCACTCCACCGGTGCAACGCGTGGGGCTGATCGATGGCGGCGTCGATCCGGCCGATCCCGCGCTGGCGCATGCGCACATCGAGCGGCATGGCTGTAGCACGGCCAATCCGTCGCGACACGGCACCACGGTTGCCGCGCGCCTCGTCGACGGCGATCCAGACACGCTGTATGCCGCCGACCTATGGTGCGGTGATGCGGTCGGTGGCGCCACCTCGAATCTTGTGGAGGCGCTGGCATGGATGGCGCGCGAGCGCGTGGCGGTGATCAACATCAGCCTGGTCGGCCCCGACAACCCGGTGCTCGCGCGCGCGGTGCAGGCGATGATCGCGCGCGGCCACGTGCTGGTCAGCGCGGTCGGCAACGACGGACCCGCAGCGCCGCCGCTGTTCCCGGCGGCGTACCCGGGCGTGATCGGCGTCAGCGGCGTCGACGCGCACGACCGCGTGCTGCCCGAGTCCGGCAGCGGCGACCAGGTGGATTTCTGCGCGTCCGGCGTGGTCGGCAGCGGCCGCGACGCGCTGCGCGGCACCTCGTTCGCGGCGCCGATCGTGGCGCGGAAGGCTGCCCGGCTGCTGGACGCTCCCCGCGAGGGCGCCGCGGCGCAGGTGCAGCGGCAACTGATCGACGAGGCCCGCCACCTCGGTGCCCCGGGCCACGACCCGCGCTACGGCTACGGCCTGCTGTCGCCCTGAATCTGAACACCGCCCAACCGCAGCCTGCCGGGATGGAAGGATCGTCCCGGCGCCGGCGTACAGGACCTCGGAAGCCGCGGATCGGCCGCAGGCAGGAGGTCCCCACATGCGCAACACGACCCTCAACAACAAGACCCTCAACACCACCCTGCTCGCCGGCGCGCTTGCCCTGGCCACGATGGTCCCGGTGCATGCCCAGGTGCTGGGCGGCGGCTCGCTCGCCGGCGGCATCGCCGGCCGCGTGGGCGGCCCCATCAATGCCACGATGGGCCAGGTGGGTGGCCGCATCGACGGCTCCGCGCACGGCATGGGCAACATCGACACCCCCGACATCAACCAGCGGGCGGCCGAGCGACGCGCGGAACGCCTGCGCCAGCGTGCCGCCGCAACCGCCGCCTCGGCCACGGGCACCGCCGCACAAGCCGCCCGCCAGGCGAACGGTCAGGCGGTCGCCGGTGCCGCCGCCGGCCTCAGCGGTGCGGCCGCCGCCAACGCTGGCAGCGGCAACCATGCCGCGCTGGATGGCGCGACGGAACTGGGCTCGTCCGCGACCGGCGCCGTCGATACCGCCGGCCCGCGCGACGCCGTGGCCGGTGCCGCCGGCCAAGCGGCCAGCCAGACGCGTTCAGCCGCCTCGGCGGCCGAACGCGGAACCCGCACCGCGCTGGACCGCGTGCAGAACGCACCCGCGAACGCCGAGGCATCGGCCAGCGCCGGCCTGAGCACGGCCGAGCAAGCGATCGCCAACGGCACGCAATCGACCCACGCCACCGGCGCAGACGCGGCAGGCAACGCATCGCAGGTAAGCTCAGTCGGCGCGAACGCCGCGAGCCAGCCGTCGGGTGAGGCGACGACCACGCAGCCGCGCCTGCTGCCGCGGACGTCCGGCGCCGTGCGCAACGCCGGGGACAAATCGGTCGACGTGTCCGGCTCGGGCGCAGCCCACGGCAACACGGATGCGAACGCCGGCCCGGCCGCGGGCACCAGCGGTTCGGCCAACGCCAGCGGCCACGCCGGCGCGCACGGCTCAGCCCGCAGCGGCATCTCCACCTCGGCGCAGGCCGACGGCAGCGCCGACGCCAGCGCGAATGCGCAGTAGCACTAAGCCAGCAGCACCGTAGAAACCAGGAGCCCCCGCTTGCGGGGGCTCTTTCGTCAAGCACAGGGCGGAAAGCTGAGCGCTTAGGTCAGTAGCTCCAATGCTCGTTGCGTACCGGCAAGCGATTGAGCATGTCGCGGCAGTCGCGCCAGGCGTGCCGCTTCGGTCACGTCGTTGCCCAGCAGAGGCAGCAAGGCCTCACGCTTGATGTGATTCTCCTTGGCAGCATTTCCACGCCAGTCCGCATGCCGCTCGCGTCTGACCGCCTCGTCGATGTCGACCGCCAGCTTCAGCTTGGGATCGGGCATGGGCAACGGGCCAGCCTCATCCTGGAGATTCATCGCTGCAGTCGGAGCCGGGGCCGGCGGCACCCTGAGGTTGTCGTAGATCGCCCGCAATCCCACGCTGCGTTTCAACGCTTCCGGAATGTCGTCAGCGTGGCCTGTCTGCACCTTGCCCACCAGGTCGGCGATCTTCTTCAGGTACTCCTCGTACTTGTCCGCCTGTTCCTTGCGGAACTTGATCACCTCGTCCAGCAGCGCCGACATCTTGGCGTAGTACGCCGGATTGTTCAGATGCTCCTGGATGATCTTGCTGCGCACATTGTTTTCGATGGTTTCGGCTATCGCGTCCTTGCTGCCCTTGATGCCCTCGGGCAACGTGCTGACCGCCTCGGCCATCCCGCTCCTGGCGATCAGATCCAGCAGCCCGAGATCGTCGAACGGAGAAATCTTCCGCGGTGCCTTCGCCTCGATATAGGTGTCGATGAGGTGGCGCATGTCCGCCTCGTACGGTTTCAGGTCGAGCGTCTCGCCGCTGGCCCGGCGAATGACTTCGCGAAGATCGGTGAAGCGCTTGACGTCGCCCTTGATGCGCTTGATGTCGCCTCCGTCGTAACCCGCCCCGGACAGGTCGTCAGCGAGATTTCCATACGCACGCAGCAACGCCACGGCGGCCTTGTATAGCGCCACCCGACGTGGCTCCCGCTCTTTCAGATCGGCAGGTATTTCCGTATTGCCACAGAAATAACGGATATGGTCCAGATCGTCTTTCGGTGGCTCGACCGGCTCGCACAACAGCACCAGTGACTCAAGCGCGCTATCCAGCCGCTCACGGCCTTTCTCCAGGCGATCCTGCATCAGCACGTCCGGATCGACACCGCCCGCACTGTGGTCCAGTTCGGACGAATACACCTGCAGCGCACCGGTGCCCTGTTCGTTCACCAGCTTCTTGAACAGGTCCTTGTAGTCGACGATGTAGCCAAAGTCCTTGTCGTCGCCATCGAGCCGGTTGGTGCGGCAGATCGCCTGGAACAGCCCGTGATCCTGCATCGACTTGTCGATGTAGAGATACGTGCATGGCGGCGCATCGAAGCCGGTCAGCAGCTTGTCCACCACGATCAGCAGCCGCATGTTGGACGGCTGTTCGACGAACAGCTTCTTGGCGCGATCCTCGTAGGTTTCCGTCTTGCTCTTGCCCGGCTGCGCTTCCACGTCTTTCAGCAGATCGGTATAGGTCTTGTAGATGACCTGCTTGTCGGTATCGTTGTTGGCGCCGGTTTCCTCCACCGGTATGCCATAACGAAGCAATTGATAGACGGCCTGATTGTTCTCGTACAGGGTGCGGCTGGGGTTGTCCGCTTCGGTGTGCAACTTGTGCAGCGCCACGCCGATTTGTACTGGGGAGCAGCCGCGCCGGGTCAGCCAGTCGCTCAGCAGGCCGTCCTCGATCTGGCGATTGTTGTCGCGGTCACTCCAGTCGCCGAGCCTGTGATACTTCAACTCGTCCTGGAACAGCGCCATCACGCGATTCTGGGTGACCCGTTCCGGCTTGCTGATGTCATTCATTCCCTGCCCCCGTACTCAAGCTGGATTCCACGCCGCCAGCCTTCCGTTTTCGTGCCAATTAGCACGACGCTACCCGGTATAATGGGCACCATGAAACCTGCCAAGCCTACCGCCCTCGCCAAACCGCGAGGCGCTGCCAAAGCGCCGAGCCAGAAGGCGATCACCCGTGCGGTGACCAGCTCCACGGCCATCGAGACGGGCAAGAGCATCCGCCAGCTAGAACGCACGCTGCGCAACAGCAAGACAGGCAAGTTCTTCGACATCAAACTGGCCCGCTGAAAACCTGGCTCAATCGGTGCGCGCCAAAGCCACCAGTTGCCGCATCGCCGAGTAGTCGCCAGCCATGCCGGCGTGGATTGCCTTGAAATACCCGTCCTTGTCCGCGTCCCACGCACTGTAATCCAGCGGTCCCTTACCTGCCTGCACCGACATGACGTCCGCCAGCAGCCGCGACAGCCGTCCGTTCCCCTCACGAAACGGATGGATCAGGATGAATTCCACATGGGTCACAGCGATCGCTTCGAGCAGCGCGTCATCGCTGAAGTCGTGGCAAGGGGTGAAGCGCGCGAGGCAGTCGCGTTCGAATACGCTCAACAGGCGCGGGATCTGTGCTGCTGCCGCGAACTGGAAATCACCCTTGCCCATGTTCACGGAACGCTCCTGGCCGGCCCAACCGTAGACGTTGCCCAACCAGCGCCGGTGCCAGGTTTTCAGGTCCACCACGCGCAAGCCTCGATCCGGCAAATCCTCGACCAGCACCGCCCGATAGAGCTGTTCAAGCAGCAGCAGCTCGACGGCATCCATTTCTTCGCTGTCGGTGATACCGAGCTTGTTGCGCAGCACTTGGTCGCCGGAACCCGGCTCATAGGCACCTTGCGCTTCCCCTGCATCGTAGCGGTTGCTCACGCAGGCGCATCCTCCACCACCACCTCGGTCATCACGTACTGCTGAAACTCGCCCACGTCGGTGAAACAACGAAACCCCGCCTGGCTGGCGATCGCGATCGTTCCCGCGCTCTCGTTCAGCAGTACCGCTACGGGCTGGCTGAGCTCCTCTTGCAAGCCGCTGGGCCAGACCAGATCGAAAACCGCCTTCTGCTCACCGGTGTCAGGGTCGGAGAAATCAAACGCCAGCTCGCCACGCGGCAAGCCCTGCTGCTCCACCCAGTCGTTCAGTGCTTCAAGCTGCTGCTCTTCCCCTTCGTCCGCGATGCCACCGCTGACCGCTGCGGCGGCAGGGGCCGCCAGCGGCCGACCGGCCATCCAGCGCGTATCCCCATGCAGCAACTCGGTCATGCACTGGTTGACCGCATCGGCGAGCAGCGCCCTGCGTGCATCGAGAAAGGCCGGGTAGTTCTCGATCTTCCACAGCAACGGATCCATCGGAATCCACTGCGAGGCCAGCGCGCCGGGGTGCGCCTGCTCGATCTGCGGGAAGTACTCCTCCGGCAGCCGATCGCTGATATTGAGGTTGGTGTCCTTGGTCAGAAAACAGAAGTTGGCCAGCGCGTTCACGTCCACGCGCATGAATTTCTTCTTGTAGAGCTGCGCCTTGGGGAAGATGTGGTGCACCTCCAGCTTGCTCATCTTGCCGAGCAGGCTGGATTTCAGCGCCAGGCCGGTGCCCCAGTCGCGGGCGTGGCTCATCCGGGTCAGCAGGTACAGCACGGGATAGAAGCGCGCGCCGAGGCTGGAGCCGGTGAAGTTGCCCGGCTCCACGCTGAGCCCGCCGTGCCACAGGCGCAGTTGCTCCAGCAGTTTGTCCAAGCCGCCATCGGCGCCTTCCAGCGCGCCGAGGTCCTGGTCGATGAACGACTCGGTGGAACCGGAGAAGCGCCCCCACATGCCGGCCTGGGCAAACCAGAACAGCAGCTTGTCGCGTTCCTTCTCGTTGATCTGGCCCGGGCGCTGATCCAGATAGCGCACGATCACCGGCACGCCGAAGCGGCCGAAGAACACTCGGTCGTGATCCAGTCCGAGCCGGCCACCGATCAGGTTCAGGCTGGTGTCGATGTATTTGGTGGCCCGCTTCAGGCCGTTCCGGACTTCGTCGGCGGTCTTGCCATCCAGAAACTGGAACTTCGCCTCGCCGGTCAACACCGTGTTTACCGAGCGCAGCAACCAGTCCAGGTTGAAGTGGTAGCCCGCCCCATCCCACTCGGCCAACTTGGCCTTCATCATGTCGCGCGCTTCGGGCCAGTCGGCGCAGATCTTGGCCAGCGCGAGATCACCCTTGGAGAGCTTGGTGCCGCCGCTGTTGACGCGGTTGAAGATGTCGACCACCACATCCAGCGTCTTGTCCGCGCCAGTCACTTCCTCCACATGCAGGTCGATGTCGGCCACACTCAGCAAACGACCGAGGCGTGCCACGTACTCGCCAATCTTCGGCGCCAGCTCCGGCTGCGTGCCGAGCCGGGTCACGAACTCGCCCAGCCCCGTCGTGCCCTTCTTCATCAATTCGGTCACGTCGACCCACAGCGGATCGTCACGCATCTTCACCGGCTGATAAAACGCAAACGTCTGCTCGTCCAGATGAAAGCGCAGCCCGGCGAACACCTGCTTGTTGCCATCGAAAAACCGCGGCGGCTTGCCGCGCATCACGCCATACAGCGAGGTCATCCGCTGCTGGCCATCCAGCAGCAACTTCACCACGCCCGCCGCCAGCTGGCCGTCGCCGCGATGGGACGCCGCATTCGACTCGGTCACCCATACCAGCAACCCGCCCACCGGATGGCGGCGATACAGCGAATCAAACAGGCCGCGTATCTGGTCACGGTTCCACACGTAGCCGCGCTGGAACTCCGGCAGCGCCATGTGCCCGCTGTCGATGTGATCGAGGATGGTGGAAATTCTCATACGAGGCGAATCCTTCCGGTGAGCAGCTCCTGCATCATGCCCTGCTTGAGCTGACGGGTCTTGGCGAGGCGGGTTTCCAGTTCGACGAGCTCGGTGTCCATGTCGGTGAGGATGGTGGCGATGGCGGTTTGCTCTTCCACGCAAGGCAGAGCGATCTCAATCGAAAGCAACGCGGGCTTGGAAATATTCTTCATGCTTCCGCTGGTTCCCGTCGCGCTCTCCTTGATTCGTCGGCTGTAGTCACTGCTACTGAGCACATATCCGAGCCATGTAACGTCAATGTCCAACTCGGGACGAAACCGAGCCATCCACACTCGATCTGGAAGAAATAGCATCGGATAATCTGCATCTACATAAGCCACTTCACCAACGAGATCAGGTGTATTCATCCGACTTATTAGAATCGTGTTTCGGACGACACCGACTCGAGTGCGCTGCCAGTCTCGGTGCGCGATTACCTTACATTGCGAAGATATGAACCTCCCAGGGTGTCGTGCAGCAGGCCGGCGATGGCCTGGTCCTCGTTGCCGCCGAATTCGATCACCAGGCTGGCCACGCCGAGCAGGTGGTAGAGGTAGGGGATGTTCGAGCCCTTGCGGCATTGCGCGGCGTGGGCGATGCGGGCGTAGTCGACGGCCTGGCTGAAGCGGCCGGTGAGTGCGGTCATGGCGTTCCCCCGGTTGGTTCCATCGCGCGATGGTGGCAGCGGTGGGTCGCAGGGGGCGAGATCGGGATTGGAGGGGCCGAAGCTTAAAAGCTTCCCCCCCTCCCAGCCTCCCCCTGCAGGCAGGGGGAGGAATTGGAACGCTCACTCGCCGACGTAGCTGCGCGGCACGCGCTTCAGTCCGCACAGCAGCTGGTACGCGCTGTTGTCGCTGTGCAGCGCCAGTTCGCTGACCGATACCTGCCTGCCCCACAGTTCGACCTCGCTGCCGAGGCCGGCGGCGGGGTGGTCGGTGAGGTCGACGGTGAGCATATCCATCGACACGCGGCCGACCAGTGCGCCGGGCCGGCCGTCGATGGCGACCGGGGTACCGTTGGGGGCGAATTGCGGGTAGCCGTCGGCGTAGCCCATCGCGACGACGCCGATGCGGCTGGGGCGTTGGGTGACGAAGCGGGCGCCGTAGCCGATCGGTTCGCCTGCCGCCAGGTCGCGCACGCCGATCACCTTCGAGGTCACCGTCATCACCGGCTGCAGGCGGTCGGCGACCGGATGCGGGCCGGCGAACGGCGTGGCGCCGTACAGCATCAGGCCCGGCCGCGCCCACTCGCCCTGCGCGGTGGGCCAGCCGAGCAGCGCGGGGGAATTGCTGAGGCTGGCGGGCAAGTGCAGCTCGTCGCACACCTGGTGGAACAGCGCGCGCTGCTCGTCGGTGCGGGTGCAGTCGAGTTCGTCGGCGCGGGCGAAGTGGGTCATCGCCACCACCTCGCGCACGTACGGCATGGCCTGCAGGCGCTGCAGGCTGGCGCGGTAATCCGCTGCGGCCAGGCCCAGCCGGTGCATGCCCGAATCGAGCTTCAGCCAGAGCGTGAGTGGTTTGTTCGGGCGAGCGCGCTCGATCGCGTCGATCTGCCACTCGGCCTGCACCGCGCACCACAGGTCGTGGGCGTCGATCAGTGCCAGCTCGTCGGCCTCGAAGAAACCTTCCAGCAGCAGGATCGGGGCGTGGATGCCGGCCTCGCGCAGTTCCAGCGCCTCCTCGATGCAGGCCACCGCGAAACCGTCGGCATCGCTTTCCAGCGCCCGCGCGCAGCGCACGGCGCCGTGACCGTAGGCGTCGGCCTTGACCACGGCCAGCGCCTTGCGTCCGCCCAGCTCGCGCGCCAGGCGATAGTTGTGGCGCAGTGCGGCCAGGTCGATCAGGGCTCGTGCCGGGCGCATCAGGCATGGACTCCGGTGGACGGACGGGTACTGTAGCGCGAGATATCCAGGCCCTCGCTGCTGATCTGCGGCTGGCGCCCCGCGATCAGGTCGGCCAGGTAGCGGCCGGAACCGCAGGCCATGGTCCAGCCCAGGGTGCCGTGGCCGGTGTTGAGGTAGAGGTTGTCCAGCCGGGTCGCGCCGACCACCGGCGTGCCGTCCGGAGTGGCCGGGCGCAGGCCGGTCCAGAACGTGGACTGGCTCATGTCGCCACCGTGCGGGTAGAGGTCAGTGACCACTTTCTCCAGGGTGGCGCGACGGCGCGGCGACAGCGACAGGTCGAAGCCGGACACCTCGGCCATGCCGCCGACGCGGATGCGCTGGTCGAAACGGGTCACCGCCACCTTGTAGGTTTCATCGAGGATGGTCGAGGTGGGTGCCATCGCCGGGTCGGTGATCGGCAGGGTCAGCGAGTAGCCCTTCAGCGGGTATACCGGCAGGCGGATGCCCAGCGGCGCCAGCAGTTGCGGGGTATAGCTGCCCAGCGCCAGCACGTAGCGGTCGGCGCGTTCGAGCTTGCCGTCGATACGCACACCGGTGAGGCGGCTGCCGTCGTGTTCGAGTTTTTCCACGGTGGCGCCGAAGCGGAATTCGACGCCGGCTTCCTCTGCCCGCGCGGCGAGCCGGCGGGTGAACAACTCGCAGTCGCCGGTCTGGTCGTTCGGCAGGCGCAGCGCGCCGCTGAGCTGGTCGACCACCCCGGCCAGCGCCGGCTCCACCCGCACGATGCCGGCACGGTCGAGCAGCTCGTATGGCACGCCGTACTGCTTGAGCACGGCGATGTCCTTGGCTGCGTCGTCCAGCTGCGCCTGGGTGCGGAACAACTGCACGGTGCCGAGCTGGCGGCCCTCGTAATCCAGCCCGGTCTCGGCGCGCAACTCGTCGATGCAGTCGCGGCTGTATTCGGACAGGCGCACCATGCGCGCCTTGTTGATCGCATAGCGGCTGGCGGTGCAGTTGCGCAGCATCTGCAGCAGCCACAGGTATTGCCGCGGGTCGAGGCCGGGGCGGATCGCCAGCGGCGCGTGGCGCATGAACAGCCACTTCAGCGCCTTCAGCGGCACCCCGGGGGCGGCCCACGGCGAGGCGTAGCCGGGCGAAATCTGGCCGGCGTTGGCGAAGCTGGTTTCGCGGGCCGGCGCGCTTTCGCGATCCACCACGGTCACCTCGAAACCGGCGCGCGCCAGGTACCACGCGCTGCACGTTCCGATCACGCCGCTGCCCAGTATCAGTACCCGCATTGCGCTCCCCCTTCCGCTGTTGGCCTGCGGACCAGCCGCAGGAGTGAAGCTGGCGAGTATAGGAACGATCGATCAGGCTTGTTTTCTGTCTTTTGTCATATTAACGGGTAATATCACTGACAAATCGGCAATCCATGGTGATGCTATGGCGGTGAAGCGGCGGGAATTCGACAAAATCGACCGGAAAATCCTCAGAGTGCTGCAGGACGAAGGACGGATCTCGTTCACCGAGCTGGGCGAGCGCGTCGGCCTGTCCACCACGCCGTGCACCGAGCGCGTGCGCCGGCTGGAGCGCGACGGCGTGATCACCGGCTACCACGCGCGGCTCGACCCGCACCTGGTCGGCGCCGGCCTGCTGGTGTTCGTGGAGATCAGCCTGGCCTACAAGTCAGGCGACATCTTCGAGGAGTTCCGCAGCGCCGCGCTGCGCCTGCCCAACGTGCTGGAGTGCCACCTCGTCTCGGGCGCGTTCGACTACCTGATCAAGGCGCGCATCTCGGGCATGGCCTCGTACCGCAAGCTGCTCGGCAACACCTTGCTGACCTTGCCGAACGTGCGCGATTCGAAAAGCTACATCGTGATGGAAGAGATCAAGGAGACGCTCAGCCTGCCGGTGGGCGAGCGCGGCGGGCGCAGCGAAGGCGACGCCGCGGGGTAGCAGGAGGTCGGTCCGGCGACGGAAACGGACAGGCCCCGCATGGCGGGGCCTGTCGGCATGACGCGCGGAGCAACGACGATCAGGCGAACGGGTCGTCCAGGCTGATGGTGTCGTCGCGGTCGGCGCCGGTGGCGACGAGAGCCAGGCGGCAACCGGAGAGTTCCTCGACCGCGCGCAGGTAGGCGCGGGCGGCGGCGGGCAGCTTGTTCCAGTCGCGGATGCCGGCGGTGGATTCCTGCCAGCCGGGGAACTCCAGGTAGACCGGCTTGCACTCGGCCCAGCCGTCGGCATCCAGCGGCGCCAGTTCGCGCCGCTTGCCCCGGTATTCGTAGGCGATGCAGACCTTGACGGTTTCCAGGCCGTCGAGCACGTCGAGCTTGGTGATGGCCAGGCCGTTGATGCCGTTGATCTGGGTGGCGCGCTTGAGCGCGACCAGGTCGATCCAGCCGCAGCGGCGCGGGCGGCCGGTGCTGGCGCCGAACTCGTTGCCGACCTTGCGCAGGCGCTCGCCCATCTCGTCGTTGAGTTCGGTGGGGAACGGACCGCTGCCGACGCGGGTGGCGTAGGCCTTGCAGATGCCCAGCACGTAGTCGATGTCGCCCGCGCCCACGCCGGTGCCGGCCAGCGCACCGCCGATCGTGGTGTTGGACGAGGTGACGTAGGGATAGGTGCCATGGTCGATGTCGAGCAGCGCGCCCTGCGCGCCCTCGAACAGGATGTTGCCGCCGTCGCGGCGCACGTCGTGCAGGATGGTGGCGACGTCGTCGACCAGCGGGCGGATGTACTCGCCCCAGGCCAGCGCGTCCTTGAGCACGGCGTCGTAGTCGACCGGCTCGGCCTTCAGCCACTGGGTGAGGATGAAATTGTGGTAGTCCACCGCGGTCTTCAGCAGCGCCGGCAGCTCGTGCGGGTACATCAGGTCGGCCACGCGGATCGAGCGGCGGGCCACCTTGTCCTCGTAGGCCGGGCCGATGCCGCGGCCGGTGGTGCCGATGGCCTTGCCGCCGGCGGCGATCTCGCGCGCCTTATCCACCGCGATGTGGTACGGCATGATCAGCGGCGTGGCCGGGCTGATCTTCACGCGTGAACGCACCTCGACGCCGTTGGCTTCGAGTTCGGCGACCTCATTGATCAGCGCCTCGGGCGAGAGCACCACGCCGTTGCCGATCAGGCACAGCGCATCATCGCGCAGGATGCCCGAGGGGATCAGGTGCAGCACGGTCTTCTTGCCCTTGATCACCAGCGTGTGGCCGGCGTTGTGGCCGCCCTGGAAACGCGCCACCGCGCTGACCCGCTCGGTCAGCAGGTCGACGATCTTGCCCTTGCCCTCGTCGCCCCACTGCGCACCCAGAATGACTACCGACTTGCCCATGCTGCATTACTCCGAGATGTTCTCGATCAGGTTGGTGGCGCCCCGCAAAGGGGTCGCACGTATCAATGGAAAAACCGCAACGGCATCAGGCCGGCCGCCATCGCGCCGGCGCCGAACTGCCGCAGCTTACGCGGCGGCAGTTTCAGCGCCTCGTGCGCCATCGCCCGCCAGCCTTCGGGCGCCGCGAACGGCAGCAGGCCTCCGAGCACCAGCAGCAGGCAAGACGCGGCGACGAGCTGGTGCATCGCCATCGACTCAGCGCTTCGGCGCAGGCTGCCCGAAGTAGCGCAGGAACTCGTCGTCGGGCTTCATGACCAGCACTCCCTTGCCGTCCTCGAACGAGGTGCGATAGGCGGCCAGGCTGCGATAGAACGCGAAGAATTCCGGATCCTGGCCGTACGCCTGGGCGTAGATCACCGCCGCCTGTGCGTCGCCCTCGCCCTTCACCTTGGCCGCGTCGCGCTGGGCGTCGGCCCTCAATACCTGGCCCTGGCGGTCGGCGTCGGCCTGGATCTTCTCGGCCGCTTCCTGGCCGGTGAAGCGCAGTTCGTTGGCCAGCTGCAGGCGTTCGGCGCGCATGCGCTTGTACACCGATTCGCTGACCTCGTTCGGCAGGTCGATGCGCTTGATGCGCACGTCGACCACGGCGATGCCGAGGTTCTTGCGCGCCGAGGCGTCGGTCTGCACACGCACCCGTTCGGTGATGTCCTTGCGTCCGCCGGAGATCAGGTCAGGCAAGGTGCGCGCGTTGAACTCGAAGCGCAGCGCGTCCTTCACGATCGGGGTGAGTCGCTGCGCCGCCTGCAGCTGGTCGCCGCCGGTGGCGCGGTAGTACGCGGCGTTGTCGGCCACGCGCCACTTCACGTAGAAGTCGACGTTGACGCTCTTCTTCTCTGAGGTGAAGTAGCGCTCCGGCGGCGCGTCCAGCGACAGGATGCGCTTGTCGAAGTGCATCACCTGCTGCATCACCGGCAGCTTGAAGTGCAGGCCCGGCTGGTAGTCGGTGCGCACGATGCGGCCGAACTGCAGCAGCAACGCGCTGTGCCCTTCGCCGACCACGAACATGCTGTTCAGGCCGAGCAGGACGATGACGAGCGCGACGATGGCGGAACCGATCCTCATCATGGCTGCGTCCCCTTGCCGGCCGTATTGCCGGTCGGTGGCGACACCGCCGCACCGACGGTGCCCGCGTCAGGCTGCGCCGCCGCCGGCGAGCCATGCAGCGCCGGCAGGTTGATGATGTTGCGGCCGCCGGAGCCGTCGATCACCTTGGGGTTCTTCGCCATCACCTGTTCCATCGTCTCCAGCCACAGCCGCTTGCGGGTCACTTCCGGCGCGGCCTTGTACTGCTTCAACAGCAGGTCGAAGCGCGTGGCATCGCCGGTGGCGCGGGCGACTCGCTCGGCCTTGTAACCCTCTGCCTCGGCGGCGATGCGCGCGGCATCGCCGCGCGCCACCGGAACCACCTTGCTGGCGTAGGCCAGGGCGGCGTTCTCGATGCTCTGCTTGTCTTCGCGGGCGTTGTTGACGTCGTCGAACGCGTCCTTCACCTCGTTCGGCGGCGCCACGTTCTGGAAGCTGACCTCGGTGACGCGCAGGCCGGAATCATAGGTATCCAGGGTCTTCTGCAGGGTTTCCTGCGCCTGGGTGACCAGGCTGGCGCCGGCGGCGGACAGGATCTGGTCCATGTCGCTGCTGCCGATCACCGAGCGTACGGCGGCCTCGGCGGCAGCGCCGATGGTGCCGTCCGGGTCGTTCAGCGAGAACAGGTACTTGCGCGAATCGTCCACCTGGTATTGCACAGTGAAATCGATCGTGATGATGTTTTCGTCCTTGGTCAGCATCGCCACCTTGTCGGTGACCGAGCGGATCCGCGTGGCCTCGACCTTGGTGACCGATTCGATCGGCTGCGGCAGCTTCAGGTGGAAGCCCGGCGGCAAGGTGCGCGAATACTCGCCGAAGCGCAGCACCACGCCGGCCTGGCGCGCGCCGATGATGGTGTAGCTGCTGAACAGCAGGCCGACGATGAGCAGCACCACCACGCCGGTGAGGATGCTGCCGGGGCCCTGCCCCAGCTTGCCCAGGTGCTTCCTGGCGTTGTTGAGCAGGTCGTCCAGCGGCGACTTGCCGCCCTGGCGATTCCTGTTCCACGGATCACGTTGCCCGTTGTTGCCGGGTTCATTCCATGCCACGAGTCAGTCTCCTTGGGGCCGTCGGGAGGCCGGCAACCACGGCCGGAACACGCGTTGCACCGGGTTGTACACAAGATCCAGCCTGAGCTGTCGGGTGCCGCGCCGGCCGCCTTCCGCAGCCGCGCAAACATCGGGGATTCTAGCAGAGCGCGGCTCGCGCCGGGGCGTCATTCCGCCACGGCCAGCAGCTGTCGCAGCAGCCGGGTCTCGGCTGCGTCGCCGCCGCTGATCGGAGCGATCACGCTGCGCGGCGCGTCGATGTGCAATTGCCAGCCGTGCTCGTCCACCGTCTCGTTGCGGATCGCGCCGGCGGCCTTCAGCCGCGCATGCAGGCGGCCGGCCGACAGCGGCAGCTGCAGCGCCGACTGCACCCGCTCGCCGCCGAGCAGCTCGCCCAGCGCCTGCCGCAGCAGGCCCAGCCCGGCACCGGTGGCGGCGGACAGCCACACCCGCACCGGCCTGCCGTTGCCGTCGCGCTCGATCCGCGGTTCCGCGCCGGCCAGGTCGATCTTGTTCATCACGTGCAGCTGCGGCACATCGCCGGCGTCGATCTCCTCCAGCACGTTGTCCACGATGTGGTGCAGCCGCTCGCGTTCCTCGTCGGCGGCGTCGCTGACGTGCAGCAGCAGGTCGGCGTCGCGCGCCTCGGCCAGGGTGGCGCGGAACGCGGCGACCAGGTCATGCGGCAGCTCGCGGATGAAACCGACGGTGTCGGCCAGCACGGCCGGGCCGCAGCTGAGATCCTCCAGCTTGCGCACGGTGGGGTCGAGCGTAGCGAACAACTGGTCGGCGGCGTAGACGTCGCCGGTGGTCAGCGCGTTGAACAGGGTGGACTTGCCGGCGTTGGTATAGCCGACCAGGGCGACCCGCGGCACCGTGTTGCGCAAGCGCGCACGACGCTGCTGGCCGCGCTGGGTCTGCACCTTCTCCAGCCGCTTGGTGAGCATCTTGACGCGCTCGCCGAGCAGGCGGCGGTCGGTTTCCAGCTGGGTTTCGCCCGGGCCGCGGTTGCCGATGGCGCCGCCGCGCTGGGCGTCCAGGTGGGTCCAGCCGCGTACCAGCCGGGTGGCCAGGTGCTTCAACTGGGCCAGTTCCACTTCCAGCTTGCCCTCGTGCGAGCGGGCGCGCTGGGCGAAGATGTCCAGGATCAGGCCGGCGCGGTCGACCACGCGGATGCCCAGGTGCTTTTCCAGGTTGCGTTCCTGCACCGGGGTCAGCACGTGGTCGACCAGCACCAGGTCGGCCTCCAGCGCGCGCGCGGCCTCGGCCACCTCGTCGGCCTTGCCGCTGCCGATGTAGTAGCGGGGGTTGGGATCTTCGACGCGGGCGCCGATCACGCCCAGCACCTCGGCCCCGGCGGATTTCACCAGTTCGGCGAACTCCGCCGCGCGCCGCGCCGCGTCGCCCTCGCCGCGCGAATGCGGCAGGACCAACACGGCGCGGTCGCCTTTCTTCTGTCGGTCAAACACGAGTGGGCACGGTCCTTCGGTAGCAGACCCACTTCATGCGGGCTGACACCCCGTCTATCAAGCGTCCGCGTCGGTGGAGGCGGACAGCGCGTCGGCGTTATGGTCGTGGCCTTCGTGGCCCTCGTGGCCATTGCCGATACGCACGTTGCGGCTGGGCACCACGGTGGAGATGGCGTGCTTGTAGACCATCTGGCTCACCTGGTTGCGCAACAGCACCACGAACTGGTCGAACGATTCCACCGTCCCCTGCAACTTGATGCCGTTGACCAGATAGATGGCTACCGGCACGCGTTCACGCCGCAATGCATTCAGAAACGGGTCTTGCAACGACTGCCCCTTGGACATTTCTTGTTCTCCCCTTGCCTCGGACAGACCGGAGAAAAAACGCCGATGGCGCCCCGGCCCAACATGTAACGGGATGTTAGCTGCTTTCAAATGATTGATGAAAGGAGATTTTCGCGCCACGCAAGTGCGCGGGGTCACGCTGGCAGGCTTGGCAGGCCCGGTTGGCCCAGAAACAGCTGCACCGCGGTGGCGCCGCAGGCGGCCAGGCCGGGCTGGTCCGGGTCGAACAGCCGGGCGCCGACCTCGCTGCGCAGCCAGGTGATCTGCCGCTTGGCCAGCTGGCGGGTGGCAAAGATGGCGCGGTCGCGGAACCCGGCCGCGTCGGTCTGGCCATCCAGATGCTCCCACGCCTGCCGGTAGCCGACCGCGCGGATCGCGGGCAGGTCGGCGTGCAGGTCGCCGCGCGCGCGCAGCGCGCGCACCTCGTCCAGGAAGCCTTCCGCCAGCATGGCGTCGAAGCGCCGGGCGATACGATCGTGCAAAACCTGCCGGTCGGCCGGCAGCAGCGCCAGCTTCAGCACGCGCCACGGGAAGTGCATTGCCGCGCCGCCGCGTTGCAATTCGGACAGCGGCCGGCCGGTCAGTTCGATCACTTCCAGTGCGCGCTGCAGGCGTTGCACGTCGTTGCAGCCGATCCGGCCAGCGGCGACCGGGTCGAGGCGCGCCAGCCGCGCATGCATGGCCGGCCAGCCGAGTTGCCCTGCCTCGGCGGCCAGTCGTGCGCGGGTCGCCGGGTCGGCCTCCGGCAAATCGGACAGCCCCTGCTGCAACGCGCGAAAGTACAGCCCGGTACCGCCGACCAACAGCGGCACCCTGCCCCGTGCGCTGATGCGCTGCATCACCGGCAGCGCGTCGGCGCGGAAATCCGCCGCCGAATACGGCTGGCCGGGATCGCGGATGTCAACCAACGCGTGCGGATAACGCGCCAGGGTCGCCGGATCCGGCTTCGCCGTGCCGATGTCCATGCCGCGGTAGACCAGCGCCGAGTCGACGCTGACCAGGTCCAGCGGAAACCGCTCGCTCAGCTCGCACGCCAGCGCGGTCTTGCCGGAGGCGGTGGGGCCCATCAGGAAGATGGCGAGGGGACGGGTGTCGAGCGGCATCGGGCCAGTGTAAATGGTGCAACGCCACCGTGTAGGAGCGCACCCTGTGCGCGAATGCTCTTCGTTACCTGACTAAAAGCATTCGCGCACAGGGTGCGCTCCTACGCCCGCATATGCGAAGGCCCGCGTCGCCGGCGCGGGCCTTCGTGGTCGCGCGAACGAGCGGCTTACTTCGCCGGCACGCCCATTTCCCTGAGCAGGTTGTCGGCGTGGTCGAGGTGGTGCATCACCCACAGCATGTAGCGCACGTCGACCTGGATCGAGCGGTTGAGCGCTGGGTTGAACAGCCAGTCGCCGCTCACCGACTCCCAGTTGCCGTCGAACGCCAGGCCGACCAGCTGGCCGTTCGCGTCCATCGCCGGTGAGCCGGAGTTGCCGCCGGTGATGTCCAGGTCGGCCAGGAAGTTGACCGGCAGCGTGCCCAGCTTCGGCGACGCATAGCTGTCGAACGCCTTCGCCTTGATCGCGGCCAGCTCGGCCTTGGGCGAGTTGAACGGCTCCACGCCGGTGTCCTTTTCGACGATGCCCTGCGCCGTGGTGAATGGCGCGTAGCTGACGCCGTCGCGCGGCGCCACGCCCTGCACGTTGCCGAAGGTGACGCGCAGCGAGCTGTTGGCGTCCGGGTAGACCGGCAGGTGCTGCGCATCCTTCCACGCGATCATCGCCTGCATGTAGCGCGGGCGCAGCTTGCTCATCTCGCCGGCGCGGGCATCCTGGGCGTCCTCGAGCTGCTTGAGCTGCGGCTGCACCGCGCGGGCGAGCTTGAGCATGCTGTCGCTGCTGGCGTCGATCGCCTTGCTGTCGGCCTCGAACCATTTCATGCGCGCGTCGACGTTGCCGAGCTGGCTGCCGGCATACAGCGCGGCCACCTTCTGCTTCAGTTGGGCCTCGGTCTTCGCCCCGTCGAGCCACGCGTCCAGCGCAGGCAGGTGCTGCGCCTGCGGCAACGCCACGTAGCGCTGCAAGCCATAGACCATGAATTGCTGGTCGACGCCCGGATCGTAGCGGCGATCCATCTGCTTCAGACCGCCCTCGATGCGCACCCAGTCGCGCTGCTGGTAGCCGGCGTCGCGGTCGAGGTCGGCCTTGGGCCGTTCCTTGGCCAGGTGGGTCAGGCGGACCGCGGTGCTGAACAGCGACGCGCGGCTGACCAGGCCGATGGCCAGGTCGCGCTCGCGATGGGCCTGGTCGGCGGCGATCTGCTGGCGCAGCTGGCCGACATCGGCCGCCAGCGCGGTGTTTTCGGCGCCGCCCTGCTGCTTCAGCCACGCTTCCAACTGCGCTTCCTGGGCACGCTTCACCGCGACCGCGTCGGCGCGATGCAGGCCTTCGAGCTGGCCGCCGAAGTTCTTCAGGTAGTTGTTGAGGCCGGCGACCATGCTGGCGTACTTCACCGCCACCTTGGGATCGGCCTTGCCGGCGGTGTTGATGATGTTGAGCGTGTCCTCGTACACCTTGATCTGGGTCGGGTAGACCCAGTCGATCGAGCTCTGCACCTCGTCGGCGAGGCGGTAGCGGTTGGTGCGGCCCGGGTAGCCGACCACCATCACGTAGTCGCCCTGCTCCACGCCATGCGGGTTCACTTTCAGCACATGCTTCGGCCGGTACGGCACGTTGTCCTTGGAGAAGGCGGCGGACTTGCCGTCCTTCGAGACGTAGGCGCGCAGGTAGCCGAAGTCGCCGGTGTGGCGCGGCCACATCCAGTTGTCGACGTCGCCGCCGAACTTGCCGATGGATTCCGGCGGCGCGTAGACCAGGCGCACGTCCTTGATCTCCAGCTGCTTGATCAGCTGGTAGCTGTAGCCGCCGTGGAAGGTGTAGACGTCGCAGCGGTAGCCTTCCGTCTCGCAGTCCCTCACCTGTTGCTTGATCGCCTGCTCGATCGCCTTGTAGCGCTCGGCGCCGCTCATGCCGTCATTGAGCTTCGCGGTGATCGCCTTGCTGACGTCGCGGATCTCCTCGGTGACGAAGATGCGCGAAGACGGGCCGGCGGAGAGTTCGTCGGCCTTCGTCTTTGCCAGGAAGCCCTTCTCGATCAGGTTGTTCTCCGGCGTGGAGTTCAGCTGCAACGCGCCATAGACGCAGTGGTGGTTGCTCACCACCAGGCCTTCGGGCGAGACGAACGAGGCGGTGCAGCCGCCCAGGCTCACGATCGCGCCCATCGGGTAGGCGGTGAGGTCGGTCAGCGTCTTCGGATCGAGCTTCAGGCCGTGCTGTTGCAGCGTGGCGGCGATGCCCGGCAACTGGGCAGGCTGCCACATGCCTTCGACGGCATGGGCGGACGAGATGAGGCCGACGGATGCGGCAGCGGCAAGCAATAGACGGCGCACGGGGAATCTCCTGATGAAAGCCGGCCCCGGGAGGCCGGCGAAAATGGCGCAATAACTTTCGACTTATGCCCGAGCCGGGCGACCGCGGCATATGCCGCAAGTCATGCCCGCGACATTCAGCGCGCCGGCACGCCCAGCTCCTGCAGCAGCCACGGCGCCGGGTAGACCTTGTCCATCAGCCAGCGCATGTAGCGCATGTCGACGTGGATCGCGCGCTTGTAGCGCGGGTCGAACATCCAGCTGGCGCTGACCGCCTCCCAGTTGCTGTCGAAGTTGAGGCCGACCAGTTCGCCCTTCGCGTTCAGCACCGGCGAGCCGGAGTTGCCACCGGTGGTGTCGAGGTTGCTGAGGAAATTCACCGGCATGACGCCCGACTTCGGGTCCAGGTAGCCGGCGTAATCGGCCCTGGCGATCGCATCGAGCAGCGGCTTCGGTGCATCGAACGGCGCCACGCCGGTGTTCTTCTCGACGATGCCGGCGGTGCTGGTCAGCGGCTCGTAGCCCACCGCGTCGCGCGCCTTCAGCGCCGTGACCTTGCCGTAGCTCACACGGAGGGTGGAGTTCGCATCCGGATAGACCGCGCGGCCCTGCTGCTGGCGGTAGGCGATCAGCGCCTGCATGTAGGCCGGGCGCAGCCGCAGCAGGTCGCCGTCGCGCACCTTGCGTTCGTCGTCGCTGCGCAGCAGGGCGGGCTGCAGCTTGGCAGCCAGTCGCAGCAGGCTGTCGTCGGTCGCGGCCAGCGCCGCCGCGTCGGCATCCATCCAGTGCAGGCGCTGCGCCTCGTTGCCCAGCCTGGTGGCGGCGTAGACGCGATCCAGCGTGGCCGCCAGCTCGGCCGGGGTACGGCCGAACGCGGCATCGAACTCCGCCACGTGCTGCGCCGCGGGCAATTGCTGGTAACGGGTCAGCAGTGCGCCCAGCAGGCGCTTCTCGACGGCCGGATCGTAGCGGCGCTGCACCTGGCGCAAGGTACTGGCGATCAGCTCCTCGTCGCGCTGCTGGTAGCCGTTCTCGCGTTCGGCATCGGGCTTGGCGCGCTCGTGCGCCAGCCGCTGCAGGCGCAGCGCCGAGCGCATCAGCTGGGTCTGCGACTGGATCAGGCCGAGCAGCAGGTCGCGCTCGCGGGTGGCGTTGCCGCCGGCGATCAGCGCCATCGCCGCGTTGATCTGCGGGCGCAGCGCCTTCGCCGTGCCCTGGCCGTCCAGCCAGGCCAGCATCGCTGCCTCGTCCTGCTGCCGCACCGCAACTGCATCGCTGCGCTGCAGGCCGTCCAGCTCGCCGCTGAAGCGTTTGATGCCGTTCTTCAGCGACTGCAGCTGCGAGGCGTAGCGGACCTTCGCCTGTGCGTCCTTCTCGCCGGCGTCCTCGATCACGTCCTGCAGTTGCTTCATCGCCGCCACCGACGCGGGCAGGCGCCATTGCACCTGGTCGGCGAACTCGGCGGCGCTGCGGTGGCGGTAGGTGATGCCGGGATAGCCGGCCAGCATCACGTAGTCGCCGGCGTTGACGCCTTCGCGGGCGATCTGCAGGTGCGCCGGCGGCGTGTACGGCCGGTTGTCCTTCGAGTAATCCGCCGGCTTGCCGTCCGGACCGACGTAGGCGCGCAGCACGGTGAAGTCGCCGCTATGGCGCGGCCACACGAAGTTGTCCACCTCGTCGCCGTAGTTGCCGATCGCGCGCGGCGGCGCGTAGACCAGCCGCACGTCGCGCAGCTCCAGCTGCTTCACCAGGTAGAAGTCGCGACCGTAGAACATGGTGGCGACGCTGCAGCGCATGCCGTCCTCGTGCTCGCACGCGGCGACCAGCGCCTTGCTCGCCGCGTCCACCGCGTCGTAGTAGGCGCGCCCGGTCTTGCCGCGGGCATGGGCCAGCACCTGGTCGGTGACCTGGTCGAAGCCGACGGTGACGCGCAGGCGGAAGTCCGGGTTGGCCGGCAGCTCCTCGCCGCGGTCGGCCGCCACGTAGCCCTGCTCGATCAGGTTGCGCTGCGCGTTGCTGTTGTACTGGATCACCCCGAACGCGACGTGGTGGTTGGTCAGCACCAGGCCCTGGTCGCTGACGAAGGCGCCGGTGGCGCCGCCGACCTTGACCACCGCATTGAGCGGCGCCCTGGTGAGATCGGCCAGGTCGGCCGGGATGCCGCGGAAACCGGCGCTGCGCAGTTGCCTGGCGATATCCGGCAACTGGGAAGGCATCCACATGCCTTCATCGGCCTGTGCCGCCGGGGCCAGCATCATCGCCACCGCCAGGCCCATCGTCTTCAAGCGCATTCGTTTTTCCCCTTTGGGTGATCGCATAAACTTGCGACCTTAGAACGAAGCGACCGGCCCGGCAACGCTGCACTGCACACCGTCGCGGGGATGGCGTCACGCTGTGGATGGCCCACTTGGACCGCGTATCGCACGGACGGGCCCGCCACCGATCATGGCCGGTGCCCTTCGGCCACTGCGGCGCCGGTGTCGGGAAGAATCACCGGCAGGGCTTCTCTCCGGCCGCGCCCGCCGCGATTTCCGGCGGCGGCAGCGCCAGGAATACGGTGCTCCACAGCTGGGCGGCGTTGGATTCGTCCTCGTGCGCGCCCTCGGCGCCGAACGGCTCGATCCGGTAATGCCCGCCGACATACGACCACGACCACAACTCCGAGGTGCGCACCGCATCGGCGGCGCAGATGGCCCGCCACAGGCGCGCTTGCGCCTCGGCCAGATGGGTACGGGTGGTCGCAGGCAGATCGCTGCGGGCGAGCTGGCGTCGCAGGCCGGCCGCCATCACCGCCTGCTGCCAGGCCCAGATCACGGTGCCGTGGTAGGCGTTGTTGCCGAAGCGCGACCATACGTCGCGACCGGCGTAGGCGGGATTGGCGACCAGCATCCCCGCATCGGTCATCAGGCCGGCCGGGAACGGCCGCATCAGATTGCCGACGTCGCGATCCAGCACGGCCGCATCCGGCCGGCCGAACAGCAGGCGAAAACCCTCGTCCGAGTGCAGTACCGGGACCGGGTGGCCCTGGGCGTCCAGCGAAATGGCGGGAAATTCGAGGGCGGAGTCGTCCAGCGCCTTCAGGGCCGGCGCGTCCGGCACACCGATCTGTCTGGCGTAGTCACGCACCTGCTGCGCGGCGCGCTCCCTGGGCAGATGCACCGCGAACAGGGCACTGGCGTGCTGTTCCCAGCCGCCGGCGCCCGATGCAGCCGAGCGCAGGCGTTCGCGCTGCGCCGGCGTGGTGTAATCGTCCAGCAGGCCGGCATCGAGGAATTCGCCGATCGCGCGCAACGCGGCAGGCATCCAGACCGTGTTGACGTCGTAGGGATAACGACCGCGGCCGATGCCCTCGTTGCTGTCGCGCCACTGCCCCACCGGGCTGTTCGGCTTGAGCGCGATCAGGTTCGCGTACACCGGCTTGCGCGCGAAGGCTTCGCTGCTGGCGGCGACGAACAGCAGGTTGCGCGCCAGCGCATCGCCATGGCGTTGCCCGTCGACCTTGCCGGCCAGGAACGCACGGGCGCCAGCGCGGCCGCGTGGGTCTTCCAGCAGCCACGCGGCGGCGACCGGCGGCAGCATGTAGTCGTCGTCGACCATCACATAGTCGTAGATGGGTTTGGCCGACGGCTTGCCCTGTTCCTTGAGGTGCTGCAGCACCGCGAATTCGCCGATGCCTTCCTCATGCGCGACCTGACCGCCGGGCGAGAGCCGCGCCAGCACCGAGGCGATGCCGGCGTCGACCGCGGCCGGCTGCAGCACCGGCATCAGCAGGCGCAGCGACATCAGCGTGTCGCGGCCGAAATAGGTATCGAAGCGCCAGGAGCCGGCGAGGAACTTCTCGCGGTAGCTGAGGAACTGCAACGCCTGGCGGCTGCGCACGTCGGCCCGCGCATGCTCGTTGAGCAGGTTGGTGAACGGCGTCAATGGGGTCTCGCCGGTGCTCGCCTCGATGCGCAGGTGCAGCGGCTCGCCCGCGCGGTTCGGGCGCAGCAGAATGCGGCTGCCATCGCGCTGAAAGCGGCCGTTGTCCGTGCTCAGCGCAATGGCATAGCCCGGCGCGCCGTCCAGCCGATTGCGCCGCCATTGGGCGGAGCGCTCCGACAGCTGCGGCACCGCGGCGGTCTGTGGCGGATAGCCCTGGCCGAGCTGGTAGTCGCGCAGCACGCGGACGCTGCCCAGCACCGCGTCCTTCAGCACCAGCTCATCGGCCGCGACGCTGGCCTCGGCGACGATGCCGTTCCAGGCGTGGCCGTCGACCATGCGGTGTTCCCCCTTCACCTCGCCCAGCGTCCAGCGCACCGGCGCGACGGTCGGCTCGAACCACACGCCCGCGCCGCTGTCGCCGGCCGGGAACGCCACCAGCACGCGCGGCTTGTTGCCGGAGCTGAGCAAGAGGTGGGCGGCGATGTCGCCATCCTGATAGAACGCATTCTCGATGCGCCCTTCGGCGATGCGGAACTGCAGCGGCGCCGACGCGGCCCGATCGGTAGCCAGCGCCGGCGATACCGCCGGCACCGCCAACAGCGCGACGGCCAGCAGCGCCACCCATCGGCGACGCAGCGAGGAAACGACGGCGGGCAACAGCAGCCTCGGATCGGCAGCTGCGGTCGTCGTGAGGCCTGTCGTCTTGAAGCGCATGCGTTTCTCCTGCAGCTGGTCGAAGAAATTTGCAACCTTAGATTGAAGCAGCCGGCGCGGCAACGCTGCACTGCACGAAGGCGGCAGCCTGCCCCGCCTCCTATAATGGCCGTTTCCCCGCCCTCTTCCCACGGAAATTCCCATGCCGCAGACGATGAAAGCCCTGGTCAAGCGCAAGCCCGAGCAGGGCATCTGGATGGAAGACGTGCCGCTGCCCGAGGTCGGCCCGAACGAGGTGCTGATCAAGATCGAGAAGACCGCGATCTGCGGCACCGACCTGCACATCTACAAGTGGGACGAGTGGAGCCAGCGCACGATCAAGCCCGGCCTGACCATCGGCCACGAGTTCGTCGGCCGCATCGTGGAGATCGGCCCGGGCGTGACCGGCTACAAGGTCGGCGACCGCGTCTCGGCCGAGGGCCACATCGTATGCGGCCACTGCCGCAACTGCCGCGCCGGCCGCCAGCACCTGTGCCCGAACACCATCGGCATCGGCGTGAACCGCAACGGCGCGTTCGCCGAGTACATGACCATGCCGGCCTCGAACCTGTGGCCGATCCCCGACCAGATCCCGTCCGAGCTGGCCGCGTTTTTCGACCCCTACGGCAACGCCGCGCACTGCGCGCTGGAGTTCGACCTGATCGGCGAGGACGTGCTGATCACCGGCGCCGGCCCGATCGGCATCATCGCCGCCGGCATCGCCAAGCACGTGGGCGCACGCAACGTGGTGGTCACCGACGTCAACGACTACCGCCTGAAGCTGGCCGCCGAGATGGGCGCCACGCGGGTGGTCAACGTCACCAACCAGTCGCTCCGGGACGTGATGAAGGACCTGCACATGGAAGGCTTCGACGTGGGCCTGGAGATGAGCGGCAACCCGCGCGCGTTCAACGACATGCTCGACTGCATGTACCACGGCGGCAAGATCGCCCTGCTCGGCATCCAGCCCAAGGGCGCCGGCATCGACTGGGACAAGGTGATCTTCAAGGGCCTCACCCTGCAGGGCATCTACGGCCGGCGCATGTACGAGACCTGGTACAAGATGACCCAGATGGTGCTGACCGGGTTCCCGCTGCAGAAGGTGCTCACCCACCAGATCCGCATCGACGACTTCCAGAAGGGCTTCGACCTGATGGACGCGGGCAAGTGCGGCAAGGTGGTCTGCTCCTGGGGCTGAGCGCGGGCGCACCTCGAATTCACGGAGCGGCGATGCCCGTTTCGTGAATGTCGCCGGGCCACCCTAACCGCTGCTGACGCAGGCGTCGGCCGATCCTTCACCCATCCCGGGCTTCTCCGTACACTGCGCCGATCCGGGCGGGATGGCCGACAGCCGGCATGGCGCATTCCGCGCCACTGGGCCGGGTGCCCATGGGGGTTGTCCATGATCGATCGTCATTTTCTCGCCGGGCCACGCTGGGTCGCCGTGCGGGAACGCGCCGAGAGGCTGTACCGCTCGCACCGCCTGCGCCGCAACCTGGTGATCGCCGCGATCGTGCTGCTGGTGTTCGGCCTGCTGGGCTTCTTCGCGGCGCCGCCGATCATCCGCTCGCAATTGCAGACACGGCTCGGTGCGGCACTGGGGCGCACGGTGACGATCGGTGCTGCGCACCTCAACCCGTACACGCTGCGACTGGACCTGGACCAATTGCACATCGCCGACGCCGACGGCCACTCGCCGTTCGTGGACGTGGACCGGCTCACCATCAACGCATCATGGACCTCGCTGTTCCGGCTGGCGCCGGTACTGGACGAGCTGGCCGTGCAACGGCCGCGGATCCGCCTGGTACGTACCGGGCCGCAGCGCTTCAATTTCTCGGACATGGTCGAGCGATTCTCCCGTCCGTCCGACCCGAACGCGAAGCCGGCGCGCTTCGCGCTCGCCAACATCAGCGTGCACGGCGGCGACATCGCGTTCGACGACCAGGTGCTGAAAACCAGCCACCGCGTCGACCGGATCGAGGTGGGAGTTCCGTTCCTGGCGAACCTGCCGGCCGATACCGACCTGTTCGTGCAGCCGCTGCTGGCGATGCGCGTGGACGGCAGCCCGTTGCGCATCGAGGGCCAGACCAAGCCGTTCGCGAACAGCCGCGAATCGGTGATGACGTTCCAGATCGACCACCTGGACCTGCCGAAGTACCTCGCCTACGCGCCGACGCCGCTGCCGGTCGCGGTGCCCCGCGGCCAGCTGTCCGGCAAGCTGGAACTGCATTTCGTGGTGGCCCAGGGCGGCAACCAGTTGCGCCTGGGCGGCGGCCTGGCCCTGGACGATTTCGCGCTGAACAATCCCGACGGCGTGGCGTTACTGGAACTGGGGCACGGCACCGCCGAACTGGTCGACGTGCAGCCGCTGCAGTCGCGCTACCACCTGGGCACGATCTCGCTGGACAAGGCCACCCTGCACTACCACCGCACCGCCGGCGGCCACAGCAACTTCGATTCGCTTGCCGCACCCGCCCCACCCGGGCCGGCCGGCCGGCCCACCGAGGTAAGGATCGACACGCTGAGCCTGAGCGCCAGCCGTTTCGACTACGCCGACCTCGGCTCCAGCGGCGATGCGCCCGGCACGCTGCAACTGGAGAACCTGCACGGCACGCTGCGCGGGCTGTCTACCGTGGCGGCGCCGGCAGCCGCGCTCGACATCGCCGGCCAGCTCAACGGCGGCGGCGTCGCCGGCAACGGCGGCCTCGATCTCGCCGCCGCGCGCTTCAACGGCAAGCTCAAGCTGCAGGGCGTGCAGATGGCGCAACTGCAGCCGCTGGCGCTGCCGCAGCTGAAGGCGACCGTCGCCGGCGGCACGCTGGATGCCGATGGCCAGTTGCGGGCCGAATGGGGCAAGGCAGTGAACCTGCACCTGGAACCGGCCGCCCTCGCGGTGAACGGTCTGGCCCTGAAACGGCGCGACGGCCAGGCCACGCCGCTGGCCTGGAAATCGCTGCAGCTGAAGATCGCCACCCTCGATCTCCTCAGCCGCGAGGCCCGCCTCGACAGCGTGCTCGTCGACGGGTTGAAGCTGGACCTGCAGCGCCAGCGCAACGGCACGATCGACCTGGCCGCGCTGATGGGCGCGCCGCCGGCGCCGGCGAAAGGCGGCACGGCCGCAGCGGCACCGGCGTGGCGCTGGAGCGTGGCGAACCTGCAACTGCAGGACAGCGACGTGACGTTCAAGGATCTCGCCGCCGACCGGCCGATGCCGCTGATGGTGCATGCCGACCACTACAGCATCGACGAGCTGTCCGACGACCTGCGCAAGCCCCTGAAGCTGGCGCTGACCGGCAAGCTGGGCAAGGGCAACTACGGCGTCGAAGGCAGCGTGAAACCGCAGCCGCTGGAAGCCGACCTGCACCTGAAGGCCACCGGCGTGGACATCGCGCCGCTGCAGTCGCTGATCAGCGTGCCGCTGAACGTACACATCGCCAGCGCCCTGCTCAGCCTGGACGGGCGCGTGCGCTACAGCGACCGGGGCAAGGCTCCGGCCTGGGTGGACTACCGCGGCCAGGCCACGTTCGGCCGGGTCCGCATCCAGGACAAGCTGACCGGCGACGATTTCCTGCGCTGGCACTCGCTGACCGCCTCGGGCATGGCCATCCGGCTGGGCCAGGGCGCGCCGCGCGCCGACATCGGCGGCATCGCGCTGAGCGACTTCTACACCCGCGTGATCATCAACGCGAACGGTCGCCTGAACCTGCAGGACGTCGTCGCGAATCCCGCGGCGGCCCCGGTATCGGTGACCCGCGAACAGGGAGCCGCGGCAACCCCGGCCAAGCCCCGGCCGGCCCCCGCGACGACGACCGCGCCGGCCGCCGCGGTGGCCGCGGCACCGAACGCGGGCCCGGCCGCGGAAATCCACATCGGCCAGATCACCCTCGCCCGCGGCGAACTGAACTACACCGACAACTTCATCAAGCCGAACTACACCGCGAACGTCACCGGCCTCACCGGCAAGATCGGCGCCTTCGGCACCACCGGCGGCACGCCGCCGGCGGAGCTGGTACTGCAGGGCAAGCTCGACGAAAACTCCCCGGTGGACATCAACGGCACCATCAACCCGCTGACGCCGGTGGCCTTCCTCGACATCAAGGCGAAGGCCGACGGCGTCGAACTCTCGCACCTGTCGCCTTACTCGGGCAAATACGCGGGCTACCCGATCACCAGCGGCAAGCTCAACGTCGACGTGCACTACCAGCTCGACCAGCGCAAGCTGGCCGCGAACAACCATATCTTCATCACCCAGCTGACCTTCGGCGACCGCATCGAAGGCACCGGCGCGAGCCACCTGCCGGTGAAGCTCGCGGTGGCACTGCTGAAGGACACCGACGGCAACATCGACCTGAACATCCCGGTGTCCGGTTCGCTGGACGATCCGCAGTTCAGCATGGGCAGCTTGGTCTGGCATGCGTTCGTGAACCTGATCACCCGCGCCGTGACTTCGCCGTTCCGCCTGCTGGCGTCGATCGGCGGCGGCAACAAGCCCGACCTGGGCTACGTGGAATTCGCGCCGGGCTCGGCCGTGCTCGATGCCGGAGCCAGGTCGCGGCTGGAGCAACTGGTGGCATTCCTGCAGTCCAAGCCATCGCTGGCTCTGGACATCTCGGGCCGCATCGACCCCAGTGTCGACGAGAACGGCCTGCGCAAGGTGATGGTCGACGACCTGGTGCGCCAGGCCAAGGCCGACGACGACGGCAAGCACGAGGATCCGGCCACGCTCCAGCTCACCCCCGACGAATACCAGCATTACCTGGTGCGGGTGTACAAGCGAGCCAAGTTCCCGAAGCCGAAGAACATCATCGGCCTGACCAAGTCGCAGCCGCCGGAGGAAATGCACCAGTTGCTGGAAACCAACATGGCGGTCGATGCCGAGGCCATGAAAAAGCTGGCCGAACGCCGTGCGCTGGCCGTGCGGGCGTGGCTGAAGGGCAAGCTGGACGACAAGCGGATGACGCTGCAGGCACCAAAGCTCGACGCCAAGGGCATCGAGGACAAGGGCAAAACGACGCGCGTGGATTTCGGCTTGCACTGACGCAGCGACGGGAGCGGGGCCGGCCGCTCGTCCCCTGCCCGCGGCAGGCCGCTACAATGGGTTTTTCCCGAGGCCCGGAACCCTGCCATGACCTACTCCGCCAAGGCGCGCTACGCCAGCGAACTGGACTCCATCCGCGAACAGGGACTGTTCAAGGCCGAGCGCATCATCACTTCGCCGCAGTCCGCCGAGATCGAGCTGGAAGGCGGCCGCAAGGTGCTGAATTTCTGCGCCAACAACTACCTGGGGTTGGCCGATCACCCCGAAGTGATCCAGGCCGCCAAGGACGCGCTGGACACGCACGGCTTCGGCATGGCCAGCGTGCGCTTCATCTGCGGCACGCAGGACCTGCACAAGCAGCTGGAAGCGAAGATCGCGGCGTTCTTCGGCACCGAAGACACCATCCTCTACGCCGCCTGCTTCGACGCCAACGGCGGCCTGTTCGAGCCACTGCTGGGCGAGGAGGATGCGGTGATCTCCGACGCGCTGAACCACGCCTCGATCATCGATGGCATCCGCCTGTGCAAGGCCAGGCGCTTCCGCTATGCCAACAGCGACATGGCCGACCTGGAGGCCCAGCTCAAGGCGGCCGACGCGGCCGGCGCGCGCACCAAGCTGATCACCAGCGACGGCGCGTTCTCGATGGACGGCTTCATCGCCAAACTCGACCAGATCACCGCACTGGCCGCAAAGTACAACGCCATGGTGCACATCGACGAGTGCCACTGCACCGGCTTCCTCGGCGACACCGGCCGCGGCTCGGCCGAGGTCAACGGCGTGATGGACAAGATCGACATCTTCACCGGCACCCTGGGCAAGGCACTCGGCGGTGCGCTGGGCGGTTTCACCACCGGCCGCAAGGAAGTGATCGAGCTGCTGCGCCAGCGCTCGCGCCCGTACCTGTTCTCCAACTCGCTGCCGCCGCACGTGGTCGCCGCCGCGATCAAGGTGTTCGACATGCTGGCCAGCGCCGGCGACCTGCGCGACAGGCTCAAGGAAAACACGCGCCATTTCCGCGAAGGCATGACGCGGGCCGGCTTCGACATCAAGCCGGGCGTGCACCCGATCGTGCCGGTGATGATCTACGACGCCCCGAAGGCGCAGGCCATGGCCACCGCCCTGCTGCAGGAAGGCATCTACGTCACCGGCTTCTTCTACCCCGTGGTGCCGCAGGGCCAGGCGCGCATCCGCACGCAGATGAGCGCGGCGCACACCCGCGAGCATCTCGACCGGGCCATCGACGCGTTCACCAGGGTAGGCCGGAAGCTGGGCGTGATAGGCAATTGACAGCACGCCACGTCTTGTAGGGCGGGCACTGCCCGCCGGCTTTTGACGGCCAGAGCGGCGGGTGGTGCCCGCCCTACAAGACGTGGCGGGCGTCGAGCGCTCTCACTTCACCCTCACTCAGTTGACGCCACTGCCCTTTCGCCAGTTCGCCCAACACAAGCGGCCCGATCGCCACCCGGACCAGGCGCAGCACGTCGAAACCCAGTGCGCCCAGCAACCGGCGGATGTGCCGGTTGCGCCCCTCGTCCAGCACCACCTCCAGCCAGGCGTTCTTCTCGCCCGTGCGCAGCAGCGACACATGGCGCGCCCTCAACCAGTCGCCGGCGTCCTCCGCGCCTGCCAGCATCGCCGCCAGGACCGATGCGTCCGGCTTGCCCGCCACCTGCACGTGATAGGTCTTGTCCAGGTGCGTGGCCGGGTCGGTGATGGCGGCCGCCCAGCCGGTGTCGTTGCTCAACAGCAACAGGCCCTCGCTGGCCTTGTCCAGCCGGCCCACCGGTCCCAGCCATGGCAAGCCGGCGGCAGCCAACGCGGTGTAGACGGTGGCGCGCCCCTGCTCGTCGGACGCGCTGACGACCAGCCCGCGCGGCTTGTTGAAGGCGACATAGACACATTCGGCGGACTTCACCACCTGGCCGTCGACGGCCACCTTTTGCCGATCGATCAAGGTCGGATGGTGGGGATCGCGAACCACCCGGCCATCCACGCTGACGCGACCGTCGCGAACCCACTGCTCGGCCTGGCTGCGCGAGCACGCGCCCAGCTTGGACAACACGCGTGCCAACCCGTGCCGCGGCGGCGGCGCGGCGGCGGCAGGAGGTGCGGGGCGGAAAGACGGACGAGACATCGCGCTAGGGTATAGGCCGGGGCCACGATGCGACAACAAGACGCACCGCGGCCACAGGGGAGCAGCCAAAAAAACCCGGCCGAAGCCGGGTTTTTTCATTGCTGTGTCGCGCGGTCCGGTTACTGCTTGACCTGCAGTTCCGTACGGCGGTTCTGCGCACGGCCGGCGTCGGTGGCGTTGTCACCGATCGGGTCGTTCTTGCCGTGGCCGATCGGGCCCTCCAGGCGGCTGGCAGCGATGCCGTGGCTGGTCAGGTAGTCGTACACGATCTTCGCACGACGCTCCGACAGGCTCTGGTTGTAGGCATCGGTACCCTTCGCGTCGGTGTAACCGGCAACCGTCACCTTCACCTGCGGGTAGCGCTGCAGGGTGTCGATGGCCTGGTTCAGCACGGCGATCGAATCGGCGCTCGGCTCGGCCAGCGACTTCGAGATGTCAGTCTCGCCCTTCTTCGGGCGATCGAACTTGAAGTTCACGCCGCGCAGGTCGATCACGACCTTCTGCGGGCAACCGTCCGGGCCGACGATGGTGCCGGCGGGCGTGCCCGGGCACTTGTCGTCGCAATCGTTGACGCCGTCGTGGTCGCTGTCCATGGTCGAGCAGTCAGCCGGCGGCGGGGTGGCCGCTACCGGAGCCGGAGCTGCTGCCGGTGCGCCGAAACGCGAAACGATGCTGAAGCCCAGGAACCAGTCGCCGTAGCCGCTCTTCGCCGGCTGGGACTTGTCGTCCCAGTCGTAACGGTAGCCGGCTTCGGCACGGAAATCCGAGCTGTCGGTGATCGTCTTCGACACGCCGCCGCCCAGCTCGGCAGCCGGCGACCAGCCCTTGTCACCGGAGTTGTGATGGTTGCTGCCCATCACGCCGGCGAGCAGGTACGGACGCCAGGCGTTCCAGTCACCCATGTAGTAACGCACGGCTGCGCCGACGTTGTTGTTGGACCAGCTGCCGCCACCGACGCGGGAATCACGATTGCGCTTGGTGCGGTCAATGAACCCGTCAATCGAGACATTCGGCGCGATGAAACGACCTACGCCCAGGCCGTAATAGAACTGGCGGCTGTTGGTATTGCGATCGGTGTCGTTGTAGTAACCGCCCACGGTCGGCGCGATATACCAACGGCCGTCATAGGAAGACGTGGCAGCGGTGGTACCGGCGGGAGCAGCGGTGTCCTGCGCATGAACGGCACCTACGCCGCCCAGGGCCAGCGCGATCAGAAAATACAAGCCCTTACGTTTCATCAGGTGTCTCCTCGTTTATTAGATTTCGCATCCGTTCAACCCCAACCGGAAGTCGCACGTCAGAACTGAACTACTTCATTCAGGACTCTTGCAGCCCCTGCTTGGTGTTTTCCTGCAACAAGCGGCGGAGAGTGTAGCAAAATCGTTAAGTGGGTAGTGCTTTAACATCGTTGCCACACCATTCTGGTGAGGCTTTGTTCAGGAAAGTTCAGTGGCTTGCACGTGATCGATCCGCGTATGGAAGCTGATGTCGCATATAGCCCCTGCATTGACGCTGGATCCCCAGGTGGAAGCGGATTGGCAAGGCAACAGCCGACATGTGGCGGCTGCCTTGCCGTTAATTATCCACTCACACCGTCTTTACAATGTGAAGAGCCCGAAGAACTGCTGCAGCGGCATGGCGTCCAACTGCGCCGGATTCTCGACCGCCGCCATGATCGCCTTGACCTGGTGCGCCGGAAGCTGGCCGCGCATGGCCGCCTCGAACTTCCGCAGCAGCACCGGGATGCCTTCGGCGCGACGCTTGCGGTGGCCGATCGGGTAGTCGATCGACACCTTCTCGGTGCTGCTGCCGTCCTTGAAGAACACCTGCACCGAGTTGCCGATGTAGCGCCTGGCGGGATCGAAGTAGTCCCGGGTGAATTGCGGGTTCTCGACTACCGTCATCCTGTCGCGCAACGCGTCGATGCGCGGATCGGCGGCCACGTCGTCGTTGTAGTCGCTGGCCACCAGCCGGCCGAAGATCAGCGGCACCGCCACCATGTACTGGATGCAGTGGTCGCGATCGGCGTAGTTCGCCAGCGGACCGGTCTTGTCGATGATGCGGCAGCCGGCCTCCTGCGTCTCGATCACGATCTTCTCGACCTGGTCGAGCCTGCCGGCCACTTCGCCATGCAGCTTCATCGCGCACTCCACCGCGGTCTGCGCGTGGAACTCGGCCGGGTAGCTGATCTTGAACAGCACGTTCTCCATCACGTAGCTGCCGAACGGACGCTCGAACTCGAACGGCTTGCCCTTGAACGCCACGTCGTAGAAGCCCCAGGTCTTCGCCGACAGCGCTGACGGATAGCCGACCACGCCGCGGTAGACCGCGTTGATCGCGTGGGTCACCGCGCGGCGGCAGGCGTCGCCGGCAGCCCAGCTCTTGCGCGGGCCGGTGTTCGGCGCGTGGCGGTAGGTGCGCAGCGCGCCGTTGTCGATCCAACTGTGCGATACCGCGGTGACGATCTGCTCCTTGCCGCCGCCGAGCATCGCCGTGGCCACCGCGGTGGAAGCCAGCCGCACCAGGATCACGTGGTCCTGGCCGACCCGGTTGAAACTGTTCAGCAGCGCATAGCAGCCCTGGATCTCGTGCGCCTTGATGGCGTAGCCGAGCACGTCGCGCACGGTCAGCGGCTGGCCGCCCTCGCGCTCCGCCTTGCGGCTGAGGTAGTCGCCCAACGCCAGGATGCTGCCGAGGTTGTCCGATGGGTGGCCCCATTCGGCCGCCAGCCAGGTGTCGTTGAAATCGAGCCAGCGGATCTGGGTACCGATCGCGAATGCCGCCTGCACCGGATCCAGCTCGTGGCTGGTGCCCGGCACGCGCGCACCGCCCGGCAGCGTGGCACCCGGCACCAGCGGCCCGAGGTGCTTGACGCACTCGGGGAACTTCATCGCCAGCATCGCGGTGCCCAGCGAGTCCAGCAGCATGTAGCGCGCGGTGTCGTAGGCTTCCTTCGAGTCGATCTGGTAATCGACCACGTAGTCGGCGATGTCGACCAGCGGCTGGTCGGGATCGGGACGGACGGCGGAGCGGATATCGTGCGCACTCATGGCGGATCTCGCGGCAGGGGAAAACCGCCATTTTAGCCGACCGGCATGCACCCCGTCGCTTGACCGCGATCGCGCCGCCCCCGACAATTCGGCAACACACCCCCCAAAAGGGAGTAGTTCCCGCGGCGGCTTCGCCTGCCCCGGTGTGGTGATCGTCAACACGGGCGATGCTTCGCTCCGGTCACCTCGGCAGCCATGCTGCGAACGAGACTTTTGCGGTGGCTGCGGGCCGCGCGCGTCCGCAGCTACTGCAATGTCCGACGCGCATGGAAACGCCCATGGAATTCACCAGTCCCGACTTTCTCTCCGGCCTGCTGGCCATCATCCTGCTCGACCTCGTTCTCGCCGGCGACAATGCCATCGTCATCGCCATGGCCGCCGTCCGCCTGCCCAGGGAACTGCAGAGGAAGGCCGTGTTCTGGGGCACGTTCGGCGCCGTCGCGGTTCGTTTCGTGCTCACCGCCGTCGTCGTCTACCTGCTCAAGCTGCCGGGACTGATGCTGGCGGGCGGCGTGCTGCTGCTGCCGATCGCCTGGAAACTGCTGAGCCACGGTGACGGGCAGAGCCCCGACATCAAGGCCGGCAACACGTTCTGGGCGGCATTGCGCACGATCATCGCCGCCGACGCGCTGATGGGCATGGACAACGTGCTGGCGATCGCCGGCGCGTCGAAGGGCCACCTCGTCCTGGTCATCCTTGGCCTGCTGATCAGCGTGCCGCTGGTGGTCTGGGGCTCGACCCTGATCCTGAAGCTGATCGACCGCTTCCCGATCATCATGTACGTCGGCGCCGCCGCGATCGCGATCACCGCCGGGCGCATGATCACCCACGACCCTCTGCTCAGCGGCTGGTTCGACGCCCGCGGCTGGGCGAAGTACGGCCTGGATGCGCTGGCGGTGATCGGCATCTGCGGCGGCGGCTGGCTGGTGCAGCGGCGACGGTCGAAATCCGCTCCTCGCGGGACGGCGCCACACGACGGCCCCGCCCTGCCCGGGGGCTGAGCGGATGGCCGGCGACGGCGACGGCCGCATGGAAAAGGGAGCCATCCGGCTCCCTTTTCCTTAGCGTCTCGAGGCGTGCGATCAGCGCTTGTCGATCGGCACGTAGGCCTGGTCTTCCGGGCCGGTGTAGTTCGCGCTGGGGCGGATGATCTTGCCGTCCTGGCGCTGTTCGATCACGTGCGCGCTCCAGCCGGAGGTGCGTGCGATCACGAACAGTGGCGTGAACATCGCGGTGGGCACGCCCATCATGTGGTACGCGCTGGCCGAGAACCAGTCGAGGTTCGGGAACATCTTCTTGAGCTCGCCCATCACCTTCTCGATCCGTTCGGAAACGTCGAACAGGGTCGGGTTGCCGCCGTCGGTGCACAGCTTGCGCGAGACTTCCTTGATGATCTCGTTGCGCGGGTCGGACACCGTGTACACCGGGTGGCCGAAGCCGATGATGATCTCCTTGCGCTCGACGCGGGCACGGATGTCGGCTTCCGCGTCATTGGCGTTGCGGTAGCGCGCGATGATCTCCATCGCCACCTCGTTCGCGCCGCCGTGCTTCGGGCCGCGCAGCGCGCCGATCGCGCCGGTGACCGCCGAGTAGATGTCCGAGCCGGTGCCGGCGATGACGCGGGCGGCGAAGGTCGAGGCGTTGAACTCGTGCTCGGCGTACAGCACCAGCGACTTGTCCAGCGACTGCGCGTGCAGGTCGCTCGGCTTGCGCCCATGCAGCAGGTGCAGGAAGTGCGCGGCGATCGAGTCGTCGTCGGTCTCGGTCTCGATGCGCTTGCCGTTGTGGCTGAAGTGGTACCAGTACAGCAGCATCGAGCCGAAGCTGGCCATCAGGCGGTCGGCGATGTCGCGTGCGCCGGTGACGTTGTGGTCGTCCTTCTCCGGCAGCACGGTGCCGAGCACCGAGCAGCCGGTGCGCAGCACGTCCATCGGGTGGGTGGCAGCCGGCAGCAGTTCCATCGCCGCCTTCACCGGCGCCGGCAGTCCGCGCAGGCGCTTCAGCTTGGCTTTGTAGTTCTGCAGCTCGGTCCAGTTCGGCAGCACGCCGTGCACCAGCAGGTAGGCCACTTCCTCGAAGCAGCCCTTGGCGGCGAGATCGTGGATGTCGTAGCCGCGATAATGCAGGTCGTTGCCGCTGCGGCCGACCGTGCACAGCGCAGTGTTGCCCGCGGCCACGCCGGACAGGGCGACGGATTTCTTGGCCTTGGCTGGGACTTGCTCGCTCATCGGGTGTCTCCTGTGATGCAGGGATTTCGAACGGTGGAAACGGAGCGTGTAGGAGCGCACCCTGTGCGTGAAAGCTCTTCGCGAAAAGCGTCATCGCGCACAAGGTGCGCTCCTACAGCGCCAGCGTGTCAGCTCTTGTGGGAAAACAGCGTGTCGAGCTTGTCCTCGTAGGCGTGATAGCCGAGGAAGTCGTACAGCTGCTCGCGCGTCTGCAGGGTGTCGATGATGTTCTTCTGCGTGCCTTCACGGCGCACGGTCTCGTAGAAGTTGAGCGCGGCCTTGTTCATCGCGCGATAAGCACCGCAGCAGTACAGCGCGATGTCCACGTTCGCCGAGCGCAGCTCGTCGGCAGTGAAGAACGGGGTGGAGCCGAACTCGGTGAGGTTGGCGAGGATCGGCACCTTCACCGCGGCCTTGAACCTGCGGTAGTCGTCCAGCGTCTTCATCGCCTCAGGGAAGATCATGTCGGCGCCGGCCTCCACGTAGGCCACCGCGCGCTCGATCGCCGCGTCGATGCCTTCCTTCGCCGCCGCGTCGGTGCGCGCCATGATCACGAAGCCGGGATCGGTGCGCGCGTCCACCGCCGCCTTCACGCGGTCGACCATCTCCTCCTTCGGCACCACTTCCTTGCCCGGGCGATGGCCGCAGCGCTTCTGCCCGACCTGGTCTTCGATGTGCACCGCGGCCACGCCGACGTTGACGAAGGAACGGATCGTGCGCGCGATGTTGAACGCGCCGCCCCAGCCGGTGTCGATGTCGACCAGCAGCGGCAGTTGGGTGGCGTCCACGATGCGGCGGGCGTCGGTGAGCACGTCTTCCATCGTGCTGATGCCCAGGTCGGGCATGCCCAGCGAATTGGCGGCCACGCCCCCGCCGGACAGGTACAGCGCCTTGTAGCCGACCCGCTTGGCCATCAGGCCGGCATAGGCAGTGATCGCGCCCATGACCTGCAGGGGCTGTTCGGCGGCGAGGGCTGCGCGAAAACGTGCGCCGGGAGATGCTGGCTGTGTCATGTGGCCTCCATCAAAGCGCCCATTTTAGCCCAGCCAGTCCGCGGCCGGGATTGGACCTTCCGCCATGCGCGACGGGGTCGCCACGGCATCGGCCCGGCTGGGTCCATGCCGCGGCGCAAGTTCCTGCGTGACGAATCCGTCGCCACCCCGTACATTCAGCCGGATGAGCACATCGACTCCTCTCGCAAAACGCATTCTCTGGGGCCTGGTGATCGGCGTGGTGGCCGCCGTGGCCACGCTGGGCATCGGCCAACTGCACCCGCCCACGCTGGCACTGATGCAAAAGGTGTCCGGCGCGGTGTTCGACCCGTTCGGGCAGATCTTCCTGCGCATGCTGTTCTTCGTGGTGATCCCGCTGGTGTTCACCTCGCTGGCCTCCGGCGTGGCCCAGCTCGGCCGGCTGGACCGGCTCGGCCCGCTGGCCGGCCGGACCTTCCTGCTGTTCTTCCTCAATATGGGCATCGCCGTGGCGATCGGCCTGGCGATGATGAACACGGTGCAGCCGGGCCACCACCTGGACGAGCAGGCGCGCATCCAGCTGATGCAGGAATACGGCGGCAGCGCGCAGCAGTCGATCGACAGGAAGGCGGCCCAGCCCGGCATGAGTTTCGGCACGCTGGTGGAGATGTTCATGCCGCGCAACCTGGTCGGCGCGGTGGCCGGCCCCAGCCGCGACGCACTGGGCGACGTGCTGCCGCTGATCGTGTTCGCGATCCTGGTCGGTGCCGCCGCCACCCAGCTCAGAGAGAAGGAACGCCGGCGAGTGCAAGCCGCGCTGGACACGATCACCGACCTGATGACGAAGATCGTCGGCTTCGCCCTGCAATTGGCGCCGTACGCGGTACCGGCGATGATCTACAGCGTGATCGTCAAGGTCGGCGTGGACGTGCTGCTGGCGCTGTCCGTGTTCGTGGTCGGTTGCACCGTGGCGCTGGCGCTGCACCTGTTCGGCACCATGTCGCTGTGGCTGCGCTTCCTGGCCGGGCGTTCGCCACTGGAGTATTTCCGGCAGATCCGGCCGCTGCTGATCACCGCGTTCTCGACCAGTTCCAGCAACGCCTGCCTGCCCGCTTCGCTGGCGGTGGCGCATGACGATCTGAAACTCGCCCCCAGCACGGCCGGCTTCGTGCTGCCGCTGGGCGCCACCATGAACATGAGCGGCACCGCCCTGTTCGAAGGCTGCGTGGTGTTGTTCGTGGCGCAGGCGTTCGGCGTGGAACTCACCCTGAGCCACCAGGCCATCCTGATGCTGCTCTCGGTGCTCAGTGCGGTGGCCGTGGCCGGCATCCCGGGCGGCTCGCTGCCGATGATCGCCGGCCTGCTGGCCACGTTCGGCATCCCGCCCGAAGGCATCGGCATCATCATCGGCGTCGATCGCATCCTCGACATGATGCGCACCACGGTGAACGTGGGCAGCGACATCGTCACCGCCACGGTGGTCGACCACCAGCTGCGCGACCGCCTCGCGGCCGCGCCGTAACCCCTCGCGCGTGGCGCGGCCGGGCGGCGGGGCCTTGAAGCTGCTCCGCCCGGCCTCACCTCTGGATGGCCTAACGATAGCCACGACCAATCGCAACCATGCCAACAATCAATTAGATTTATGAAATCGCAGGCCATAGCATTCCTCCATCCTTCAACCACCACGGGAAGCAAGCAACGATGTCCCTGATCAACACCGAAGTGAAACCGTTCAAGGCCCAGGCCCTCAAGGCCGGCAAGTTCATCGAAGTCACCGACGCCAACCTGAAGGGCAAGTGGTCGGTCGTGTTCTTCTACCCGGCCGACTTCACCTTCGTCTGCCCGACGGAACTCGAAGACCTGGCCGACAACTACGCCGAGTTCCAGAAGCTGGGCGTGGAGATCTACTCGGTGTCCACCGACACCCATTTCGCCCACAAGGCCTGGCACGACACCTCCGACGCGGTGAAGAAGATCCAGTACACCATGGTCGGCGACCCCACCGGCACGATCAGCCGCAACTTCGAGGTGATGATCGAGGAAGCCGGCCTGGCCGACCGCGGCACCTTCGTGATCGATCCGGCGGGCAAGATCCAGATCGTCGAGATCAATGCCGGCGGCATCGGCCGCGACGCCTCCGAGCTGCTGCGCAAGGTCAAGGCCGCGCAGTACGTCGCCGCCCATCCGGGCGAGGTCTGCCCGGCCAAGTGGAAGGAAGGCGAGAAGACCCTGGCCCCGTCGCTGGACCTGGTCGGCAAGATCTAAGCGGTACCGCGCCATGCGCCACGGGCCCGGAGTTCTTCCGGGCCCGCACTACCGAAACACAAGCATGAAGCGACGCCCGGGTCCGCCCGGGTGCTCGCCACGCACACCCCGAAGAAACCTACGGAGTCCGCCATGTTGGATGCCAACCTCAAGACCCAGTTGAAGGCCTATCTGGAAAAGGTCACGCAGCCGATCGAGATCGTTGCGTCCCTGGACGACAGCGCCAAGTCCGCCGAACTGAACGAGCTGCTCGAGGAAATCGCGGCGCTATCCGACCGGATCAGCCTGGTCCGCCGCGACGACGACGCGCGCAAGCCCTCGTTTGCGATCAATCGCACGGGCACCGACATCGGCGTGCGCTTCGCCGGCATTCCGCTGGGCCATGAATTCACCTCGCTCGTGCTGGCCCTGCTGCAGGTCGGCGGCCATCCGTCCAAGGCCGCGGCCGACGTGATCGAGCAGGTGAAGAACCTCGACGGCCCCGCCCCTGATGGCGTGTTCCGCTTCGAGACCTATTTCTCGCTGTCCTGCCAGAACTGTCCGGACGTGGTGCAGGCGCTGAACCTGATGAGCGTGCTGAACCCGAAAATCCGGCACGTCGCCATCGACGGCGCGCTGTACCAGGACGAAGTCGAGGCACGCCAGGTGATGTCGGTGCCCACCGTCTACCTCAACGGCGAGGTGTTCGACCAGGGCCGCATGAGCCTGGAGCAGATCCTGGCCAGGCTCGACACCGGTGCCGCGCAGCGCGAGGCCGAGAAGATCGAGGCCAAGGACGCGTTCGACGTGCTCGTCGTCGGCGGCGGCCCGGCCGGCGCCGCGGCGGCGATCTACGCCGCGCGCAAGGGCATACGCACCGGCGTGGCGGCCGAGCGTTTCGGCGGCCAGGTGCTGGACACCATGGCGATCGAGAACTTCATCTCGGTCACCGCCACCGACGGCCCGAAGATGGGCATGGCGCTGGAGCAGCACGTCAAGGAATACGACGTCGACGTCATGAACCTGCAGCGCGCCGAGAAGCTGGTGCCGGCCAGCGACGCCACCGGCGGCCTGGTCGAAGTGCAGCTGGCGAACGGCGCCACGCTGAAATCGAAAACCGTGATCCTCTCCACCGGCGCACGCTGGCGACAGATGGGCGTGCCCGGCGAAGACCAGTACCGCAACAAGGGCGTGGCCTATTGCCCGCACTGCGACGGCCCGCTGTTCAAGGGCAAGCGCGTGGCGGTGATCGGCGGCGGCAACTCCGGCGTGGAGGCCGCGATCGACCTGGCCGGCATCGTGGCCCACGTCACCCTGGTCGAGTTCGACGGCAAGCTGCGCGCGGACGAGGTGCTGCAGCGCAAGCTGCGCAGTCTTCCCAACGTCGACGTGGTCGTCAGCGCGCAGAGCACCGAGGTGCTGGGCGACGGGCAGAAAGTCACCGGCCTGGTCTACAAGGATCGCGTCGATGGCGTGATGCACAGCCTCGAACTGGAAGGCATCTTCGTGCAGATCGGCCTGCTGCCGAACACCGAATGGCTGAAGGGCACGCTGGAACTGTCCCAGCGCGGCGAGATCGTCATCGACGCACGCGGCCAGACCTCGCTGCCCGGCGTGTTCGCTGCCGGCGACGCCACCACGGTGCCGTACAAGCAGATCGTGATCGCGATGGGCGCCGGCTCCACCGCAGCGCTGGGCGCGTTCGACCACCTGATCCGCAGCCCGGTGGCCGCCGCGAAACCGGAAAAGCAAGCGGTGGCAGCCTGACCGCAAAAAAAACGGGTGTAGGAGCGCACCCTGTGCGCGATGGCTCTTCGCGTCGATCGACATCAGAGCCATCGCGCACAGGGTGCGCTCCTACGCGGATCAGCTGCCCTGGTCGGGGCCACGCTCCAGCGCACGGCGGATATCGTCCAGCGCGCCCGGATCATCCAGCGTGGACAGATCCCCCGGATCACGCTGCTCCGCCAGCGCCTGCAGCGAGCGGCGCAGCAGCTTGCCGGAACGGGTCTTCGGCAAGGCATTCACCACGTAGACGCGCGACGGTTTCGCCACGCCGCCGAGCTGGTCGACTACGCGCTGCTGCATCGCCTTCGCCACCGCGCCGGCGCCGTCGCCGGCGTCCTGCTTGAGCGTGGCGAACACGATCGGCACCTGCCCTTTCAATTCATCCCTCACGCCGATCACCGCCGCCTCGGCCACTGCCGGGTGGCTGGCCACCGATTCCTCGATCTCGCGCGTGCCCAGGCGATGGCCGGCCACGTTGATCACGTCGTCGGTACGGCCGAGCACGAACGTGTAGCCGTCCTCGTCGCGCACGGCCCAGTCCAGCGAGCTGTACAGCAGCTCGCGGAAGTGGCTGAAGTAGCTGTGCACGTAGCGGTCGTCGTCGCGCCACACGGTCGTCAGGCAACCCGGCGGCAGCGGCGGCTGGAACACCAGCACGCCCTTGGTTCCGGCCGCGACTTCCTTGCCGGTGTTCTCGTCGATCACCTTCATCCGGTAGCCCGGCGCCGGCAGGCCGGGCGAGCCGAACTTCACCGTCTTCAGCTCCAGCCCCGGCATCAGGGTGATCGCCGGCCAGCCCGTCTCGGTCTGCCAGTAGTTGTCGATCACCGGCACGCCGAGCGCGCCGGTGATCCACTGCGCGGTCGGCTCGTCCAGCGGCTCGCCGGCGAGGAACAGCCATTTCAGCTTCGACAGGTCGTACTTCTTCAGCCAGCTCTCGTCCTGCTTCTTCAGCACGCGGATCGCGGTGGGCGAGGAAAACATCGTGCGCACGCCGTACTGCTCGCACAGACGCCACCAGATGCCCGCATCCGGCCGCGTCGGCAGCCCTTCGTACAGCAGGGAAGTGGCGCCGCCGATCAGCGGACCGTAGACGTTGTAGGAATGCCCCACCGCCCAGCCCACGTCCGAGGTGGCGAACATCACCTGCCCCGGCGCGATGTCGAACACCTGGCGGATCGACAGCGCCATCGCCACCGCGTAACCGCCCACGTCGCGCTGCACGCCCTTCGGCTTGCCGGTGGTGCCGGAGGTGTACAGCAGATAGCTCGGCTCGTTCGACTCCAGCCACGCCACCGGCACCTCGGCATCCTCGTGGCGCGCGCGCAGCTCGGCGTAGTCGAGGTCGCGCCCGGCCACCCGGGTCATCTGCGGATCGAGCTTGCGGTCGACGATCAGCACGTGCGGCGGCGGCGCCGAGGCCTCGTTCAGCGCCGCGTCGACCAGCGGCTTGTACGGAATCACCTTGCCCGCGCGCATGCCGGCATCGGCGCAGACCAGCAGCTTCGGCTGCGCGTCGTCGATGCGCAACGCCAGGTTGTGCGCGGCGAAGCCGCCGAACACCACCGAATGGATCGCGCCGATGCGCGCGCAGGCCAGCATCGCGAACACCGCCTCGGCGATGTTCGGCAGGTAAATCACCACGCGGTCGCCCTTGCCCACGTCCAGCGACTGCAGCACGGCGGCGAACGCGTTCACCTCGCGATGCAGCTGGCGGTAGGTGAACTCGCGCGTGATGTCGGTCTCGCTGGAAACCGCCACCAGCGCCAGTTGCTCCGCGCGTTCGGCCAGGTGCCGGTCGACCGCGTTGTAGCAGAGGTTGGTGGTGCCGCCGACGAACCAGCGACGGAACGGCGGGTTCGACTGGTCGAGGATCTGCCGCGGCGGCGTGTCCCAGTGGATCAACCGGGCCTGCTCGGCCCAGAACTGCTCCGGCGCTTCGACCGACTGCCGGTAGAAATCCTCGTAACGCATGCGCGCGCTCCCGCGGTCTCGATGCCACAGTCTGTACCAGAGCCGCCGCGGCAAGGCAGTCGACCATGGTCGAAGCGTCGTACCCGCGAAGCCGCCCCCGCCGGCGGGTCAATCGGGAGGTTGGTGTCCCCGCCTGGAAGGGAACGTGGGCAACTGCCAGCCGTATTTCAGCGACAGCTGGCGCAACCCGCTGCTGAGCAGAATCCCCACCCAGGGCACCCATTGCGTCGACCAGCCGAAGTGTTCGCCGGCGACCTCGAAGCCCGCACCCAGCAGGGCCGCCGAGGCGTAGATCTCCTTCTGCAGGATCAATGGCACCCGGTTCAGCAATACGTCGCGCATCACGCCGCCACCGACGGCAGTGACCATGCCCAGCAGCACGGCGGTTTCCATGTTCTGCCCGTGGAGCAAGGCCTTGTGCGCGCCGGCGACCGCGAAGAAACCCATGCCAAGGCCGTCGAAGAACCGCACCGGATGCGCGAGGCGCACCACCCACGGATAGGCACCGATGACCGCCAGCACGGCCAGGATCGATACCGCCATGTAGCGCCAGACGGACAAGCCCGTGGGCGGAATCGCCCCGATGCACAGGTCACGGACGATGCCGCCGCCGCAGGCCACGAGGAAGGCCAGGGCGATGATGCCGAACAGGTCGAGGTTGCGCTGCTTCGCTGCCGTGGCGCCGCTCAACGCGAACACGAAGGTTCCGGTCAGATCCAGCAACGCGAACAGCAGCGTCTCGTTCATGCAGCGCACCCGCCCGGCCCCGGCCGGACCGGCGCGGCCGCCGGCATGGCGTGCAACCCGGCCGCCTGGGTCCATGGCCGGACCGGCGCAAGTCCGCGGGCGCCATCGCCGAACCGGCCCATGGAGGTCGGTACGGCACCGGCAGTCGCCTGTGCATGGTTGCCGGTCAACGGATAATTGCTCAGCATGGTGAACTCCGGGTCGCGCTCCGCGCATTCATGATAGTGACCTCGCGGTGGCGGGAACCAGCAGGGCTGGTCGAGCGGCTGGCTGCCGGCGCGCATCCGGCCTTCGGCGTCACTGGAGGGGATCGTAGGTTCCATGCCGGTAGATACGACCGGCGCGCATCACGAAGTCCACGCTCGCCGTGGCCGCGATGTCGGCAATCGGGTCACCGGGCATCGCCACGATGTCCGCCTGCCGACCGGGTTCGATCACGCCGATGTCGTTCCGCTGCAGCAGTTCGGCCGCGACGCTGGTGGCCGCCTTCAGCGCGCGCAGCGGGGGCAGCCCGGCGGCCACCATCGCCTGGAACTCGAGGATGCCGTGGCTGAAGGGGAACATGCCGCAATCCGTGCCGTAGGCAATCTTCGCGTGGCTGTTCGCCATCCGCCGCTGTGCGGTCTCGATGGCGTCCACATCGCGGCTGAACTTCCAGGTCGCCTGTGCGGGAAGCCGGTGCGCTTCCAGCAAGACCTTGTCCTCGCGCGTCATCTGCATGGTCGGCACCAGGAAGGCTCCGTTCTTCTCGGCCATCCGGATGCCCTCGTCGTCGATCAGGTAGCAATGCTCCAGGCTGCGCGCACCGGCCCGCAGCGCCTGCCTGCATCCCTCGGCTGCCCCGGTGTGCACCGCCACCGGCAAGCCCAGCTGGTGCGCCGCCTCCGCCAGGCACTGCATTTCTTCTTCGAACCAGGTCACCCGCGCCGGGTCGTCGCCGAAGCTCATGTAGCCGCCCGTGTTCATGGTCTTGATCCAGTCGCCGCCGAAGGCATGCTCCATGCGCACCAGTTCGCGAATCCTGCCCGGCGAGTCGGCCACCTTCGACAGGCCCAGGTGGCAGCGGCACGGGAACGCTCCCTGCATGTCGGCATGCCCGCCGGTGGCGCTGATCATGTGCGCGGCGACGACCAGCCGCGGGCCATGCACCAGTCCGCCGTCGATGGCGTCGCGCAGATTGACCGTGGGCCATTCCGCATCGAGCGTGCCCATGTCGCGCAGCGTGGTGAATCCGCAGCGCATGTACTGCTGCGCCAGATGCAAGCCGCCCAACGCCTTGGTCGCCGGACACTGCAGGGTCTGCTGGCGCAGGTTGAGGCCGTCGATGCAGAGATGGACGTGGGTGTCGATGAACCCCGGCATGACCGTGCGGTCGGAGAGGTCCACCACGCGGGCACCCGACGGATGCCCTGTCGACGCGCCCCGCTCGACGATGCGACCGTCTTCGATGCGTATCTCGACCGGGCCGGTGAGCGCGTCGCCGATGCCGTCGAACAGCCTGCCGCATACCAGGATAGTCGCAGCCATTCCCGTACCTTCCGCCGCCCGGCCGCCATCACGACACCCCGCTGTTCCGGCGTCTGCCCGGAAACGCCGGCGGGCCCCTGCAATCGCGGCGATTTAAGCAAGAAGGCATGTACAAGCTGCGTGACGGCCGTACCCCTACTTCGCGTCAAGCGGGCGCAAACGACGACGGGCCGGCAAGCCGGCCCGTCGATCGCCTTCCCGTTCCGGGAAGGGCGGCTTACTTCTTCGCGAACAGGTGCTCGACGCCGGCGCGCTCTTCGCGCAGCTCCTTGTCGGTGGCGTCCATGCGGGCGCGCGAGAACGCGTTGATCTCCAGTCCCTGCACGATGGCGTACTTGCCGTTCTTTACGGTTACCGGGTAGCCGTAGATCACGCCCGGGGCGATGCCGTAGGAACCGTCCGAAGGGATGCCCATCGAGACCCAGTCGCCCTCTTCCGTGCCCAGCGCCCAGGTGCGCATGTGGTCGATCGCGGCCGACGCCGCCGACGCCGCCGATGAAGCGCCGCGCGCCTTGATGATCGCCGCGCCGCGCTGCTGCACGGTGGGGATGAAGTCGCTCTCGTACCAGGCCTGGTCGACCAGCGACAGCGCCGGCTTGCCGCCCACGGTGGCGTGGTACAGGTCCGGATACTGGGTGGAGCTGTGGTTGCCCCAGATCGTCATCTTCTTCACGTCGGTGTTGTGCTTGCCGGTCTTCTCGGCGAGCTGGCTCTTGGCGCGGTTGTGGTCGAGGCGGACCATCGCGGTGAAGCACTTCGGATCCAGGTCCGGGGCGTTCTGCTGGGCGATCAGCGCATTGGTGTTGGCCGGGTTGCCCACCACCAGCACCCTCACGTCGCGCTTGGCATGCGCGTTCAGCGCCTTGCCCTGCGGGCCGAAGATCGCACCGTTCGCCTCCAGCAGATCCTTGCGCTCCATGCCGGGTCCGCGCGGACGGGCACCGACCAGCAGCGCGTAGTCGACGTCCTTGAACGCGACGTTGGCGTCGTCGGTGGCGACCACGCCGGCCAGGGTCGGAAACGCGCAGTCGTTCAGTTCCATCACCACGCCCTGCAGCGACGGCAGCGCCGGGGTGATTTCCAGCAGGTGCAGGATCACCGGCTGGTCCGGGCCCAGCATGTCGCCGGCGGCAATACGGAACAGCAAGGCATAACCGATCTGGCCGGCGGCGCCGGTGACGGCAACTCGAACGGGGGCTTTCATGGACAGTGACTCCTTCTTGGGATGTTCATTTTATGTAGGGGCGCACCCTGTGCGCGATGCTTTTCGTCACGTAGCGAAGAGCCATCGCGCACAAGGTGCGCTCCTGCAGGTGATGTATTCAGCTCAGCTCGGCGAAGAACTGCTGGATGCGTTGCAGGCCCGGCTGCAATTGTGCGGTCGGGCAGGTGTAGGAAATGCGCATCGCGCGCGGCTCGCCGAAGGCGGAGCCCGGCACGCAGGCGACGCCCTTGGCTTCCAGCAGCGCGGCGCAGAACTCCACGTCGTTGTGGATCCTCGTGCCGCCATGGCTCTTGCCGAACGCCACGGAAACGTCGGGGAACGCATAGAACGCACCCTGCGGCCGCGGGCAGACCACGCCGGGGATCGCCTCGAGCGCGGCGACCACGATGTCGCGCTTGCCGGCGAACTCGGCGCACTTCGCCCGCGGGATGTCCTGCGGTCCGCTGAACGCGGCCACTGCCGCCGCCGTGATCACTTCCGGCAGGCTGGTGATGTGGTTGGAATTGAGCGTGGTGATGGCCTTGGCCACCGCCTCGGGGCCGGCCACCAGGCCCACGCGCCAGCCCGGCATGCCGTAGGTCTTGGACACCGAGTCGACGAAGATCACCCGCTCGCGCAGTTCGGGCCGGGCGAAAACGAAGTTGTGGTAGCCGATGCCGTCGAACACCATCGAGTTGTAGATGTCGTCGGTGATCACCCAGGTGTCTGGGTGCTTCGCCAGCACGTCGGCCAGCGCGGCGATCTCCCCCGTGGTATAGACCATGCCGGTGGGGTTGGACGGGTTGTTGAAGAGGAACACCTTCGGCTTGCGCGCCAGCGCGGCATCGAGCTGGGCCGGGGTGAGCTTGTAGTTCTGCTCCGGCCCGCAGTGCATCACGTTGGCCTTCGCGCCCACGATGTCGGCGATGTCGCGGTAGGTGGTCCAGTACGGCGCGGCGAAGCAGATCTCGTCGCCCTCGTCCAGCAGCGCCTCGGCCAGGTTGTACAGCACCTGCTTGGCGCCGATGCCGATCGACAGGTTCATCCTGGTGTAGCCGGTGAAGCCCAGCGCCTCGATGTGCTTGAGGAACGCGTCCAGCAAGGCCTCGGCACCGCGGTTGCTGCCGTACTGGCCGGAGTCGTGCGACAGCGACTCGCGCGCGGCGGCGTACACGTGCTCGCCCGGCAGGAAATTCGGCACGCCGATGGAGAAGCTGATGATGTCGCGGCCCGCGGCCTTGAGCTGCTTCGCCTTCTCGGCAATCACCATGATCGCGCTGGGTTTGGCGCGGCCGACGCGCTGGGCGAGATGGGGCATGGGTTCCTCGACGTCAGGGGGTGCGGTCTGCAAACCCGCGAATTTTAGCATGCGGCGCTGCGGCATCCAGCGAGCCGCAAAACCTTGCGACATCAAGTGCCTATGGCGCAATTCGGCCAAATCCATGCATGATGCGGACGCCGCCGCACCATCGTGCACACGGTCGCTGGTGGAATTGGTCGAGTCAACAACAACCCGGGAGGTAGATGTCCATGTTCCACCTGATATGGTCCATCATCGTTGGCTTCTTCGTCGGTCTGATCGGCAAGTTTCTCCTCGTCCACATCTTCCATGCCGACATACACCTCGGCTTCTGGCTGACGGCCATCGTCGGCATCGTAGGTTCGGTCATCGGCGGCCTGATCGGCAGGATGATCAGCGCGCCGCCGCCCGATTCCAAGTTCCATACGGCCGGCTTCCTGATGTCCATCGTGGGCGCCGTCATCCTGCTGCTGGTCGTGCACTTCGTGGTCCACTGACCGTCGTCGGCAGCCGGGGCGCGAGCGTCCGCCTCGGCAGGCCGTGCAAAAAAGAAAACGGCGGGGTGACTCCCGCCGTTTTCTTTTCGTGAACCGCTCCGGTTTCAGGCCGGCTGTTTCAGGCCCTGCCACCGATCAGCTTGCCGGCAAGGCCTTCAAGCATGCCGAGATCGAAACCGCCGCCCTGCTGGCCGGCAGCCGGAGCCTGGCCATCCGGCGTCAGGTGATCGACCGCATGCGGCAGCACCTGCGACAGCCCGTTGAGCACCACGCTGGGATCGACGCCGAGCTTGCTGGCGGCCTCCTGCACAACCGAGCCCATGCCGCCACTCTGCAACGCCTGGCCGAGCTGCTCGCCGGAAACCGGCTGATTGGCGCCGGTGCCGATCCACGACTGCACGGCATCGCCCAGCCCGTGCTGCTGCAGCATGCTGGCCAGGCCCTGCACCCCGCCGGCCTGCTGCAGCAGCTGGCCGGCCACGCCGATCAGCGAACCCGTCCCGCCGGCCTGTTGCCCCTGTCCTCCGAGCAGACTGTCGAGGAATGACATGGTCGTTCTCCTTCATCAAGTGAATGGGTGCGTTGCCTGCCGATCATAGACACGCGAAACCGCATTTGTCATGACGTCCGCGCACAAAAAGAAACCGCCGGCTGGGACCGGCGGTTTCCTGTGCATCCATGGCAAGAATTCAGCCGCGCCGATCGAGCACCGCGTTCCATTCCGCCACGCGGTCGGCCTGCGCCGCCAGCAACGCGTCGACATCGCCCTCGACGGTGACCTTCCCGATCGTGTCGCCCTGCCGGATCGCGTTGACCACGTCCATGTCGGCCGCGTCGACCACTTCGCCGAACACGCTGTGCTTGCCGTCCAGCCACGGCGTCGGACCGTGGGTGATGAAGAACTGGCTGCCGTTGGTACGCGGGCCGGCATTCGCCATCGACAGCACGCCCGGCTTGTCATGGCGCAGCGACGGGTTGAACTCGTCCTCGAACTTGTAGCCCGGACCGCCGCGGCCGCTGCCCTCGGGGCAACCGCCCTGGATCATGAAATCGGCGATCACGCGGTGGAACGACAGGCCATCGTAGTAGCCGCGACGGGCCAGGTTGACGAAGCTGGCCACCGTCACCGGCGCCCTGTCTTCATGCAGGCGCAGGCGGATCGGGCCGCGGTTGGTGGTGAAGGTGACGTTGATGGTCATCGCGAATCCTTGGGTTTGAAAGCTGCTTCGCGCCACGACACGGGCACGAGGGCTGCCAAGAATAACCCAGCGCACCTGTAGGAGCGCACCCTGTGCGCGAATGCTTTCCGTCACGTGACGAAGGGCATTCGCGCACAGGGTGCGC